>CANJJU010000044.1 GCA_947474815.1 Chitinophagaceae bacterium | reverse complement strand
CCTGTATTGATACAAAGTAAAATATCATGTGCATTAAAATCACGCTGATCAACATAATGACTATCATTGCTTGCAATAACTTTTACATTATACTTTTTTGCAAATCTCAATAATACTTCATTTACTTTGTCTTGCTCTTGCATGCCATGACGCTGCAATTCAACATAGTAATCTTCTTGAAAAATATTTAACCACCATTTAAATTCATTCTCGCCTTCCTCTTCTCCTTTTTTAAGAATTGTTTGAGGAACCAATGCGCCTAAGCAACAAGTGGTAGCAATAAGGCCTTCATGGTATTTATGAATAAGCGTTTTATCGATTCGAGGATATTTTGAATACATCCCTTCGATATAACCCAATGAAGTAAGCTTAACAAGATTTTTATACCCTATATCATTTTTTGCAAGTAAAATTTGATGATGTCGAGGATCCTTTTCTTCTTTACTAAATGTTTTTCTTGTTCGGTCTTGTGTAATATAAAATTCACACCCCACGATGGGCTTTACAAGTGGTTTCCCATTGGCATCAAGATTTCTATAGGCTTCTTTTACAAACTCAAATACACCAAACATGTTTCCATGATCACTGATAGCCACTGCTGGCATACCATCAGATATAGATTTTTTGTATAGATTTTTTATAGAGGCAGCGCCATCTAATAAAGAATACTGTGTATGAACATGTAAGTGACTGAATTTCATTTTAATACCATGTTCCGCTCAATGTAATCGATGTTGTACCGTTTGTTATTGAAAATGCAGTTGGATATCCATTTTTGTGATCATATAAAACAAAAGGAATTTGACCAATTAAATCTGGACTATCTATGTCTGAATCATAGAGATTTATATAATAAGAAGCTGACAAACTATTGATATCAACGGTGCTATTCCATGAAACTGGTAATCCATTTGTAGGATTCACTTCACTTATATTATAAACGCTGCCATTATAAATATTTGTACTAACAGAGTCAATAGTAGTATATAGGTCTGGGTACAAGTAAAGTGACCCTAAACCAAAATCCCAATCGCTTCCAGTACCATCCTTTGCAGGAAAAGAGGTGAGAGTGATAGTATTGATTTTAAAATGAGCATAACTAGTAGCTGTTGGATTGTTTTTTTTGCATGAAACGATGCTCAACAACAAGATTGATAAAAAGATTGCTGATAGTATTTTTTTCATTTTTATTCTTTTTATTTTAAATAATTTATCCTGCAAAATATCATAATTAAAGAAGAAAAAATGCTTTCTTATTGTGATATTATTAACATTATAGCCAACTTATTGAAATACGTCCTTTTATATTGAAATTTTGTCATTTATAACCTATTACTAACTTGCAAAATGAGTAATATTGGTATTATTGAGTTAAATTTGGACTTATTTATTTTCCTCTGAAACAAGACACCTTACATTGAAACCAATATTCATATCTATCTATTTTTTAACGATTTTCAGTTTAAATACTGTTGCTCAAAGGCATGGAAGCAAATCGAATGTAATTGTTGAGGATAAAACTTTAAAATTTATAGGCGGCATAGAATTAAACAACAACACCTCTGTTCATTCTAAAGTAGGCAGTACAAATGAAGTGATTATTCCTAATGCTATGCAAGATTCGGGTTCAGGTGCAATAGAGGAGTTTACCTCCATTCAATTTAAATATGCTCAAATTTTAAATACGGAGGTAGAGTTCATCCAAAACAAATCTCTTTATAATTTTATAGAAGAATGGTGGCAAACAACCTATCGTTATGGAGGGTCAACTAAAGATGGAATTGATTGCAGCGCTTTTACGGCTAAGTTACAAAGCTCAATATTTCAATTAGTATTACCTAGAACTGCAAGAGAACAATATGCTTTGTGTTTTAAAATTAAACATGACGACGCCAAAGAAGGCGATCTGGTTTTTTTTAATACTTCTGGAGGAATCAGTCATGTGGGCGTTTATCTAAGCAACGGCTATTTTGTTCATGCTAGTACTAGCCAAGGTGTATGTATTAATAATCTTGAAGATGATTATTATAGGACTCGATTTAAAGGATATGGAAGAATCCGCTCAAATATTTTAGAAGAGAGAGAATAGTATCTATACTAAATAATTTTACTCTTCATTTTTTAGAAGTCTCACATAAAAATTTGGATCTAGACTAATCAATTTTTCTGCATCATTGTATGGAATTGATTGCCATTCTTTAGTAGGAGTTATCCATATTGGCTGATCGCTTTTTCCAATCGTAATTTTAATAGGGAGATTAAACCCTTCTACAATGTTTATCCATCTGTATTTTAAAAGATTGTCCTGAAAACGATATTCTAATGTGGGTATTTTTACAGTACGCAAATATTGATCAAAAACAGTAGAAAAATCTTTGCCTGATTCTTTATTTATAAAAGCTTCTACGTCTGCAGTATTAACTGTTTTATGAAAGAATTGTTTATTCAATCCAATAAGAATATTTCTGAATTTTTGGTCATCATTCATCACTTGACGAATTAAATGAATCATATTCGCTCCTTTATAATACATGTCTCCACTTCCTTCTTTGTTAACTCCATAGGGTGCAATGATGGGCACATCGTTATCGATATTTTTTCTTAATCCAATCGCATAATCATTTCCAGCTTCCTTTCCGTAATAATATTCAGTAAATAACACTTCGCTATAATTCGTAAATCCTTCATGTACCCACATATCAGCAATATCATTGGTGGTAATATTATTCGCAAACCATTCATGTCCACTTTCGTGTACTATGATGAAATCCCATTTTAATCCCCAACCGGAGCCAGACAAATCTCTTCCCAAATATCCATTCTTAAATTTATTTCCATAAGCAATGGCACTTTGGTGTTCCATCCCTAAATGAGGCGACTCTACTAATTTATATCCGTCTGCATAAAAAGGATAGGGGCCAAACCAATATTCGAAAGCTTTCATCATACGAGGCGCATCCGCAAATTGTTTTTTTGCTTTTTCCAAATGATCATTCAACACCCAATAATCCATTGATAAGTTACCTTTAAGTCCTTTATAATTATCAGAAAAATGACTATACTTTCCAATATAGGGTACAATGTTATAATTATTAATAGGACTAACAACTTGCCAAGTATAAAGCATCTTACCTTTTCCGATGGTCTTTTTTTCCTTTAATTTACCATTGCCAATTCCCATAAGAGAATCTGGAACAATGATTCGCAAAATTGCTCCATTATTGGGCTCATCACTTTGGATGTCTTTGCAAGGATACCATACACTTCCACCTAATCCCTGGCAAGCAACACTCATCCATGGATTGCCATGAATGTCTTTTTTCCATATCCAACCACCATCCCAGGGTGGATTTACTGCTTCTTTTGGTTTGCCATGAAAGAAAAATGTAAGGCTTCTTTTATATGGCTGAAAAGAATTTCTATTTGTTTTATTAGATCTTAATGTTACCCAATACACATTCCCTTCACGATTAAATGCGTAGTGCGATTTATTGTTTTTAATACTATCGATGACCATTGGCTCTTGTAAATCAATTTGTATTACAGCAGAACCACTATCTACAAAATCTATTTTATTAATTCCTGTAATTGTTTTGCTTTCAAAATCAGGCGTAACGGTAATGGTATATCTCAACAGATCCCAATATAATCTGCCCATCCCATTACTGCCTCGTAATGAATCTTGATGAGAAAAGGTCGAATGAGAAAGCGGGTCTTGCGCATACAAATTTCCTATAGAGTAGAATAAAAAAATAAAAAACAAGGACTTATATAATCGAATCATACCTGCTGGATTTTAAAAAAACCTCCTATTTATAATTAAATGTAATACTAAGTTCAATCATTAAAAACTATTATCAATCAATCTGTTCAATATTATTAATTTGATTTGATACCTTTAAGGTAATCAATCTGAAAATGACTATTTATCGCATAACAATTTACTTATTTTGTTTCATAATAATAATGGGATGCAATGATCATATACATCCTTCATTAAAAGTTTTTCGATATAATGAGTCAACAGGCATATCTACCTTAGATCCTGCCTTTGCAAAGAATCAGTCTATCATTTGGCCAGTGCATCAATTGTATAATACTCTCGTTGAAGTAGATGATCAAATGCACCTAATGCCTTCTCTTGCAAAAAGCTGGGAATTTTCATCCGATAAATGCACCATTACGTTCCACTTGCGAACCGATGTATATTTTCATAATGATCCTGTTTTTAAAAATGGAGTAGGGAGAAATCTACTTGCAAGCGATGTAGTATATAGTTTAAATAGAATTACAAATAAAAGTACTGCCAGCCCTGGCAGCTGGATATTCAATGATAAAACCACCCGTGTTAATCCATTTTCAGCAATCAACGATTCTACGTTCGAATTGCATTTGATACAACCATTCCAACCAATTTTGGGTGTGTTGAGTATGCAGTATTGTTCTATTGTTCCTCATGAAGCAGTTGATTATTATGGCGCATCATTTAGAAGACATCCTGTTGGCACTGGTCCCTTTCGTTTCATTGCTTGGGAAGAAGGACAAGGATTGATTCTGGGAAAAAATGACAGATACTTCGAAAAAGATCATAACGGCATTCGGTTACCATATTTAGACAGAATTAAAATAACCTTTTACGAAAGTAAAGCAACAGAATACTTAGAATTTCAGCAACATCATTTAGATTTCATAAACGACTTAGATGTAACTTTTAAAGACGAAATACTTACCAAAACAGGCAACTTAAAAGACAACTGGAAAGATAAAATAATATTAGATAAACATCCTTATTTAAACACAGAGTATCTAGGAATTTTAGCAGACACCAATAATAGTCTTCTTAAAAATTCGCCTTTACGGCTAAAAAAGATACGCGAAGCCATCAATTATGGTATTGATAGAAAAAAAATGCTTCTTTACTTACGCAACTCAATTGGAACAGCTGCCAACAGTGGATTTATTCCCGCTGGCTTGCCATCCTTTGATAGTACACTTGTCAAAGGGTTTCATTACGACCCAATTAAAGCAACACAATTATTAGCAGAAGCAGGATTTGACAACAATCATCCGATGCCTTTTGTTAAATTGTTAACTGTTCCTAATTACGCATCATTAGGAATTTACATAGTTAACGAACTTAAGCAATTAGGAATAAATGTGATTGTAGAGACTGTTCAAAAAAGTTTACTACTTGAACAAACAAGCAAATCACAAGCGTTGCTTTTTAGAGGAAGTTGGATAGCAGATTATCCTGATGCCGAAAATTATCTTAGTGTATTTTATAGCAAAAACCCTGCACCTCCTAATTATACAAGATATTCAAATCCTGCATACGATTTAATGTATGAGCAAGCGCTGAAAGAAACGAATGACAGTATACGGTATACGCTTTATAGAAAAATGGATAATCTAATATTGGCAGATGTTCCTATCGTGCCGCTTTGGTATGATATGGTTATTCATTTGGTTCACCCTAATATTAAAAACTTTCATTCTAATAGTCTTAATTTACTTGACTTGAAAAGAGTAGATAAAGTTAATTAATCTACTTTTCAGCCAACCTACTCTTAAACTCTTTTCTAAATTTTTCTACTTTAGGTCTTACAACAAATTGGCAATAAGATTCATTTTGGTGCTGACTAAAATAATCTTGATGATAATTTTCTGCTGAATAAAAAATACTGATTGGCTCTATAATTGTTACAATAGGATTAGAAAAAGTTTTGTTACTGGTTAGCTGTGCAACATATTCATGAGCAATTTCCTTTTGCGACTCATTATGATAAAAAATAACGCTTCTGTATTGAGTTCCTATATCATTGCCTTGTCTATTGAGCGTAGTAGGATCGTGCGTTGCCCAAAAAACTTCTAATAATTGTTCAAAACTAATCTTTGTTGGGTCATACTGAATTTGCAAGCATTCTGCATGACCCGTTTGTCCGGTACAAACAGATTTATAATCTGGATTGATAGTCGTTCCGCCAGAATAACCGCTGGTTACTTCCATAACGCCTACAAGGCCCTTAAAAATCGCTTCTGTACACCAAAAGCATCCATTTCCAAAAGTGGCTAATCCTTTTTCCATAGTTGAATGTATTATATTGCTTAAAATTTTAAATTAATAGTTTGAATCATGTTAAGATTACATAAAGTAAACAAACAATTATTAATTTTGTTGTTGATTTTTTCAATTAATGCTTGTTCACACAAAAATAAAAGCAATATGTCTACCAGTCAATCCTTTGCTTTTAGATTAAAACCAGGAGCTGATTTAAAAAAATCGATTCAAGCATTAGTAAATGAACATAAGATAAAGGCAGGATGGATAGCAACTTGTGTTGGCAGTTTGACTAATTATTCAATTAGATTTGCGAATCAAGAACAGCCAACCAATGGAGTAGGGCATTTTGAAATTGTCAGTTTAGCTGGTACACTATCCGAAAATGGCTCTCATTTACATGTTAGTCTTAGCGACAGTACAGGCAAAACAATTGGCGGACATCTAATGGAGGGTAATATCGTTTATACAACAGCAGAAATTGTAATTCAATATTCTGATTCTATGATTTTCAAAAGAGAAAATGACGGATCAACACCTTGGAAAGAATTGCAAATTGAAAATACAAATCAACCATAAATACAAATTAATTGGATACAAGTCTAAATAAATATATTAGCGATTCTGGGTTTTGCAGCAGACGAGAAGCAGATAAATACATTGATGATTGCAGGGTTACCATTAATGGGAGAGATGCCCACAAAGGCAATCGAGTCAACCCGGGAGATGATGTTCGAATAGATGGAGAGCCCCTTAAAAAGAAAAAGGCGCCTGTTTATATTATGCTCAACAAGCCCAAAGGAGTTACTTGTACTACTGATACCAAAGACAAAACCAACATCATAGATTACGTCAATTATAAAACGAGAATATTTCCTATTGGGAGATTAGATAAGTTATCTGAAGGTTTGATATTTCTTACCAACGATGGCGACATTGTAAATAAAATTTTAAGAGCGGGGAATGGGCATGAAAAAGAATACATCGTAACTGTTGACAATCCAATAGATCATCATTTTATTGATCAAATGCGCAATGGAGTAAAGATATTGGGAACGATTACAAAAAGTTGTTTTGTAAAGCAAGAAGGCAATCAAAAATTCAGAATTATACTTACCCAAGGATTGAATCGTCAGATAAGACGCATGTGTGAAACATTGGGCTTTCGTGTTACTAGCTTAAAAAGAATACGAATCATGAGTTTTTCATTAAATGGAATTGCTCCTGGCAAATGGCGGTATTTCACTCCTGTTGAAATATCCACTATTAACGAAATGCTTCAACATTCAAGCAAAACCGATGATGGAGAAAGCATGGGAGAATAAATAAATTGGAATAAGAACTTTATAAAATGATTTCAGACAATAATATAATTGATCAAACTAAAAAATGGATTTCCAATGTAGTCATTGGATTAAATTTTTGTCCTTTTGCAGCAAAGCCCACTAAACAAAATTCCATTGATTATATAGTAGAGAACTCACTCCAAATCAAAGATGTTCTTAAAACTCTTATCCTCGAATGCAATCGACTTCTCGAGAATCCTTCAACAGAAACTTCCTTTATTATTCTTCCAAATGGATTTGATACTTTTCTTCATTATTTAGACTTGATTGATTTGTGTGAGCAATTAATTGAAAAGGAAGGTCTGGAAGGCGTGTTTCAAATAGCCAGTTTTCACCCCCTTTATTTGTTTGCCGGTACCCCTGAAACGGATGCTGCTAATTATACCAACCGATCTCCCTATCCAATGTTGCATATTTTGAGAGAAGATAGCTTAGATAAAGCATTGGAAGCATACCCAGATTCTAGCCAAATTCCTGAAAAAAATGTCCTTTTGGCAAGGGAAAAGGGATTGGCATTCATGAAAACGCTTAGAAATAGCAGTTTTTAGGCTCTACAAATAAAAAATTGCACTTAAAATAGTGTAAATACTCAATATTTTACCTACATTTGCATCCCGAAAAGATTGATTCTTTTTGTTTTATTCATTTCCCACAAGGCTCCATAAGTTTCCGGGTTGTCCTGGAACGCCAGCAGGGAGTAACTATTAAAAGGTTATAAAATGCCAAAGGTTAAAACCAACAGCAGCGCAAAGAAGCGCTTCAAAGTTACCGGTTCCGGTAAAATTACTTTTCAAAAAGCTTTCAAACGTCACATTCTTACAAAAAAATCTACCAAACGCAAGCGTAACATGCGTATTGATGGTACGGTAAGTGATGCAAATATGCATTTTGTAAAACGTCTTTTGGGTATGAAATAACCCGAGGAGTAATTTAATCAACTTTAACTTTAAAAAAATTAAGATATGCCACGTTCAAAAAATGCAGTAGCCAGTAGAGCTCGCCGCAAAAAGATTTTAAAAGCTGCCAAAGGGTATTATGGTAAGCGTAAAAATGTATATACCGTTGCTAAAAACGTAATGGAGAAAGGATTAACGTATAGCTACGTTGGTCGTAAATTGAAAAAGCGTGAATACCGCACTTTGTGGATTGCGCGTATCAATGCAGCTGTTAGAGCTGAAGGAATGACTTACAGTCAGTTCATTAACAAATTAGTAGAAAAGAAAATTGATCTTAACCGTAAAGTATTGGCAGATTTGGCTATGAATGAGCCAGAATCTTTCAAGAAATTGGTTGAATCAGTTAAATAAATATTAGGGTATTAAGTACATCTATCCGGGTACATTTTGTATCCGGATTTTTATTTTTATACCCTACTAAATGATATCTTTGTTGACTCATTATTTCTAACTTAAAATTCAATTCAAGAATGGGCCCTGTTGGAATGAACAATACTTATAGCGATCTAGTAAATCAGACTTTTAATTTTCCTCAAGAAGATTTTAAACTGGTAAACAATTATCTGCAATACAACGGACAAGATGTAAAGGCTTTGATAGATAAGTATGGCACTCCTCTAAAACTAACTTACTTACCCAAAATTGGCAAGCAGATAAATAAAGCTAAAAGTATGTTTGCTGCCGCTTTTAAAAAACATAAATACACCGGAAAGTACAATTACTGCTATTGTACTAAAAGCTCACACTTTTCATTTATAGTGGAAGAAACATTGAAGCATGATATTCACCTAGAGACTTCTTACGCTTATGATATAGATATTATTAAAAAGCTTTATGAAAAAAAGAAGATTACCAAAGACATCAATATCATTTGTAATGGGTACAAACAAAAACCCTATACACAGAGAATTGCGGGCTTATTGAATAGTGGATTTAAAAACGTTATTCCTATTCTTGATAACAAAGAAGAACTAAAGGCATACATCAAATCAGTTAAAGTTCCTTTTAATCTTGGAATCAGAGTGGCAGCAGAAGAAGAACCTAATTTTCCTTTTTATACCTCTCGACTAGGCATACGCGCAAAAGATATCCTTGAATTTTATGTTGATAAAATAGAAGGAAATGAACACCGATTTCAATTAAAAATGCTTCACATCTTTTTAAATAAAGGAATTAAAGATGATATTTATTATTGGAGTGAATTAAATAAAGTAATCAACCTTTATTGCCAATTGAAGAAAATTTGTCCTGAACTTGATTCGATTAATATTGGCGGAGGTTTCCCAATCAAGCATTCGCTTGGCTTTGAATATGATTATCAATTCATGATCAATGAGATTGTAAGAAATATTAAAGTTGCCTGCAATCGAAATAAGGTGCCAATGCCTAATATCTTTACTGAATTCGGCAGTTACACCGTAGGAGAAAGCATGGCTCATATTTACAGCGTAATTGGTCAAAAAATGCAGAATGATCGTGAAACTTGGTATATGATTGATTCTTCCTTTATCACTACCTTACCAGACACCTGGGGAATAGGCGAGAAGTTCTTAATGCTTCCCATCAATAAGTGGGACAATGAATATCATCGCGTAGTATTAGGGGGCATCACTTGTGATAGTCATGATTATTACGATTCTGAAGAACACATCAATGAAGTCTTTCTTCCAAAAATTGAAAATGGAGAACCTTTATATGTAGGTTTCTTTCATACAGGAGCCTATCAAGATCAAATCAGTGGATATGGAGGTATTAAACATTGTATGATTCCTTCACCCAAACACGTTATCATTGGACATGATAAAAATGGCAAACTAGTAGATTGGCTTCATGCAAAAGAACAATCTGCCCAAAGCATGTTAAAAATTTTAGGATATTAATAACTCAACAACTAAACGAATAAACAACTAAACCTTATACTATGTATCCAGCAGAAATTGTAATACCAATGAAAGAAGAATTAACAGAAAATGGTTTTCAAGAAATGTTGACACCAGCAGATGTAGAGAAAGTACTTTCTGAAAATGGCACCGCATTAGTAATGATAAATTCTGTTTGCGGCTGTAGTGCAGGAACTGCCAGACCAGGAATATTAATGGCTGTACAAAACGCACCCATTAAACCAACTCACCTTGCCACTAGCTTTGCGGGCTTTGATGTAGACGCAGTTAAAAAAGTAAGAGAATACCTTATGCCTTATCCGCCTTCGTCTCCAGCTATTGCATTATTCAAAGATGGCAAATTGGTGCACATGATTGAAAGACACAATATTGAAGGACGCAGTGCGCAAATGATTGCCGACAATTTGATTGGAGCATTTCAAGCTCATTGTAATTAATCATTCAAAATAAAATATACACACATGTACCCTAATTTATATTATGTTTTCAAAGATTGGTGGGGGGTTGAGTGGAATACATTGAGTTTTATAAATACATTTGGCCTATTGGTTGCATTGGCGTTTATTGTTGCAGCCTGGGTATTAACAGCTGAATTACATAGAAAAGAAAAATTGGCATTGCTTCTTCCGAGAGAAGAAATGATTACTGTAGGTAGTCCTGCTAGTATCATTGATCTGCTGATTAATGGGTTAGTTGGATTTGGCTTTGGATATAAAATACTAGGACTCATTTTTTCAAAACCTGTATTTATTAATCCACAAGAATACATTTTCTCAAAAGAAGGGAGTATTGTTGGAGGTATTTTAATGGCTGCTTTACTTGCTGGAATTAAATGGAGAGAAAAAAACAAAGTAAAGTTAAAAGAACCCGAAAGAAGGGTAGTCAGAATATGGCCACATGATAGAGTAGGCGACATCATTGTTTTAGGACTCATATTCGGAATTCTTGGAGCAAAGCTGTTTGATAATTTTGAACATTGGGATGAATTCATTGCTAATCCAATACAAAAATTATTATCTCAAAGTGGACTTACTTTTTACGGAGGATTGATTCTTGCTGCTATTACCATTTGCTGGTATGCCTATAAAAAAGACATTAAAATAAAACATCTTGTAGATGCTGCTGCTCCCGCTTTAATGATTGCCTATGCAATAGGGAGATTGGGATGCCAAATTTCAGGAGATGGAGATTGGGGTGTTTTTAATAGTGCATATGTTAGTGACAATCAAGGAAAAGTTTCCATTGCAAAGCTTGGAGACTTTGAAAAAGCACTTCAAGATAATGTTGGTTATTTTACAGAAGGCAAGGCCAAAGAAGGAGCCAACGATATTTATGTTACAGACAGAGCATATAATTCCTTAGAAGCAGTTCCTCATAAATCTTTTAAAGGCCCTTCATTTTTACCTTCTTGGTTTTTTGCTTACAGCTATCCTCAAAATGTAAATAAAGATGGAATAGCTATTCCAGGCATTACAGATGAGCACAATAGAGTATTGCCTCAGCCTGTTTTCCCTACACCACTATATGAAGCTATTATTTGTTCTCTTTTATTTCTACTCATGTGGTTTATTAGAAAGTCAATTAAAGCTCCGATGTTTATGTTTGGTTTATACCTCTCATTAAACGGTGCTGAAAGATTGATGGTAGAGCTAATAAGAGTTAACAAAGCATATCTTTTATTTGGAATAGAAACTACTCAAGCAGAAATGATAGCATTCATATTACTTGTATCTGGTGGATTGCTAATGTGGGTTTCAAAAAAACTATATACTAGAATTGCAATATAATTACACACAATAATATTATTAAATAATAAAATACAATTGTTATGGCCTCATTTGACATGGTAAGTAAAGTAGATTTACAAACATTAGACAACGCAATCAACGTTGTATCCAAAGAAATTACCAATCGTTTCGATTTCAAAGGTTCACATGTTGTAATTGACCTCAATAAAAAAGATCTTAAATTAAACATAGAAGCCGACAGTGATATGAAAATTCAGCAAATCATTGATGTGCTTATTAGCAGAAGCATGAAACAAGGATTAGCTGCTGAAGTGTACGATTTTAGTAAAGAAGCCTATGTGAGTGGGAAAGTAACCAAAAAAGAAGTTCTTGTGCGAAATGGCATAAAACAAGAGGATGCCAAAAAAATAGTAAAATTGATTAAAGACAGTGGCCTAAAAGTACAAGTAGCTATTATGGACGATATTATTAGAGTAACAGGCAAGAAAATCGATGATTTACAGGATGTTATACAATTAAGTAAAACCTGGAACATTGGAATCGCCCTTCAATTCGTAAACATGAAAAGCTAGTCGAATTTTGACGTTTTTAAGTAAAAAGTCATACATTTGCACTCTTAACAAATCTGTACGGCAAAATCCGTACTTCAAATTAAATTAATATGAAAGAAGGAATTCACCCAACAAATTACAAAACAGTGGTATTCAAGGATATGAGTAATGGTACTATGTTCTTGTCTCGTTCAACTGCTCATAGTTCTGAAACAGTTCTTTGGGAAGAAGATGGCAAAGAATATCCAGTTATTAAACTTGAGATTTCAAATACATCTCATCCTTTTTACACGGGTAAAAACGTACTAGTAGATACTGCAGGACGTATCGATAAGTTCAAAAAACGTTACGAGAAAAAAGCAAAATAAGATCTTTTCAAGATATCAATTTAATACATCCCAACTTTCCTGTTGGGATTTTTTTATGATATAACATGTTCTTATTCTAGAATTAAAACAAATTACTATTTTTATTTAAATGAATATTTTCTTAAACGATAGCAACTGCAGGGCATCTCTCTTACCTTTTAGCCTAACTAGACATGTATCCGATATAAGAATTGGCATACTCACCATTAGAGAAAAATGGGAACGGCTTGTTAAGGAATTGCCTGGAGTTTGTATCTTACAAGAACCCTCTGCAGATTGCATTTCAATTGAAGCCAATCTAATCCCCACTAAAAATAACGTTGACACAATCATTCAATCTGCTCTTCACAATAAAATAATTAATTCTACAGATAATATTAAATCCATTGTATTTCCCTGGCACATATTTCAACTAAACGAATGGGCTATACAAAGGGATTTCGAATTGATCACTTGCAATCAAAAATCGGAAAGTATTGATGCGTCTAATCATTGTATTAATCCAGCACAAATTTTTGTTGAGGAAGGCGCAACTGTTATTTATAGTTCATTAAATGCATCAAACGGGCCTATATATATAGGAAAAAATGCAGAAATAATGGAAGGCTCTTTATTGAGAGGTCCTCTTTCAATTGGAGAAAATAGTTTGGTAAAAATGGCCACTAAAATATATGGAGGTACCAGCATCGGCCCAAATTGTATAGTAGGGGGAGAAATTAAAAATGCTGTCATGTTTGAGTATAGCAACAAAGCACATGATGGTTATTTAGGAGATAGCGTCATTGGTGCATGGTGCAATTTAGGTGCCGGAACCACTACCAGTAACGTAAAAAACAATGCAGGAGAAGTTACATACCAACTCCAACTCGATTCAACCTCCATTACAGCGGGGAACAAGGCAGGTTTAATCATGGGCGACTACAGCCGATCTGCTATCAATACATCCTTTAATACAGGTACATTCGTAGGTGTTTGCTGCAATGTATTCAGCAATGGTTTCCCGAAGAAATATATTGATCATTTTACTTGGGGCGACAAAAAATATATATTCAATAAAGCAATAGAGGATATAGACAAGTGGAAGAAATTTAAAAAACAAACAATCACTGATAACGAAATACAACTTCTTAAAGAATTATATTAATTAAATTATCAACTCATGAGAAAACAAATTGCTGCAGCAAATTGGAAAATGAATCTTAGCATAGAACAAGCCGAAGATTTAATGGATGAAATATTAAAAATGGAATATGCTTTATCAGATAATCAAGAAGTATTATTTGCCGTGCCCTTCCCTTATTTAATGAAGATGAAAGAAAAGCTATCCATTCAAAAAAAATTCAATATTTGCGCTCAAAATTGTGCGGCAACAAAAAATGGAGCTTACACAGGAGAAACAAGTGCTGAAATACTTAAAAGCATTGATGTGAAATATGCTATTATTGGTCATAGCGAAAGAAGAGAATACTTTGATGAGAACAATCAACTATTAGCTCAAAAAATTGACCTTGCATTAGCGAGTGGGATTAAACCCGTATTTTGCTGTGGTGAACCGCTAACAATTAGAGAGGCCAACAATCAAAACGACTATGTAGAAACTCAATTAAAGGAAAGTTTGTTTCATTTGAATGCAACACAAATGAAAGATTTCATTATTGCATATGAGCCAATTTGGGCAATTGGAACAGGCAAAACTGCTAGCAGCCATCAAGCCCAAGAAATGCATTTACATATTAGAACAGTATTATCCAAACAATATGGCAATGAAATAGCCCATTCTATTTCTATATTGTACGGAGGCAGTGTAAAAGCGGCAAATGCAACTGAAATATTTGAAAAACCAGATGTTGACGGGGGATTGGTTGGCGGTGCAAGCCTTGTGGCAGCTGAATTCTCGGCCATAATAAATAGCCTCAAAAAATAATTAAATTAATTTGAAAAATAGGGTGCTATAGAACCAACATCAATCGTGTAAATACGTATAAATGAGCTACTTTTGCAACCTAAAATACGCCTTAGTAGTAAATGAAGAATATTAGAAATTTTTGTATCATAGCTCACATCGATCACGGTAAGAGTACATTAGCAGACAGACTACTACAATCTACTGGTACCATCAGTGATCGTGATATGCAAGCACAGGTTTTAGATGACATGGATCTAGAAAGAGAAAAGGGTATAACCATTAAGAGCCATGCAATACAAATCAATTACCCTTACACCAATACCAATCCAAATAAAAAGGAAATACCTAATGGTAATTATATTCTAAATCTGATAGACACTCCTGGTCACGTAGATTTCAGTTATGAAGTTAGTAGAGCATTGGCCGCCTGTGAAGGCGCTTTGCTATTAGTAGATGCTACACAAGGTATACAAGCACAAACAATCAGTAATTTATATCTTGCTATTGACAATGATCTTGAAATCATTCCTGTAATCAATAAGATTGATATGGATGGTGCAATGATTCCTGAAGTAAAGGATCAAATCATTGAATTAATAGGCTGCAAGGAAGAAGATATTCTTCTTGCCAGTGGTAAAAGTGGAATCGGTATAGAAGAGATTTTAAAGGCTATTATTGAAAGAATCCCAGGTCCAACAGGTAATCCAGAAGCCCCTTTACAAGCATTGATTTTTGATAGTGTATTTAACAGCTTTAGAGGAATCATTGTTTACTACAGAATATTTAATGGAAGTATTAAGAAAGGAGATAAAGTTAAATTCTTCAGCACCGACAAAGAATACGAAGCAGATGAGGTAGGTATATTAAAATTAGGCATGGAGAAGAAAGACAGAGTGGAATGCGGAGATGTTGGTTATATTATAACCGGAATCAAAAATGCAAAAGAAGTTAAAGTGGGAGATACGCTTACAACCGTAATCAATCCTACAGATCAAAGAATTGATGGATTTGAAGAAGTTAAGCCAATGGTATTTGCGGGGATATTTCCAGTAAACACGGATGAATTTGAAGAACTACGTGATTGTATGGAGAAATTACAACTCAATGACGCTTCACTTACATTTGAACTAGAAACATCTCAGGCACTTGGATTTGGCTTTAGATGCGGATTTCTTGGATTGTTGCACATGGAAATCATTCAAGAGCGATTAGAGCGTGAGTTTAATCAAACGGTTATTACCACCGTTCCGAACGTGAGTTTTATTGCATATACACATAAGGGAGAAAAGATAGATGTTCACAATCCCTCAACATTACCCGATCCCACCAGAACAGACCGTATTGAAGAACCTTATATTAAAGCGCAAATAATTACAAAGCCAGATTATATTGGCAACATCATGACTCTTTGTATTAGTAAAAGAGGGATGCTGATTCATCAAGGATATCTAAGTCCAACTAGAGTTGAGCTGACTTTTGAAATGCCCCTTACTGAAATCGTTTTTGACTTTTATGATAAACTAAAATCACAAACCAGAGGGTATGCGTCTTTCGATTACCATCCAATAGGATTTAGAGACAGCGATATTGTAAGAATGGACATATTGCTCAATGGCGAAAAAGTAGATGCATTGAGTGCATTGATTCACAGAAGTCGTGCACAAGAATTTGGCAGAAAATTATGTGATAAATTAAAAGAGCTATTAACTCGTCAGCAATTTCAGATATCAATTCAAGCGGCTATTGGAGCAAAAGTTATAGCACGTGAAAATATTAGTGCTATGCGCAAAGATGTAACAGCCAAGTGTTATGGAGGTGATATTAGCAGAAAAAGAAAATTATTAGAAAAACAAAAAGAAGGAAAAAAACGAATGAAACAAGTGGGGAATGTTGAAATTCCACAAGAAGCATTTCTTGCAGTACTTAAATTGGATTAGTTTTTCTTTAAATTCGAATCAATCACTTTTCCCTTTTCATCTAAAATCATATTAGGAATAGGAGCCTGTCCTTCAGGTGTTACTTCATTGAATATTTTTGAGTTATACACCCATTTGCCTCCAACCCATTTAAAGCCCTCATAATCACCATCTCCAACCAACGTCCACAATTTATTTGGCTCATTGGATTCAGAAACAAGATGCTCCATAACAATCATTTGAAGCTGATTGTCGTAAGTAAGTCGAGGGCCCGATTCTTTTTTAAATTCATATATATAACGGGAGATATCGTTTGAATATGGATGCTTGGGAGGGAAAGAAAAATAATGACCTCCAAAAACAGGCTTGTCATTTTCAAAATGCAATACTTCAATTACTTTCTTATTGCTTCTAATATTATTTTCATCAAAACCTAATAAAGTATAATAGAAATTTCCATTAAAAGAAGTGGTGATTATTTTATAATACAAAGCGCCCATCCAACCAAAATTACTCCCAATCGTATCTGCCATGTTTTCTGTTATGTCTGATTTGTCAATCAATGGAAACAACTTCAAAGACCCGTCCGTTGTTTTCATTTGTATAGCACCATGCTGCCTAATTACATTGTCATTAATAATCATTTGCCATGTGAAAATCCTAAACGTACTATCAGTAGGATACAAAGTAGAGATGGTTATCAAAGAGTCGAAAGGATAATAAAAGGAATTGTTGATTTTAAGTGCCCTAACTAGAATTTTAGTAAATACACTATCTGCTTGAAGTCGATCTGATGCATTGATGCCTTGAATGAGTTTAAAAGAGGGTGACCGAAGCGAATCTTCTTTAGTTTTTAGAGTAGCCATATCGGCATGACTAATTCTTTGTGCTATTCCAGCGTTTAAAGCAAAAAGAAACACAATACACGCGATCCATTTCATATTCTATCTTTATTATTCAAATTACAAAAAAGAAAATAATCCTATATCGTATTAATTTAATTTAACGTAAGCTT
>CANJJU010000043.1 GCA_947474815.1 Chitinophagaceae bacterium | reverse complement strand
CCGAGCCCGCAAGTAATATGGCTGCCCGTTCAGTTGGCATTAGAATGAGTAGTTCTATAATGAAAGATAAACAACTGAATATCAATAGTATTCATATCTTGCCTGAAGTAATGCTTGGGGTATCAAAAAAAGTAATGATTCATTTAGATGCGGTCATTTCTGGTCAGAATGGAGGATCGTATATTCTCGATGGGGCGTCTGTTTATATGAAATATCGCTTCTATAGCCAGGATGATATTCATAGTCATTTTAGAATGGCATTGTTTGGTCAATTTGCATGGAATAATGCCACAATTCATCAACCCGCAATTGATTTTAAAGGACATAATACGGGGTATGAAATGGGAGTTGTTTCTACAAAATTGGTAAATAAAGTAGCTCTTTCTTCTAGTGTTGCTTTTTTGCATGCGATGGATAATAGCACTACAGAGACATTCATTTATGGAGATAAACGTAGAAATGCAATAAACTATACGCTGTCAATTGGAAAACTGTTGTTACCCAAGGAGTATGTGAGTTATAATCAAATGAATGTAAATGGGATGTTGGAATTTCTTTGTCAAACAAATTTATATTCAGGTAATACATTTGTAGATGTGGCTCCGGTTATTCAGTTTATTATTAAAAGTAAAATGAGGTTTGATCTTGGGTATAGATATAATGTGTCTAATAAATTAGAGCAATCTGCTCCTAATGGGTTGTTGTTTCGTTTTGAATACAACTTCTTCAATGTATTGTAATAGAAAGTTGTTCATTTAGTCTTTTTCAAAAAAAGCAATCGATCCTCCCACCCATGTTTTATTTTGATTGTAACGAGTGCCTATCATTTCACCTTTAGTTAATCTCGCAAGGTTGTGTACTGCTATAGGTTTCGGCCAATCTTTCTTCCAAAAATAGAAAAGGCGAATTTCTGCTTTCGCTGGCTCATCCAATGTTTCTATAATAGTGGCGTAGGTTACTTTTTTTTGCAAAATCCAATTTTCAGGGTCGTCAATTTTATCAATATCTTCTTGTGTTACATTTAATATTACTCCCATCCCAGCAAAAGAAAAAAGCGGCTTAAGTACATAATCTTTTAGGGGCAGGGGTGTTTTTATTTCATTAAGAAAGAAGGTTTCAGGAATATATTGATGATGAATAAATGGCAGTGTAAATTTACTGATCCGGTAAAACCAATTAGGGTGTGGGACCCATTCTACTTCATAGTCTACTGTGAGGTCAATTAGATTTGTAGTATTTTTTTGTTGTTGTAAGTCATCAAAAATAATTCTATTATAAATTCTTTTTATAAGTGTTTTTTTGCCATTGTTTTCATAGTATAACTGCTTCCCTTCGCAAATTAATTTTGTTAGACAAACCGTCTTAATTCCAAGTAAATTTTCTGTACAATAAAAATCTATCCTTGTTTTTTGTTCTTCCGGGAATATTTCAAGTAAGATTACATTTTCAGTTGAATGATTTCCAATAATAATTTCTTTTAATAAAGCTGTATAGCTTTCTTTGTTGTATCCATTCAGATATGCATCATAATTGTTGGGTACTTGTGCATAGTCTTTTGTGATGTCATTTTGTAGTAACTGATAAGCAAAGAGGCTTGGAAATCCTTGCATTTCTATCAATTGTGGTTCTAGTTCTCCTTTGTCGTTTTTACAAATCCCAAAGTCGAATATCAGCATTTGTGCATGGTCGTCTTCGTTTGGTGTATGGTGGTTTTTGGGGATGCTTTTTGTGGTCTGTTTTTTAAAGTCTTTGTCAGAAATACAATCGATGATTGCTTCACAGGTATCTAGCATTTTATGTTTGAATGCCTTTTGAATAAAGAGGGGCGTTTCGGCAATTCTGAAATCAAGTGATCCAGTAGCCAATGTCGCAAGTTTTTGAACATAGGCATCGTACTTGCTTTGTGTAAATGACTCATTGAATTTTCCTCTTAGCTCTTTATCCATTTTTTTATAGGTTATTTAGCAATCAATTCATGTAATGAAGCCGCAAGAAAGTTTGGAAGAATATGCGAATAGGTGTTCATTATTTTATCAGGGTCATTTAATTGCTCAATCATAGATCTCCATTTTTCTTCGCCATGATTTTCTATCACGGTTTTTTTCTTTTCGCCGCCTTGCAAATGTATCAGCATTCCCATGGCATCTGCCTCTGGATGAAACTGTGTTCCAATCATATGCTCATTAAATCGAATGGCCATAATAGCTCTTTCGTAAGGAACATGAGGTCTTGCTTTTTCAATAGCAAGTATACTTGCTCCTAATTCATTTAATTTTTCATGATGAGGATTTACTACCTGAAAATCTCTGCTATCAACTGCATAAAATGGATCGCCTAGTCCTTCAAAGATTGGTTCTTTGTTGGAATTATTCAAACAATGAACAGGGAAAACTCCAAAGGCTGTACTTTTTCTTTTTGTAACATCTGCTATTTCAAAAAATCTACTAGCAAGCTGAAAGGAATGGCAAATAAAAAATACCTTTTTCTTTGAAAAATGTAGAGGGGTGTCATTGTATTTTATGATTGATTGTAGCCATTCGAAATAGGCATTTTCCCATTTGCTGCCTTTGCTAGCTATAGGACTTCCAGGGCCGCCACTTGAAATATAAATATCATATTGTATTCCTGGTAATTGAATTTCCTTGCGTACTTCAAATTCATCAACGTTTAATTCAAGATTATTCAATTTGCTAAAATGAATAAGTATTTCACGTAAACAGCGCATACCTTGATTGTCCGTTCTCTCATAGAGATCGAGTATTGCAACGTTTAATTTCCTCTTACTCATTTCATTCATAGGGCTAAAATAGCATTTTTTTAATGAGATATAGTACTTAAAATTCGACTCATTGATCAGTGCCTGGTATATTCCGTTTTTTATATAGTTAATACTATTCTCGAACTGCTTTTCGTCATTCTTTCATTAACTTTACGCACAATTATGAAGACAAAAACGATCAAAAGAGACAAAGTCAATATTATTACTTTAGGGTGTAGTAAAAACATGGTTGACAGCGAGGTTTTGAGTGGACAGCTATTAGCCAATGAAATTGATACAGTTCATGAAAATGAAAAAAGAGATCACAATATCGTTATCATAAATACTTGTGGTTTTATTGAGAAAGCCAAGGAGGAGAGCATCAATACTATTCTAGAGAATGTTGATTTAAAAAAACGGGGCAAGCTTGACAAGGTTTTTGTTACCGGTTGTTTGAGCGAAAGATATAAAGCAAATTTAGAAAAGGAAATCCCTGAAGTTGATGCTTATTTTGGCACGATGGAACTTCCAGGAATTTTGAAACAATTTGAAGCTGATTATAAAGGGGAATTAATAGGAGAAAGAATGCTAAGCACGCCACAGCATTATGCGTATATGAAAATAAGTGAAGGGTGCAACCGTACTTGTTCATTTTGTGCTATTCCTTTGATGCGCGGACAGCATGTGAGTAGAAGTATTGAATCTTTGGTTGAAGAAGCCACTAAGCTAGTTCAGCGAGGGGTGAAGGAAGTAATGTTAATTGCACAAGAACTTACTTATTATGGGCTAGACATTTATAAAAAGCGGGAGTTGCCTAAATTATTACATGCACTTGCTGACGTAAAAGGACTAGAGTGGATTCGATTGCATTATGCATACCCGTCTAAGTTTCCTCTCGAAATTATTGATGCAATGAAGGAAAGGGAAAATATTTGCAACTATCTTGATATGCCATTGCAACACGCTTCTAATAATATGTTGAAGGCTATGAAGCGACAAATTACAAGAGAAGAAATGGAAGACTTAGTCGGTGAAATTCGTCACCGTATTCCGGATATTTGTTTGCGTACAACTTTAATAGCTGGGTTCCCAGGAGAAACACGCGATGATGTAGAAGAATTAAAAGGATTTCTTCAAAAGATGAGATTTGATCGAGTAGGGATATTCACTTATAGTCATGAAGAACAAACAAGCGCTCATGACTTAGTAGATGATGTTCCTGAAGAAGAAAAAGAAGCAAGAGCACAAGAAATCATGGAAGTTCAGCAAGATATTAGTTTGGAAAAGAACAACGAAAAAGTAGGTAAAACATTTAAGGTAATGGTTGATAAGCGAGAGTCTGGTCGTTATATTGGCCGAACGGCCTTTGATAGTGTGGAAGTTGACAATGAAGTAATCATCAATAGCGACAAAAAGTTAATCATTGGAGATTTTGTCAATGTTAAAATTACCAAGGCGTTTGATTACGATATAGAGGGAGAATTGATTTAATGTATTTTTAATCAGTAAATAATTATCACTGAGATTGAATTGTAATGCTACATATCATTCATATAAAAGCACAGGAGCTTTTTCTAAAATTGTAACTGATTATTTAGAAGAAGCTCCTTTGTTGAAAGAATATTATCAGTTCAGTCCCAATTTAGAAGGCATTAAGCAATCAATTAAGCAAAGGCGTTCATTTAATACCAATAGAGAGTCTCTTGTAGCAGAATTGCGGAAACAATACGCTTCTGTAAAAGCTTCTTCCAAAACGATAGACAATATAACGTCGCTGTTAAGTGAAAATACTTTCACCATTTGTACGGCACATCAGCCAAATATTTTTACGGGACATTTGTATTTTATATATAAGATCATTCATGCAATAAAGCTTGCTGATACGTTGAATGAATCAATTCCTGATTGTCATTTCGTGCCTGTTTACTATATGGGTAGTGAAGATGCAGATTTAAAAGAATTAGGGGAAGTCTCAATCAATGGCGAAAAGTACACATGGGAAACATCTCAGAAAGGATCGGTAGGCAGAATGAAAGTGGATAAAGGCTTTATCAGTCTCATTGAATTAATTAATGGCCATATTTCAGTAGAGCCTTTTGGTAAAGAGATCGGTACAATATTGAAGGAAGTGTATTCGATGGGTAAAACGATTGAGCAGGCAACCTTTGAATTGGTGCATCTGTTGTTCTCTTCTTATGGTTTATTGGTATTGCTTCCAGACAATCCTTCTTTTAAAAAGCAATTAAATGAAATTCATGCGCGTGAGATGACAGAACAGTTTTCTCATAAAATACTTTCAGAGACAGTGGCGACTTTCCCTGAAGAATATAAAATGAAAGCAACCGGGAGGGCAATTAATCTTTTTTACCTAAAAGATGATATGCGCGAACGAATGGAGGAAGTTAATGATCAGTTTGTTGTATCGAATACTTCTATCGTTTTTTCAAAGGAGGCTTTATTGAAGGAAATAAAAGAATATCCTGAAAGATTTAGTCCAAACGTAGTCCTTCGGCCAGTTTATCAAGAGTTTATTTTGCCCAATGTGGCTTTTATTGGCGGTGGGGGGGAATTAGCGTATTGGCTGGAATTAAAGAATATTTTTAAAGTTTCGGAAGTGCCATTTCCGGTTTTAATTTTAAGGAATTCTTTTACAATCGTTCCCAAAAAAGTATTAGCTCAAATAGATAAACTTTTATTTAAGTCATTTGATTTTTTCATGTCTGCAGATGAGTTAAAGAATATTTTAGTTAAAAGAGAGTCTGGTCTTGTATTAGATTTGAATAAGCAGAAGGACGCTATCAGATCTTCCTATAGCGATATGAGAAGTATTGCCAATGCGGTGGATATTACTTTATCTAAGCATATAGATGCGCTAGAAGAAAAAGCTTTAAAGAAGATTGAGGTATTAGAAGGTAAAATATTGAAGGCTGAGAAGAAAAAATACGATGCACAGATTCGTCAGATTCAGAAAGTAAAACATTCTTTATTCCCCGAAGGCTCGCTTCAGGAAAGAGTAGATAATATGTTGCCATTTTATGCGAAATGGGGGATTGACTTTATAGATCAATTATACAAGCATTCAAATAGTATTGAGGCATCCTATTGTATCATAGAAGAAAACTAACTTATTGATTTCGGTATATTAAAAAAGGCTCGTGTTACACGAGCCTTTTTTAATATCTATATATTGCGTTTATTTGAAATCAGCCTCACTTACTCCTTCATTTACTTTTATATCAGTAACATTCATGCTAAACTCTTGTTCACCTACACTTTGCGTGATGATGAAAGGTAACAATACATTTCCTACTTTTTTGTAGTTACTGTAATCTACGGTGATCGTCATTTCGGTGCCTTCTGCATCGGTTGTTTTCTCTTCTCTTAGCAACAATCCTGTTTTGGTAGAGTAGTATTCTACAGATACTTTTCCACTAGGTTTAGTAATCTTAAGTTTATAAGAATCTTCTGTTCCTACTTTTCCTGTACCGAGATAAGATGTTTTATAATCGCTAGATATATAATATAATTGAGGAATAATTCCTTTGTCGTCTTGGGCTTCTTTGATTTCGGTCTCTTCCATATCCTTCTTTTGTCCCATTTGTGCTTGATATCCTTTTTTGCCATCAAACAATGATTGCATTACTTTCATTTCTCCCATGGTAACTTCTGTGTAGTGCTTGTTGGGAGACATTTTGATGTCATTTCCTGCAAAGCTTCTGCCCATCAAATCCATTGTGAAAGTTTGCTTGATAGTATTTATTTTTTTAACTTCTTCTTTACCTCCAATAGCTTTAAGATATCCTTCTACAATGCTAAAGGCAGAAATTGCTTCAGATGTCTTTTCAGTTTCTTTGATATTGGCATCTTTAACTTTCTCAACTATTGGGTTGGCGTATTTGTCATATTGTTTAATGGGATATCCTAGACGAGATAGGTTGGGTAAAATCTTACTTCCATTTCCTACAATTACAATGCGGCTATTGTCTTTCTCAAAATACTTTTTAGCTACTCTTTGAATATCGCTGATTGTAACTGCATTTACTTTCTGAAGAAAAGTGCGGTAGTAATCTTTTGGCAAATTATTGATTAGGATATTTGAAGCATAAGAAGCTGTTCTTGCAGGATCTTCCATTCCTAGTGCAAATGATCCGTTGTATTTTGCCTTAGCATTGTCTAATTCTTCTGCTGTTATTTTTCCCTCACGCATGTTTCCTATTTCAGCAATCATTTCAGCAACGGCACTATCCGCTTTATCGCTTCTTACTTGAGCACTGCCAGAAAACTTGCTTTGGAATCGTCCATTTCCTACGCTTGAATAACTGCCATAAGTAAAGCCATGTTTTTCACGCAAATTCATAAATAGTTTACTTTCTGCACCGCCTCCTAAAATTTGATTGGCTAGCAACAAAGCATGATAGTCTGGGTTGCTCATCGGGTTGTTAATCAAATTGCTTACGCTGATTTCTCCTTGAACAGCGGTAGGTAGGTCAATAAAATTAATTTCTGTGCCTTTTACGTTTTCAGCTATTGGCAATGTTGGCAAACTTATTTTTTTCCCTTTCCAATTTCCCAGCGCTTTGATAGCGATCGCTTTTGCTGCTGCGGGAGTAATATCTCCAACAAATGTTAGATAACTACGTGATGGAGTGATATTGTCTGCATATGCCTCTTTAATATCTTTTAACGTAAGGCTTTTGATTGATTCTTCTGTTTCAAATTCTCCCATGGCTGTATTTTTGCCATAACTCAATGCATTCGTTACTCTTCCTGAAATAGCAGAAGCATTTTTTTCTTGAGATTTTAATCCTGTTAAAGCTTGCGTTTTTAATTTATCAAATGATTCTTGAGGGAATGCAGGCGATTGAATGGCTTCTGCCATTAATAAGAAAGCTTTGTCAAAAAAGCGAGTAAGGGCAGACGTAAATCCACCTCCTGCGCTTAACGATACATCCGCTCCAATAAAATCAACTGCTTCATCGAAAGCCGCTTTGGATGTTTTGGTTGTTCCTTCTCCAAGCATTTGTCCCATTAACTGAGTTACACCCGCTTTGCTTCCTTCTTGTATTGGCCCACGGTCAATGCTAAGGCTAGCGCTAATTTTAGGTAGTTTATGATTTTCCACAACAATAATGGTCATGCCATTGGGCAAGGTGAAAATTGTTGGATCTTTTATGGTAATAATCGGAGCAGGTCCTGCCTTTGGAGCTTTGCTGCGGTCTATACTTTTTTGTGCAAATCCATTAAAGGAAAGTGATGCGCCAATCAGTAAACATATAATTTTATTCATTGTATAATATTTTTATTGCTAAAGAGTAGGTGATTAAATTATTTTTTTGGAAGGTAATACAATACCACTCGTTGATTTTTGTTAAGATATTTTTTTGCTACAGATTGAATGTCGTTTCTGGTAATTTTTCTAACTTCTTCTAATTCTTCATTTATGTAGTTGGTATTTTTATTTTGGAAGGTATATCCATCAGCAAGATTTTCTGCCACGCCAATCATTTTTGCGTTTTTACCAATATAATTATTCTCATATTGATTTCTGATTTTAGTAAATTCTTTTTCGCTGATTAATTCATTTTGTAATTGTACAATCTCTTCATCCATATCTTTTAGAAGAGAATCTAAAGGGTAGGGGCCGCTAGGCAGTGCATAAGTAATGTAAGCGCCATAATCTTCTAGGGCATAGTTAAAGCAGCCCACAGAAAGGGAGTTCTTTTTATCATCCACCATTTTCTTATACATTCTGCTACTAGATCCAGTGCTCAATACATCTGCAGCCAATTGTAATGCAACCGACTCTTTGCTTGTCATACCAGGTGTTCTATAAGCAGTCATAACAGCTGGTATCTGAATATTATTATCATAAGCAGTGTCGATGATTTCTTTTGTAATAGCATCTTCTTTGATGTCTACTTTTTCAACTGGTGCGCCTGCTGGAATTTCAGCAAAGTAATCAGCTACCATTTTTTTTGTTTTTTCAACATCAATGTCACCTGCAATCACAAGTGCTGCATTGTTTGGCACATAGTATTTTTTATTGAATGCTATAAATTCTTCTAATGTAGAGGCATCTAAATGATCCATGCTTCCAATTGGAACCCAGTTATAAGGGTGCTTGGTGAAAAGTCTTTGCATTACTGCTGTTAAGAAATTGCCGTAGGGTTGGTTGTCAACTCGTAAGCGTTTTTCTTCTTTCACCACTTCGTTCTGCGTTTTCACTCCAATTTGATTAATGACTGGGTGGAACATGCGCTCACTCTCTAGCCATAGGCCAGTCTCTAGTTGATTAGAGGGAAAAACTTCAAAATAAAAAGTTCTGTCTTGAGAAGTGTTTGCATTGTTTTGACCGCCATTGCTACTCACGATTTTCATAAACTCGCCTCTTTTGATGTTATCGGATCCTTCAAAAAGCAAGTGTTCAAAAAAGTGTGCAAATCCTGTGCGATCTGTTTTTTCATTTTTGCTACCTACATGATACATAACAGAAACAGCTACTACAGGAGCAGTGTTGTCTTGGTGTAAAATTACATGTAGGCCATTGGGTAAATTATATTCAGTAAAAGCTACTTTTTGAGCGCCTGCAATGAGTGCACTGAACATACAAAGAAGTAAAAGTGTGATTCTAGACATATTGTTATTTGTTTATTGTAAAAATAGGGACAAAAACCTCGTTATAATAGAAATTATCAATTTCTTGATAAACGGTGGAGAATTTACTTTGATAGGCGTTTAAATAGGAAGAGCAGGAGGGGTTAATGAACACGTTTGGCCATGTCCATTACTTGATTTTCAAGGTCTTTCTTGTATTGAATTAATTTTTCGCTTAAACTTCCGTCACAAGTAGCTAGTATCTGAACGGCTAGGATACCTGCGTTTTTAGCTCCGTTGAGCGCAACAGCTGCTACAGGAACTCCTGTGGGCATTTGTAATATAGACAATACGGAATCCCATCCATCGATTGAATTAGATGATTTAATAGGTACTCCAATGACAGGAATGGTAGTATTGGCGGCAATCATACCAGGCAAATGCGCCGCCCCGCCAGCACCCGCAATGATTACTTTTATACCTCTTTCAGCTGCTTCTTTTCCATAATTGCTCATTCTATCGGGAGTGCGATGCGCAGAAACGACCGTCATTTCATATGCAACACCAAATTGTTGTAACATTTCTGCGGCGCCTTTCATGACATCTAAATCGCTTTCACTTCCCATAATGATTCCTACTGATGGTTGCATGGTGGTTTGTTTAATTTAATAAGCAAATTTACGATCTTACAAATAATTGATGCTTGATCTTGTTAGCCTTGTATAACAAATCTTGTCTTTCTTTACTTAAAATGGTTACATGTCCCATTTTTCTTCCAGGGGTTGTTTCTCGTTTGCCATATAAATGAACAAATACATTGTCCATTTCCAATACTTCATTTAATCCTTCATAAATCGGCGTTCCATTATATCCTTCTTCCCCAATTAAATTGACCAAAGCGGTAGATAAAATTGCCTCTGTATTTCCTAATGGATACCCCAATATGATTCGCCAAAGCATATCAAATTGGCTCGAATAATTTCCTTCAATTGTATGATGGCCGCTATTGTGAACTCTTGGAGCAATTTCATTGATCAATACATTGTCATTCTCGTCTGTAAATAATTCTACTGCAAAAATGCCAGGGCTATTTATTTTTTTTATTGCACTCAGCGCGATCGCTTCTACTTTCCAAAAAACTTTTTCAGGTAGTTCTGCAGGACTTATTTGGTAGCGTAACAAATTCAATGATTGGTCGAAAATCATGTCAACAGGAGGGTAAATGGCTGTATCTCCTTTGTCACTCACGGCTATGATAATGGCAATTTCTTTTTTGATGTTGATTTTCTTTTCTAAAATCGCCGGCGAATCAAATCCTTTTTCAATTTCCTCTTTATTATTAATTATTTGAACACCCTTTCCATCGTATCCTCCATTTGAAAGTTTGTGCACTGCAGGGAAAAAGGGTGAAATATTTTTTAATTCCTCTTTTGATTGAGTAATAATAAATTCGCTCGTGGGCAAATCATTTTCTTTGTAAAAGTTTTTTTGAAGAATTTTATTTTGAATTATTCTTAATGCTTGGGTATTTGGATAAATGTGAATGCCTTCCTTTTCTAGTTTTTCAAGTGCTTCTATGTTTACATGTTCTATTTCGATGGTGAGGGCATCTAGATTTTTACCAAAATTATATACGTCATCAAATTGCGTGATGTTTCCTACAATAAAATGATTGCATAAATGTGCAGCAGGAGCCGCCGCCTCTTTTTCCATTACAAATGTCTCTACTGGGTAGTTGATGGCTGCTTGCAGCAGCATTCGTCCAAGTTGCCCACCCCCGAGAATCCCCACTTTTTTCATGAGTCAAAGATAAACGGAAGGGCGGAATTTTATGGTATTTGAATAGATAAATTTACACAGTATCTATTTGCCTTATATGGGATTCTTTGTAGCCAAAATTTCTTTAATTGATGACAATGTCTTTGATAGTTTTTGCTACCTTTGACAGCGTATGACACTAGCTTTGGCACATAGTATTTCCAACAACAAGAGATCAATGTACTCCTTGCTCATGATTGCGCTTGCAATGGATACATTGTAATTATTGAGCATTTTTTTTGAAAAGCCCCCATAATCATTAATTTAATTAGCTATAAAAAATAATTCAATGTCAACAACTATAACATCAGAAAATAAAACAACTTCTAACATAGATTTCCTTCCATTAAGTGGAACCGATTACGTGGAATTTTATGTAGGCAATGCGAAACAAGCTGCGCATTTTTATAAAACGGCTTTTGGGTTTGAATCGCTAGCTTATGCGGGGCCTGAGACAGGGTGTATGGACAAAGTAAGTTATGTGATTCGTCAGAATAAATTAACTTTTGTATTAACGACTCCACTAAGAACCAATAATGAAATTGCAGATCATATTTATAAGCATGGGGATGGAGTGAAAGTATTGGCATTAATGGTAGAAGATGCTGCAGACGCATGGAAACAAACTACGTCAAGAGGCGGCAAGAGTTGCATGGAACCAACTGTGTTAAAGGATGATAATGGAGAAGTAGTATTGAGTGGTATTCATACTTACGGAGATACGCTTCATATTTTTGTAGAAAGAAAAAACTACAAGGGTGTTTTTATGCCAGGATTTAGAAAATGGGAGTCAAATTACAATCCTCCAAGTACCGGTTTATTATATGTTGATCATTGTGTAGGAAATGTGGGGTGGAATCAAATGAATCCTTGGGTAAAGTTTTATGAAGAGGTAATGGGGTTTAGAAATATTCTTTCTTTTGATGATAAGGATATTTCAACTGAATATTCAGCTTTAATGAGTAAGGTGATGAGTAACGGAAATGGGTATGTTAAATTTCCTATCAACGAACCTGCAGAAGGAAAGAAGAAGAGTCAAGTAGAAGAATATCTAGAATTTTACAATGGAGAAGGAGTTCAGCATGTGGCCATTGCTACGGCTAATATTGTTGAAACAGTTATTGATCTGCAAAGCAGGGGTATAGAGTTCTTAAAAGTGCCTGATAGTTATTATGATACTGTATTGGATCGTGTAGGGTCTATTGAAGAAGACCTAGCGCCTTTACGCGAATTGGGTATTTTGATTGATAGAGATGATGAGGGATATTTATTGCAAATATTTAGCAAACCTCTAGAAGATAGACCTACGTTGTTTTTTGAGATTATTCAAAGAAAGGGAGCGAAGAGTTTTGGCAAGGGGAATTTTAAAGCGCTATTTGAAGCTTTGGAAAGAGAGCAAGATGCTAGGGGGAATCTTTAATTTTTTTGATTGATAATAATTATTCAATTAGGCTTTTCGATGAAATATATTTTCAATAAATATTATATTTTATTTTTTATATGCATGTCATGTGCGGGAAAAGCCTTTTCTCAAAATACTTTCATTGGGACACCCAAATCTGCTTCAAAATTAGATGCGTTGTTTCTACAGACGGAAGATACATTGACGAAGCAGTTTGAAAAACAGCATCTTGCCTGGCCTCCAAAATCTGTATACATTCGTTCATTTAAGTACGATCGTCAATTAGAAGTTTGGGTAAGGGATAACGATAAAGTGCCCTATAAATTATTTAAGACCTATAAGATTTGTATGCAAAGTGGTACAATGGGGCCAAAGAGAATGGAAGGCGATTATCAGGTGCCCGAAGGATTTTATCACATCAATGATTTTAATTCCAATAGCAGTTATCATTTGTCTCTAGGGTTGAATTATCCGAATGCATCTGATAGAATATTAAGTGACTCTCTAAGGCCGGGCAGTGCCATTTATATTCATGGAAACTGTGTTTCTGTGGGATGCATCGCTATTAGTGATATTCCCATTGAAGAAGTGTTTGTCGTTGCATCAGCTGCTAAGTCGCAAGGGCAGGAATTTATTCCTGTGCATGTATTTCCTGCTAGATACAATGTGAAGAAATCGAATGAGTATCTCATTGAGTCAATCAAAGAAAATAGCTATCTCCAAGCTTTCAATGAAAACATCAAAAAGGTATTTGATTATTTTGAATTAAAAAAGGAGCTTCCTATTATTATGGTCAATAAAAGGGGAGAGTATTTGATCAACTAGAGATAAACTGCATTTATCTCATAAGCATTTGTATTGTCTGAATTGTTTTTTGTTCAAGTAGAATATGCTTATTCTCTGTAAGCGCTTTTATCGTTGAGGGCAAGTAGTGTCTTATGGTCAGGAGTGTTAATCCTTTTTCAATTTCAACATCAAAAATTTCTGATGCAGCACTTGCTAAGGTGTTTATTTTTTCTGCATTGTCATCAAAGCAACAAAGTAAAGAGATAGCGGTATTTTGTGTTAGGTTTGGATTAATCTTACATTGACTAAACAATTCGTGCAATTGCTGAATAGGCTTATCTTCTATAAATGAAAAATCTTTTGATTTGAATTGAATCAATACTTGATTTTCTTTATTAACTATAATAGGAGGTAGAGATTTATTTAGTTCTTTACTTATTACTGTACCGGGAAGTGCAGGGTCTAAAAAGCTTTTAACGTATAATGGAATATTTTTATTTTGAAGCGGTTTGATTGTTTTGGGATGAATCACTTGCGCTCCATAATATGCCATCTCAATCACTTCTGTAAAACTAAGCGAAGATATTATAGTCGCATCTGGATATTTCTTAGGATCGGCACTCATTACAGCCTCTACGTCTTTCCAAATGGTAACCGATTCTGCATCTAAGATATTGGCAAATATTGCCGCACTGTAATCGCTTCCTTCTCTGCCCAACGTGGTGCTTTCGTTTTCATCTGTACAGCCAATAAAGCCTTGGGTAATGATAACATCGTATTGATTAAACAATGGATCAATAGATTCTTTTATTTTATCTGTTGTAGTATTCCAATCAATCGCCGCGTCTCTAAAATTATTATCGGTACGAATAAGATCTCTTGCATCAATCCAAGTTGCTTTTAAATTTCTTTCTTTAAGATGATGGCATAAAATACTACTACTCAATAATTCGCCGCAACATACAATTTGATCATAATAGTAATCGTAATTTCTAACGGGTTGATCATGAAGCAACCATTCTATTTCTGTGAAAAAATCTTTAAGTTGATTTTCTGTTGCTTGCCAATTTTTAACTGTGAGGTACTTTACTAGATTAAGATGACTCTCTTTTATTTGAGTAAATAAAGCTACCGCATCCTCTTTTTTATTTTCATAAAAAGCAGACACTACTTTTTCTAACGCATTGGTTGTTTTGCCCATTGCAGAAACCACAATAAGTAATTTATCTTTTTGAGCAGATTGGATAATGTCTGCAGTGTTTTTAAATCTGTCAATCCCGCTAATACTTGCGCCTCCAAATTTGTAAATCTTCATTTTTAAACTATCTTTTTAGTATTTAGCCCAATTTTAAGTCAATTTCTTTACAATATTTATTCATTATAAGGAAAGTAAGAATCATAATAAACCGTACTTTTGAATAGCAAATTTAACCTCGTTCATTGTAAACATGAAATTGTTTTATGGTCATTAACAGGCACATTCAGACACTCGACGAATTTACTATCCAGCAAATGAGGGATTTCCCCCAAGCAACAGGCGAACTAGCAGGCTTATTGAGGGATATTGGGCTTGCCTCAAAAAGAGTCCATGTAGAGGTTAATAAAGCAGGTCTCGTGGATATTCTTGGTGATGCAGGTACGATGAATGTTCAAGGGGAGGAGGTTAAAAAGCTAGATATTTTTGCCAATAACCAATTTATGGGAGTGTTGCGTCACGGAATTAGTTGTGCTGGGATAGGTAGCGAGGAGTTGGATGAAATCGTGGTATTTAATGATGAAATTAGTAATAAATCAAAATACGTTTGTCTTTTTGATCCGTTAGATGGTAGCAGTAATATTGATGTAAATGTATCGATTGGGACTATTTTTAGTATTTATAGAAGGGTAAGCGAATTAGGCAAACCAGCCACCAAGGAAGATTTTCTTCAACCTGGCAACAAACAAGTTGCTGCAGGGTATGTTATCTACGGTTCTTCTACTATGTTGGTTTATGCAACCCACAGAGGTGTGAATGGATTTACATTGGATCAATCTATAGGTGAATTCACTATGAGTCACCCGAATATCGTGTGTCCTGAAACCGGAAAATTTTATTCAGTGAATCATGGCAATTTCTTTCAATATAGTGATAAGGTTCAGCGCTACATTACTATTTGTCAACAGAAGACTAAAGAAAATGGAGGGCCTTACACACAACGCTATATTGGCAGCATGGTAGCTGATGTACATAGAAATCTTATTAAAGGAGGCATTTTTATGTATCCAGGGATGAAGGATAAGCCCAATGGAAAGCTTAGATTATTATATGAATGCAATCCATTTGCATTTATTATAGAAAGAGCAGGAGGAAAGGCTACGGATGGTCAGCAAAGAATTTTAGATATTCAACCAACAGCAGTCCATCAACGTACGCCCTTTTTTATTGGCAGTAAATGCATGATGGAAGAATTTGAATCTACTTTATAATTCTTCTCTTTTAAGGTAGAAATAGTTAATATTTAATAATGCTCATGCAACACAAAATTATTTCTGTAAAAAATCTAGTTAAGAATTATGGTGATTTTCAGGCAGTGAAGTCTATTTCTTTTGACGTATATGAAGGAGAGATTTTTGGATTGCTTGGACCTAATGGTGCAGGCAAGTCTACCACACTGGAAATTATAGAAACGCTTAGAGATAAAACATCCGGACAAATCATTGTTGATGGAATTGATTTAGATAAAGATCCGTCTTCTATCAAAAAAAACATTGGGGTTCAGTTGCAGACATCTGGTTTTTATCCTTCTTTAAATCTAATAGAGCTTATCAAGCTTTTTGGAGGTTTGTATAACAAAGAAGTAGATCCTATCGAGTTGTTGAAAAAAGTAAATCTTGTTGACAAGGCAAAAAGTAAAAGTAAAGAATTGAGTGGTGGACAAAAGCAACGGTTTTCTATTGCCACTACGTTAATTAATCAGCCTAAAATTATTTTCTTAGATGAGCCAACCACAGGATTGGATCCTCAAGCAAGAAGAAATCTTTGGGACTTGATTCGTGAAATCAGATCTGCAGGAACAACTGTTATCATTACCACTCATTATATGGATGAAGCCGAACAGCTTTGTGATCGAATCGCCATCATGGATCAAGGCAAAATTATTAAACTAGATTCTCCTGATAAAATGATTGACGAGTTGGTAGAAACTGGATTTGAGCGTCCAAAACAAGTAAAAGCGGCTAGCTTGGAAGATGTTTTTATACATTTAACAGGCAGAGAGATGAGGGATGAATAAATTGTGTTTATTTGCATAAAATATTTTTTAAATTAAAACCATTTTGATGAAGAAGTTTTTTATTTTTTTAGTGGCCATTTCCATGCAACAAGCCATGGTAGCACAAACGAAAAAAGCGCCTATTAAACCAACAGCTCCTGTATCATTGCCTAAAACTGAATTGAAAAATCTGCTCGATAGCTTTAGTTATGCTGCCGGATTGAATATTGCAGAGAATATGAAACAGCAGGGGATTTCTCAGTTAAATGCCAATGTGATGCTTAAGGCAATAGATGATGTATTAAAAGACAGACCTAAATTATTATCACCAGAACAATGTAATATGACTTTACAACAACAACTGCAAGAATTTGCAAAAAAGAAAAGTGCCGTTCAAAAAGAAAAAGGCGATGCGTTTTTGGCTACTAACAAAGCAAGAAAGGAAGTTATTACTTTGCCGAATGGGTTACAGTATGAAATTTTGCAAGCTGGAGTTGCTGATGGAATAAAGCCAACCGCTCAAGATACAGTAGTAGTAGACTATGTAGGAACTTTAATTGACGGAACAGAGTTTGACAATTCGGTTAAAAGAGGAGAGCCTGCTACATTTCCAGTTGGAGGTGTTATAAGAGGCTGGACAGAAATTTTGCAATTGATGACAAAAGGAGCTCATTGGAAAGTTTACATTCCTAGCGAATTGGCTTATGGCGATAGAGGTGCGGGAGGTACCATTCTTCCTGGATCAACGTTGGTTTTTGAAATAACCTTAATTGACATCAAAACTGCTGCAAAGAATTAATGGAAGATTTTAGGTTTCCTATTGGTAAATACATCGAGCAGTCATATTCTGATGAGAAATTGCAGGAATGGCTACTCGATATACAATACCTTCCAAATCATCTTGAAAATGCTATCATTAATTTAGACGAACACCAATTAGATACCCCTTATAGGCCCGGAGGCTGGACTTTAAAGCAGCTTGTGCATCATGTAGCGGACAGTCATATGAATTCTTATATTCGATTCAAATTAGGTCTCTCAGAAGACAATCCCACCATTAAGCCTTACAATCAAGATGCCTGGGCTGATATGCCCGATGCAAATAATTTACCAATTAACATTTCTATTACGCTATTGTTTTCTTTGCATAAACGCTGGTCTGAATTGTTATTGAGTTTCAGTACAGACCAATGGAACAGAACTGTTTATCACCCCGAATATAAAAAGCAGATGACCCTTTGGTATTTGCTTGGGTTGTATGCATGGCACTCCAAACATCATGTCGCTCATATCCTTGAGCTAAGAAAAAGAATGGGTTGGATCAATTAATTTCCTGTCATTGAACTGCCAAAGAATTAATCGGTTACTCCGCCAAAAGATTCTTGTCTATTTCTGCTAGAATAAAAAAGCTTCCACAAACCATTATTACATCCTTGGATGCAGCCTTTTTCTTTCCATTCATTATTGCAGTATTTACGTCGTCATAGCTTTCTCCTTGAAGTTTACAAGCTGCTGCTATTTCTTTTAGTTCTTCATGAGACATTGCTCTGGGAATATGCGCATTGGTAAAGTAGTAGTGAGATCGCGTTGGAAATAATTTTAAGACTTCCCTTACATCTTTGTCTTTTACAAAGCCCAATACAAAATGCATTTCT
>CANJJU010000042.1 GCA_947474815.1 Chitinophagaceae bacterium | reverse complement strand
CCTAGAATTCTTTCTTTGGTACTTGTAACACAATCAAACCTACCCTCTGCTCCTGTTAAAGTACTTAGTATTTCGAGCACCTGATGCTTTTCTTCTCCCATACAAATCGCTGCTCCATATACTGCTAATAAATTGTATGCGTTAAACTCTCCTATTAATTTAAAATGAACCTCGATGTCATTGACCATCATATGAAGCCCTATCAAACTATTTTCTAAAATCTTTCCTTTAAAATCAGCCAATGTCTTTAAGCTGTAGAAAGATTTTTTAGCTGCGCAATTTTGCAACATCACCGCTCCTCTTTTGTCATCTGCATTGCTAATTGCAAAAGCATGCTGAGGCAATTGATCAAACCAGGATTTTTTTACACGTATATACTCCTCGAATGTTTTATGATAATCAAGATGATCGTGGCTAATATTAGTAAAGAGGGCTCCGGCAAATTCAATTCCTGCAATTCGGTGCTGGTCTATTGCATGGCTACTGCATTCCATGAAGACATGAGTACAACCACCGTCTTTCATTTTTTTAAGTAATTGATTTAGGCTGATGGCATCTGGAGTAGTATGCGTGGCATCAATTTTTTTGTTACCAATGAGATTCTCTACTGTGCTAATTAATCCGCATGTATATCCCTTAGCCGTAAATAATTTCCATAAAAGTGTTGCCACCGTTGTTTTACCATTCGTGCCTGTAACGCCAATTACTTTCATTGTTAATGAAGGCGATTCATTAAACTGATGACTCATTACTCCTGCAGCAATAGAAGTGTTTTCTACAGCGACATATGTAATTTTTTCATTTGTTATTAAAGGGATAGAATCGCAGATAATTGCAACAGCTCCATTACTAATAGCATTATCTATATAATGATGCCCATCAGTTAAGGTGCCTTTTATAGCTATAAAGCAAGTTCCCGGAGACACCTTTCTAGAATCTGATTGCAGATCTTTTATCTCAATATCCGTACTTCCGTTAACGGACCGAATATTGACTTTATATAAAATATCCTTTAACATAATTATACTGCTCTTAATTGAGCATTAATAAAATTTTTTGTCCTTTTATAAAGCTGGTTCCTGCTACTATACTTTGGCTTATGATGCGGCCCTTTCCTGATACAACAGGCTTTAACCCTTTATTCTCAAGTAAAAAAACGGCATCTTTCAACCCCATTCCTTTTACATCTGGCGTTATTAAAGCCTGCGTTGATTCGTTTGCAGACACATTGACACCTGCAATATTTCTTTTTAAATTTACTGCTCTCAGATACCCTGTGTTGATTGAATCCTTATATCCTATATTGAAAAAATTGAAAATAGAATAGAGATCATTCTTCATCCCTACATAATTGTAAACCGTTGAATCAGTCGAGATTTTTTTCTTTGATGATGACTTACATAAATAGTGATTATATATTTTATCACTGATTTCCTTAAACACTGTTCCTGAAACATCCGCACCATAAAACTTTTTTGAACTTTTACTATTTTGAATTACCACAGCCATGGTATACATAGGCTTTTCTGATGGAAAGAAACCAATAAAAGAAGCTTGATAGATTTTATTCCCTTTATTATACCCGTTATTATCCATCGCTGTTACTGCGGTTCCCGTTTTTCCAGAAATAGAGTATGTGCTATCAAATAGGACTTTATGAGCAGTGCCATGTAAACTATCCACTACTGCTTTTAAACATTCTTTTGCTTGCGCCAAGGTCTCATCGCTGCAAATTTTTTCAACCAATACCTGAGGGGCTATATTTTTTACTTCTACTCCATAATCTCTTATTGAACTAACAAGATATGGTCTCATCATTCTGCCATTATTTGCTACTGCATTATAAAGCATCAGCATGTGCAGAGGTGTTACGAGTTCTTCGTAACCATGAGCCATAAAAGGAATGGTTGTTCTGCTCCAGCTTCTATTTTTAGGAGTTTTAAAAGTAGGCATCCCAGAAGAAGCTACAATATCAACTCCGGTCATTTTATTAAGCCTGAAACTTTCTATATGATTAGTCCATTTGTAGGGCTGAGATTGATAATACTGATCAGCAAGTTTTGCAAAAGCAACATTACTACTTCTTGTAAAGGCATCCTTTACCGTAATAGTACCCGTTCCCAAATGTGAATCTTGTATTTTTAAACCAGAAAAATATTTTCTTCCACCTTCGCAATTCACTTCAGAATTAATAGTAACATACTTATCTTCTAGCAGGCTAAGTAGCGTAACTAATTTAAAAATAGAACCTGGCTCCGTTGCTTTACCAATACCATAATTAAGATCTTCATTATAAGTGCTATCTTTTTGTAACCCTAAATTAGCAATTGCTTTAATCTTACCTGTTGCCGTTTCCATTAAAATGACAGTGCCATGAGTAGACTTATTACCTACAAGCATTTTCATGAGAGCTGTTTCCGCAACATCCTGCATGTAGGTATCTAAAGTAGTGATGATGTCTTTTCCATTGATTGGATCGAGTTCGGCACCTTCAACGGGTAAATAAGCACCCGCAGCATACCGCATCAATCGCTGACCAGTTTCGCCTTTTAATAAACTATCGTAGGTTCTTTCTAGTCCAACATTTTTTGAAGAATCTCCTCTTGATAAGCCAATGGTTCTATTTGCTAATAATACATATGGATTGATTCTTTTATCTCTTACATCATAGATAAATCCACTTTTGTTTCTCCCTTGTCTTACTAATGGGAATTCACGTAGTTGCTTAAACTGCTCGAATGATATTTTTCTTTTAAGTAGGTAGTAACGCTCTTTATTGGTATAAGCAAGTTGAAATTCTGATTTATAAACTTCAGCAGTTTTATCTTGAAAAAGATTAGAGAGACATAGGCTCAATGAGTCGATATTGTTTTTAAACCGCTTGCCATCTTTTTCTCTCAATCCTTCTGCGCCAAAATCAATATAAATATCAAAAACGGGAACAGAGGTACTTAATATGTTTCCATCTTCACTATAAATACTGCCTCTTTCTGCGTTGATAGGTTGGTACTTTAAGTGGAGACTATCTCCCATCCCTTTCCAAAAACTTCCTTCTACTCTTTGAATGTAGAAAGCTCTGCCGAGGACTAAAATCCCTAATGCTATTATGAGAATAAAGCATAAATAAACCCTCCACAATATGTCCTTTTTAATATCCAATTTCTACAAAAATGTTTTTACATTTAAAATGCCTAAAAATCTGCTTCTTACAATCTACTGGGCAATAGCCAACGAGTCTGATAATACCAATGGAGGCTCTTTCAATTCTCTTAATCCCATTGGTTCTACTGCTTTTATCATTTCGCTTGCTTTGCTCCTATAAATCACTTCACTTTTTATTGTTTTGTATTCGTATTCCAACTCTTTAATATTTTTTTCACTTGTACTGATTTTGCGAATCAGTTTATCTGCATGATGTCCATTATAGATATACAAAACAGCCAGCACAGATAAGAATAAAAAAAAAGGAATATTCTGAACGATTGTACGGTAGTTGAAATATTTTTTCCAATCAATTTTATTATTCAATGATGTGGTATTCGTTGTTTGTTCTGTACTCATTTTCTTTACTGCCTTTGTTTTTTTTCTGCGATGCGCAACTTTGCGCTTCTTGATCTGGTATTCCTTTTTACTTCTTCGTTGGTTGCAACAATTGGTTTTTTATTAACTAGCTTAAGATCGCATACAGTGCGATTTCCAAAAACATCTGCCATCTGCTCCTCCTCAAAATTCCCTTGCTTAAAAAAACTTTTAACTACTCTGTCTTCAAGAGAATGAAAAGTGATAACGGCAATTCTTCCACCCGAATTCAATAAGCCTGTAGACTGTAGCAGCATTTCTTTCAATGCGCCCATTTCATCATTGACTTCAATTCTCAACGCCTGAAAAACCTGAGCAAAGTACTTGTTAGGATTGCCCTTCACAATTTGCTTTACTGCTTGTTTAAGTTGATTAATTGTTTTGATGGAGGCAATGCTTCTTTGTAAAACAATTGTTTTTGCAAGTGTTTTTGCATTGGTAACTTCCCCATACATTTCAAATAACTTGTGTAATTGATGTTCTGAATAGGTGTTAAGAATCCTTTCGGCTGTTACCGTTTGTCGATTGTCCATTCTCATATCCAGGTCTGCGTCAAATCTTATAGAAAAGCCTCTTTCTGGTTCATCGAACTGATGACTTGAAACACCTAAATCAGCTAATATTCCATCTACACTCAAGCAATGATTCACCCGTAAAAACTTTTGAAGGTGCCTGAAGTTTTGTTGAATGAAAACCACTCTATTGTCATTAGGAAGATTCTGCTTAGCGGCAATATCTTGATCAAACACAAAGAGCTTTCCACGGGGGCCTAGTTTTTTTAAAATTTCTTTACTATGACCGCCGCCGCCAAAAGTGCAATCAACATAAACCCCGTCGGCTTTAATTGCTAAGCCCTCGATTGTTTCTTGCAATAAAACCGGAACATGATAGTCGAGTGTTGAATCGTTAGATAAGTCAGGTTCATTTATTTTACTAGAATGCGCCATAATTATCAACTATTCGAGTCGTCTTTCTTATTCATTACTTCATTTGCAAGTTTGCTATATGCCTCTGGGGTCATGGCATCAAAGAACTGTTGGTATTTATTTTTATCCCAGATTTCAATTTTATTTACGGCCGAAACCAACACAATGTCTTTTCCAAGTGAGGCATATTCCATCAAATTTTTTGGTAAAAGCAAGCGTCCTGCACTATCGAGCTCAATTTGAGTGGCACCATTCAAAAAATAGCGTCTAAAATCTCTAACTTTGGGGTCGAAATCGTTTAAAAGGCTGATGTCTTTATAAAGAGGTTCCCAACTTTGTATTGGATAAAGGGTAAGGCATTTTTCAAAACCCCTGTTGAGTACAAATAGCGCTTTATCCGCCTCAGGTAGCTGTTTTTTAAAGCCCGAAGGCAATAAAAAGCGACCTTTTGCGTCAACCGTTGATTCGTATTCTCCGATAAAGCCTATCATTGAAGGAGTTTTGGTGATATTTTATTAATAATGAACACAAAATAACACCTTTTCCCACTTTATCACACAAAAATGGGTAAACATATTTATCCACAAGTCTTACAACAACTGTTTATAAGCCTTTACATGACTTATCTAAAAAACCGATGTGAATTGAATGTGAATTACTGTGGATAACTGAAGAATTACTTGGCCATTGGTATGCAAATTGTTAAGCAAGATCCTTTGCCTAAAAGGCTTTCCGCTTTTATGGTTCCTTTATGAGCGTCAACCATTGTTTTTACGTAACTCAGGCCTAACCCAAAGCCCTTTACGTTATGTATGTTCCCCGTATGAGCGCGGTAGAACTTCTCGAAAATACGACTGAGCGTTTCTTTAGACATGCCAATACCATTGTCTTCTATCTTAATGCAAACCCGATGACCTTCTGTAGAGGTGGAGATTTTAATAATAAGCTTTTCAGCTTCTTTTGAATATTTAATAGAATTATCGAGCAGATTATTTATCAAATTAACGAAGTGAACTTCATCTGCCATGATAGTATCATTTGGCGCATCCAATGCTAATATAATCTGAGGATTTTTCTCTTCCAATGCTAATGCCATACTATTGATGGTCTCCTTTATAATAGCATGAGCAGAGATTTTTTTGAGATTGAGCTGAATCTCCTGTTTATCAAGTAAAGCGGCTTGTAAAATAGTCTCTACCTGCTTATTCATTCTTTTATTCTCTTCCTTAATAATCCTAGTAAAATAATTTGATTTTTCAGAATCTGCAATCACCTTTTCATTTTTCAATGCATCTACTGCTAATGAAATAGTAGCCAAAGGAGTTTTAAATTCATGCGTCATGTTATTAATAAAATCAGATTTTATTTCACTTAGTTTCTTTTGTTTTAGCAATGCTCTTATGGTAAGGAAAAAAGCCGTTGTGATAATAATGGTAAATAAAATAGCCCCTAGAAGAAACCAGAAAATTTCTTTGAAAATAATAGTATTCTGGTGTGGCACAATCACCACTAAGAACTCTTCTTTATTTAAGGCACTCAAAGGGCTTCCTATAGAGGGTTCTAGCGGAATAGCTACATTGGTATTTTGGGTAGAGTCGATGAAAAAATTAAAGAAGTTATCACTCTGTACTTGTTCACCAGTGAGACTGTTATCCGATACGGCAAACTCAAAGGAAATATTTTCCAAGAAGTGCTTATCCATTGAACTTCTTATAACCGCATAAATTTCATCTTTGGTAAACCGATGAATCACAGAAGGCTGAAGAACGTCTAATTTGTTATTTTTAAATAATAAATCTGAATGATTGCTTTTTGAAAAAAAACCCGTCTTGTCTTCCATTAATTTTTCAGCAGCTTCAGTGGTAGCTAAAAAAATATTTTCCTTCAGTTGCTTTTCTTTTGTTACACGAGCCGTCTTGAGCCATAGTGCCTGGAAGAAAATTAGTCCGAGCAAAGACAACGAAATCAGGATAGTAATACTAGGAAAAATTCTTTTCATAATTGTTTATAGCCAGCAGATTAGAAGACTAAATACGTTTTACAAAAATAAGGCACAATTATGGTTTAGAACCCTTGTAATAGCCTCTACGCAAAACTTTAACTAAATAGTTTTAAAAAAAGGCGATTATCCCTCTTGTTATGACTAAATTCATGCTATAGGAATATGAAACCTCTTCAAGAAAATAGCATTCTGATAGCTGAACCTTTTTTAAAAGACAAGGATTTTATGCGAACAGTCGTTTACTTATGTAAACACACAAAAGAAGGAAGCGTAGGATTCGTACTTAACAGGTTACATTCGAAGACATTAGATCAAATAATTGCCGACTTCATTGGCTTTCCCTTGCAGGTTTATATTGGAGGTCCGGTAGAAAAAGATACCATTCATTTTATTCATCAGTATCCTACATTAATTCCTGGAAGCTATCAACTTGATCACAACATTTGTTGGGGAGGTGATTTTGACATACTCAAAGAGCTAATTAAAAACAAACAAATCGATTGCACTAAACTTAAATTCTTTATTGGATACAGTGGTTGGTCAGCCGGACAATTAGAAGATGAAATGAATGAAAAAAGTTGGCTGATTTCATCAGCTAACAGTAAAATTGTTTTTGATACGAATGCGAATATGGTTTGGAAGGAAAGTGTAAAACAACTCGGAGAAGGTTATGAACAAATCATTCATTATCCCATCGATCCACAATTAAATTAATGATAACCCTTTTATTTATTTCTATTTGTTATTTCGAATATTAAAAATACCCGCCAAATTTGCCTTGTTAATTTATTGCAGAAAGTTGCACATAAATAACACTGCTGCGCTTGCAAAAAAGGGACCCTTGCTCATTGCAGCGAATCACCCCAATTCATTTCTTGATGCAATCATTTTAGCGACTTTGTTTAAGCAGCCTATTTATTCATTAGCAAGAGGAGATGCTTTTAAAAATAAGTTGGTATATAAACTGTTAAGCGCATTGAATATCATGCCTGTATATAGAATCAGCGAGGGAGCAGAAAACCTAGGCGAAAACTACAACACATTTGATAAATGCAAAGAGATTTTTAAGAAAAATGGCATCGTGCTTATTTTTAGTGAAGGATTATGCATCAACGAATGGAAGTTGAGAAAATTGAAAAAAGGCACAGCCAGACTTGCTTTCAGCAGCTGGGAGGATGGAATTGATTTAACCATACTTCCTATTGGAATCAACTATCATTCCTTTTCTTCATTTGGAAAAAATGTGCAATTAAATATTGGAAATACATTTAATTGGAGTGATTTTGATTGTAAAAAAATTGACGGACATACTACCAATCTGTTTAACGAAAAGCTTACAAATGAATTACAGCAATTGGTATTAGAAATAGACTCTAAAGATGTTGAAAAAATAAAAAATACATTTGCAACTACTCCATCTCCCTATAAAAAAGCCGCTCTTTTTTTTCCTTCAATAGTAGGAAAATGGATGCACGCACCATTGTATATTCCCATTCAAAAAATAAGTTGGAAAAAAACAGCCAATACCGGACACTACGACTCTGTATTAGCCGGCTTGTTGTTTCTATTGTATCCTTTCTATCTTATAATGATTGCCCTGCTGATATATATATCTTCTAGTGAATGGTATTGGTTGTTGCCTTTTTTTATTCTTCCTTTTTTAGCATGGAGCTTTGTTCAAAATAAAGAATAGCATCACATTAAAAACCACGCTAGGACTTTTGTAATTATGAGAAAACCAAATCGATTGTTTGAATTTAATACTTTGCTACCTCTTACTTTATTGACTGCAAGCTATTGGGGAGTGGCATTGTTTTTAAATGTTTATAAATACGCGCTCGTCGGAGTGATTTTCGAGTTGCTATGGCTGCCTATGTGCTTAATGGTTGTTGTGCTTCCTATTCTTTATATTGTTTATTTCATAAAGTTGAGAAGCAAAAAAAATCCCGCATAAAGCGGGATTGAATAATATAATATAAAAAGAAATTATTTTTCTGTAGCCCCTTCAACCAATACAGTTGTTTTGTTATTCAACACTTCTACAAATCCGCTTTGAATGGTGTAAGATGAGGTATTGTTTTTATCTTTTAATATTTTCAATGTGCCATTTTTTAAAGCGCTTACCAAAGGAGCATGTTTATCCAATACTTCAAATAATCCACTGATGCCAGGAAGCTGAACGCCGTATACATCCCCGCTGTATATCTTTTGTTCCGGTGTTAGTATTTCTAGTTTCATTGTAGTCGTTTAATAGTTTAAGCTTTCACGTTTTACGCATTCGCTGCTTCCATCAACTTTTTACCTTTTTCAATAGCATCTTCCAAAGTACCTACTAAGTTAAATGCTGCTTCAGGATATTCATCTACTTCTCCATCCATGATAGCATTGAATCCTCTGATAGTATCTTCTATTGGAACCAGTACTCCTTTCAATCCGGTAAACTGTTCAGCCACAAAGAAAGGCTGACTTAAGAAACGCTGTACTTTACGTGCTCTTGATACTACTAATTTATCTTCATCACTCAATTCATCTAATCCAAGGATAGCGATGATATCTTGTAATTCTTTATAACGCTGAAGAATCAATTTTACTTTGTTAGCTGTATTGTAATGTTCGTCTCCTACAATTTGAGGTGTCAAAATTCTTGAAGTAGAATCCAATGGATCTACCGCAGGATAGATACCCAAATCTGCAATCTTACGACTCAATACCGTGGTGGCATCTAAGTGAGCGAAAGTAGTTGCAGGAGCTGGATCAGTCAAATCATCCGCTGGTACATACACCGCCTGTACGGAAGTGATAGACCCATTTTTAGTAGAAGTGATGCGCTCTTGCATCAATCCCATCTCAGTTGCCAAGGTTGGCTGATATCCCACCGCACTGGGCATACGACCCAACAAAGCGGATACTTCAGAACCAGCTTGTGTGAAACGGAAAATATTATCAACGAAGAAAAGAATGTCTTTTCCTTGTCCGTCTCCTTCTCCATCGCGGAAATATTCTGCAATGGTAAGTCCACTTAAAGCCACACGAGCACGTGCTCCTGGTGGTTCATTCATTTGACCAAATACAAAGGTTGCTTTTGATTCTTTTAGGCCATCTACATCCACAGAGCTTAGATCCCAACCGCCTTCTTCCATGCTGTGTTTGAATTTTTCGCCATAATTCATGATACCTGCTTCAATCATCTCTCTCATCAAATCGTTTCCTTCACGCGTTCTTTCTCCCACACCAGCAAATACAGATAATCCATTATATGCTTTTGCAATATTGTTGATCAACTCTTGAATCAATACTGTTTTTCCTACTCCCGCACCACCAAACAAACCAATCTTTCCTCCTTTTGCATAAGGCTCAATCAAATCAATCACCTTAATACCTGTATAAAGAATTTCAGAAGCTGTACTTAAATCTTCGAATAAAGGTGGCTTAGCATGTATTGCACGCCCGCCTTCTTTGCTCACTTGAGGCAATCCATCAATAGCATCTCCGGTTACGTTAAACAAACGACCTTTAATTCCCTCTCCGATGGGCATTGTAATAGGCTTGCCCGTATCTACCACCGTAGTGCCACGAACCAATCCCTCTGTTCCATCCATGGCAATGGTACGAACACTGTCTTCTCCTAAGTGCTGCTGCACTTCTAATACCAATGTATCTCCATTATCGCGCTTTAATTCTAACGCATTTAAGATTTCTGGAAGTTTGGAATCGCTGTTAAATTGAACGTCAACTACCGCTCCAATGATTGACTTTACTTTGCCTGTATTAGCCATAAAATGTATTTAAAAAATATTAAGTAAGTATTTCGGCCGCAAAGGTAAGGATTGAGGGTTGTATTTAAAAATTGAAATCGAGATTTTTTACCTAAAATCTGCCTAAAAAGAGAATTGTTTTTGCACGTTTTTTCAAAATCACGCCCTCTTAGGACTTCGATTGGCAATATAAACGCCAAACAGTATGATTCCTAGGCACGCAACCTGCAATAATCCTACGTTTTCGTGATCAATAACGCCCCAGAAAAGAGCTACAAAAGGAATACCATAAGTAACCATCGAAGCAAAAACAGCACCAGCCCTTTTTAGCAATACATAAAAAATAATAGACGCTACGGCAGTGCCCATTATCCCTAAAATAAAAGAGAATCCGGTTGACATAAGCATGTCATTATTACTCAAGTTTTCAGAAAAATATCCAGTAAAATAAAGCACCACACATGCGGGAATAGCATTCAATACCAATCCTAATGAAGCTATATGAAGGGAAGGAATGTGATTGAGGTAGCGGTGAACCATTTGTACATTTAACCCATAAAAAAAAGTAGCCAGTATAACATACGATATGTATAATAGATGCGTGTTTTGAGAAAAATTAGGCTGACTAAAATAAAGTAATGCGCTGCCTAAAAAGGCAATTGAAATACCCAACACCCGATTGGTTGATGTGCCACTTTTAAAAAACAACGCACCAGTAATAATCACAAAAATAGGCGTCAATGAATTGAGTGCGCCCGCCAAAGAACCGTCAATTCCTTCCTCAGCAAGACAAAATAAATAAGCCGGTAACAAACTTCCTAGTACGCCTGATAAGAAGATATATACTATGGTGTCTTTAGGTATTTTTTTATAGGTTTTAATAACAATAGGCAATAACACCATCCCTGCAGAAATGATTCTAATTGAAGCAACCTGAAAGGCCGAAAGATGAAGTAAGCCCCCCTTCATCAATATGAAACTGCTCCCCCAAATAAATGACAACACAATAAATATTACCCAATTGATGAAATTATTATTCATTGTGATCCTTTATTTTATGGTGTAAAATTGGGTGTTTTAGGATTAAATAATAATTTTATTTATTATTCACTCAAAATAAAAGCAAATACCATGGGATTTTTAAAGGAATTCAAAACGTTTATAATGAGAGGAAACATCATTGATCTCGCAGTGGCAGTGGTTATAGGAGCCGCCTTTGGGTCAATTGTTTCTTCTTTGGTGGATGATATCATTACCCCATTATTGCTTACGCCCGCTTTGCATACGGCAGGTGTAAATGAAATTGCAAAACTTTCGTGGGGCGGAATAAAATATGGAAGTTTTCTAGCTGCAATCATTAAATTCTTCACTATTTCATTGGTTCTTTTTGCAGTCATTAAAGCAATGAACACCCTAGTTAAAAAAGAAAAAGAAGAGCCTGTGAAGCCTTCTTCGACAGATCAATTATTAACAGAAATTCGTGATTTATTAAACAAATAAAATGAAAAAAAACATTTTTATTGGGCTGATTTTATTCATGCAATACAATATCAATGCACAAGATATTGTTGTAAAAGAATTAAAAATAGAAGCCGAAAAAACAATTGTAAAAGATCCTAAAGACACCATTCAATTAGTTTGGAAAAAAGGCGGACTATTTAATTTAACTGTAAACCAAGGCTCTCAAAGCAATTGGTCTGCAGGAGGAGACAAGTTTTCCTTTTCGCTAAACGCTTATTTAAATCTTTTTGCTTTCTATAAAAAAGAAAAACAATCTTGGGACAACGCCTTAGACTTGTCTTATGGAATTGTGCAAACCACTAGCTTAGGAAGAAGAAAATCAAGCGATAGAATTGACCTAACCTCTAAGTATGGATATGCATTGAATAAAACCATTAATCTCGCAACACTCTTCAACTTCCGTTCTCAATTTGCCAATGGATTTGCCTATGCAAAAAATACTGTAGGAGTTGACTCTGCCTCGTTGACGTCAAAAAGCTTATGCCCCGCGTATATTGTATTGTCACTTGGGCTAGATTTTAAACCCACCAATAATTTTTCGCTGTTCTTATCTCCTATTACGGGAAGATGGGTGGTGGTATCTGATAAAACGCTGGGGGTTTTATATGGGGTACTACCAGGAAAAACAGTAAAAAATGAATTAGGCGCGTTTCTTTCAGCCAACTACACTAAAAAAATAGGCACCACTTTTACCTATAAAACTAAGCTAGACCTGTTTTCTAACCATAAAAGAGAGCCGCAAAATATTGATGTCTTCTGGACGAACGCCTTTACAGCCAAAATCACTAAGTACATCAACTGCAGTTTTAATGTAGATATGATTTATGACAACGACACAAAGAATATATCCCCTAATAAAGGCCCTGCACCGCAATGGCTTCAATTAATGGGCATTGGCTTTGCCTATAATTTCAATAAAAAATAATCGTGGATAATTTTAGTTTTCAAGAGCCTTGAAGTAATTAACTTTGAGGCTTATTTTATTTTAGCATAAACACTACACAATTGAGCACACATCAATCATATCAAATTAAACTTGAGCAGTTCGAAGGACCATTTGACCTACTGCTGTTCTTTATTGAAAGAGATGAATTAGATATTTATAATATTCCTATTACTAAAATCACAAATGATTTCCTAGAACACATCCATCAATCAGAAAAACTAAACATTGAACTAAGCAGCGAATTTATTCTTTTCATAAGCACCCTCATGCGGATCAAAGCAAAAATGCTATTGCCTAGAAAAGAGTTAGATGCCGATGGAAATGAAATCGACCCAAGAATGGAATTGATTGACAAAATTCTTGAATACAAAAAATTCAAAGAAGCTTCTGTTAAACTTGCTGAAATGGAAGCCGTTCGAATGCTGATGATTAAAAGAGGAAACATTCAAAAAGAGATTTCACAAATCGGAGAAGAAGCCGGCGAAGGAACAGAAATACAAACAGTCACGCTATTTAAGTTGATGAAGGCTTTTGAAAAAGTCATTCAGAAAATCCAACAAAGAAACAACAATCCCGTCCATACCGTTGTGCAATACAATTACACAATGGAAGAATGTCGTGATTTTATGCTGACGATTTCTAAAAACGAAAAAACACTTTCTTTTGAAAAAATCTTCGAAACCTGCGAGAACAGAATACATGCAATTTTCCTTTTCTTAAACATGCTTGAATTAGTACAACAGAAATATCTTCAGATTTTAATTGGCGAAGGAAAGAATAACTTTATTATCGAATACAACGAAAATAGAGAAGAAGAAGAGTACAACCCACTTACTGCGGAAGATTTTGAACACTTGAATTAATCGTTTCAAAATATTCATGCAGCTTATTCAGGATTGCTACTCAAATTATGCTTGAGGCTACTCACTACTACAACGATTATGAAAATTCAAATACACAAATCAAACGAAAGAGGTTCTGCTGATTACGGATGGCTCAAGCCAAATTATTATTTCAGTTTTTCCAATTATCATAACCCATCCAAAGTTCATTTTGGCTTATTGCGTGTGCTAAACGATGATTTTATTATGGGCGGAGGTGCTTTCCCTACACATCCTCATGACAATATGGAGATTGTAACCATTCCGCTTACTGGAGCATTACAACACAAAGACAACACGGGAGGAGAAGGAATTATTAAAGCCGGAGACATTCAAATTATGAGTGCAGGTTCGGGTATTCAACATTCGGAATCGAATGCTTCTGCTACAGAATCGGTTACTCTTTTTCAAATTTGGCTTTTTCCAAAAATAAAAAACATCACTCCTCGTTATGATCAAAGAACATTTGATGTAACTGGCCGATTGAATAAATGGCAGGTAGTGGTTTCACCGAAAGAAGAAGACAATGCTTTATGGATTAACCAAGATGCACGGTTTGCACTTACAAATCTCTCCGCAGGAAATACCATTGAATATAAAAATGGATTTGATGGGAATGGTGTTTTTTTAGTTGTAATAAATGGCTCCGTAGAAATTGATGGAACTACTTTAAATAAAAGAGATGCGCTGGGAATTAGCGAAACCAATCAATTTACCATTAAAGCCACTACCGATACCGAGCTTTTGTCAATAGAAATTCCGATGACGATTTAAACAATGCTCCCCTCTGCCTTCAGGAGAGGGGCCGGGGGTGAGGTTTTTCAAAAATCAACCCTACGCACTTTGCACGCCCTACTAATCCCTGAGGCAACGAACAGAGAACCCAGGCCTCCTGCTGCCGCAGTACCTGCCTACAATGCTGTTGCTGTTGACCAGGCCGCGGTACCAGGCGCTTGCTGGAATATACACCGTAGAACTCCACCAGTAGCCATTGTAGCCAATGCTGTAGGATGAACCGTTGCTACTGTAGCCACCCGGAAGTCCTGCAAACCCACTGCTATTAGTTGCTCCTGTATTGGGACTTTGCCAATGCATTAAACCTGCTTCCTTCATTGCACCTCCCGCTACTTCTAACCCTCCCAAACAAGTTTCTAAGGTAGTCCATTCTGCATCTGAGGGTACATGGTAGCCTGTAGGTGCTAATCCTCTTATATCATTCACTGCATACCAATTATACAACTTACCATAAATGGCTCCCATTGCAGGATCATTGTTGTAATAACACCAGGCGCCTGAGGTTAAATTTCCCCATTGTGTAGGGTCGGTTACTTGAGGTATTGCATCTCCATTTCTGTAAGTTGTAACATCCAAATTCTTGGTCATCCATACTTGAGAGCATATCGTTACAGTACTTCCTGTTGGTATAGTACCCCCTGTATTGATTGACCATTCGTTTGAATAAGTTAATGAACTTCCTACTGGATTAAAAGATATCACGTTGTATGTATAATTGGTATTAGCAGTTAAACCAACATCACTAAAATTAAGCACATCTGCATTTACAGTTCCTACTACTACAAAACTTCCACCATCTAATCTTCTTTCAATTTTAAAGCCAGTCTCATTAGTAGAATTATCTGTCCAAGTTAAATTTACTTGGGAGCTTGATACCAATACTCCTGTTAAATTACTTGGGGCCAAGGGTATTACTGTGGTAGTAGAACCGCCATTATTATTAGGGCTTGTAGAACAACTCATTAAAATAAATACAGCTGATACAAGAGATAAGATAGATTTCATACTAAAGATTTAATATTTACAAAAATAAATTAATTATCGATATCAAATCAATGGATAGATGTTTTAGGAGATTGGTATCATCATCAATCGGATTGTAATTTGTAATTGGAAACGAATCAACAAAGCCCACAGTTTTAAACCATAGGCTTTGTTGATTATATCATTGCTTCAATCTTTTCGGTTATTCCCATTCTGCGAATAACATGTGCAATTCCATTGGCATCAATACCAATTTCATCATACAATTGTTTAGGAGTTCCATGCTCTACCAATCTGTCGGGGATACCCATTATTTTAACATCGGCTTTATAGCCATGCTCGTTCATGAATTCTAAAATTGCAGAACCAAATCCGCCAACCACCGTTCCATCTTCTACTGTAATTATTTTATTGTAGTTAGCAAAAACCTCGTGTAACATTTCTTCATCCAATGGTTTTGCAAATCGCATATCATAATGTGCAGGATTAATTCCATCTGCCTTCACATCGCGGATAGCCGCAGCGGCAAAATTTCCTGGATGCCCAAATGAAAGAATGGCAATGTCTTTTCCGTCTTTTAATTTCCTTCCCTTCCCTATTTGAATTTCTTTCATAGGCGTTTTCCAATCTACCATCATGCCTTCTCCTCTAGGATATCTAATAACAAAAGGAAACTCGTTGCTATCTAACTGTGCCGTGTACATCAAATCTCTTAATTCAGATTCGTTCATTGGCGCGCTCACTACCATATTCGGTACGCATCTCATATAAGCAATATCATAACAACCATGGTGCGTAGGGCCATCGTCGCCCACCAAGCCCGCTCTATCTAAACAAAATATTACAGGTAATTTTTGAATAGCCACATCATGAATCACCATATCATACGCCCGTTGCATAAACGAAGAATAAATATTGCAAAACACCTTTAGTCCTTGTGTGGCCAAGCCTGCACTCAACGTAACGGCATGTTGTTCGCAAATACCCACATCAAAAGCACGATCGGGCATTTTCTCCATCATAAATTTTAATGAACTGCCACTAGGCATTGCTGGAGTGATGCCCATTATTTTAGGATTCTTTTCTGCCAATTCAATGATGGTATGTCCAAATACATCTTGGTATTTTGGTGGCTGAGGAGCATCAAATGTTTTCTTTAATATCTCGCCGGTAACCTTATCAAACAATCCGGGTGCATGCCATTTGGTTTGATCTTTTTCGGCCAACTCGTATCCCTTTCCCTTCACGGTTTTAATGTGCAATATTTTTGGACCGGGAATATCTTTTAAATCATTGAGCGTATCAATCAGCTTAGTAATATTATGTCCATCGATTGGACCAAAATAACGCAACTGCAATGCTTCAAACAAATTACTGCTCTTGCTTACAATCCCTTTCAAGCTTGCTTCTAGCTTGCTGGCCATTTCTCTGCTGAAATTTTTTCCAATAGGTAATTTTCCCAGTACTTTCCAAACATTGTCACGAAGATCATTATAAGTATGAGAGGTAGTTATATCAGTTAAATATTCTTTTAAAGCACCTACGTTAGGATCAATGCTCATGCAATTGTCATTTAAAATAATGAGCACATTGCTTTTTTCAATACCTGCATGGTTCATTGCTTCAAATGCCAAACCCGCCGTCATGGCACCATCGCCAATGACTGCAATATGCTGTCTGTTTGTTTCTCCTTTATAATGAGAAGCCATCGCCATTCCTAATGCTGCAGAAATTGAAGTAGAAGAATGGCCCACACCAAAAGTATCGTATTCGCTTTCACTTCTTTTTGGAAAGCCACTTAGCCCATTGTATTTTCTATTGGAAGGAAAATTATCTCTTCTTCCTGTTAAAATTTTATGTCCATAAGCCTGATGACCTACATCCCATACCAATTGATCGTAAGGTGTGTTAAAAACATAATGCAATGCTACGGATAACTCCACAACACCCAAACTGGCTCCAAAATGACCACCATACATACTCACTACATCAATGATGTATTGTCTTAATTCGTTGCAAACTTGTTGCATCTGATCTTTGTCTAACTTTTTTAAATCAGCCGGACTATCGATGTGTTTAAGAAGCATGCCTGCTTGAATTTCCATATGCTCTAATTTGAATAAGAATGTAAAATTAGTACAATAAATGTATCACTACTTTAATATACAATTAAAAATTGAATAGGTTGTAAAAATAGGGTTGAAAGCTAAAATAAATGTATCAAGGGGGAAGGGTCAGGAGAATTATTTAGGTACGTTTTTGCTTCGCTCAACTTACATACGCCAGGGTAATCTCCTTGATATTGACCGATATCAATTATTACCTGAAAATGAAGATGGGGTGGCCATTGACCATTTTCCGCTGCATTTCCCAAATGAGCAAAACAATTGCCCCTCGTGATAAATTGACCCACCCTTAATGATGCTATATCCGCCAATGACAAATGGCCATATAAAGTATAAAAGCTAATCGTTTCGAGCTGATGTTGTAAAATTATAGTTGCCCCGTAATCGCCATAATTGTTGTTATGCGCAAAACTGTGAATCATTCCTCCTAGCGGAGCAAAAATGGGCGTACCTTCTTCGCCCCATATATCAATGCCTAAATGGAGTGTTCGGGCTTCTTCGGAATCAAAGAGTTTACTTGCAGCATATACCAATGTCCTATTTTCCTTGTACCCTCCTATCAAGTATTGGGCATTCTTTTCTTTTCTAACAGCATTGATCCAGTTGGTAAACAAATTTACATCAGCAACAATCGAAGTAGTTAATTCGGAAGAATCCAGTGCTAAGTCAACAATCCTATCTGTTGATTGGTTAAAAGGCACAATCGGATGAAAGGAAGAAGAATGTTTTTGAAGCAAAGCTGTGAGCGCGAAATCCATTCCATGAAGTTACCTAATATTCAACACAATGGGAATCAAGTAACGAGAATCATCCGCACTATTCTATGCAACCTGCATGCCACTATAGCACTACATTCACCATTTTCCCTTTCACAAAAATTATTTTCTTGGGGGCTTTTCCTTCCAGCCATTTTTGAATGACTTCATTGGCAAGGATGATGCTTTCTACTTCCGGCTGATTGGCTTCTAAAGAAATATTAATATTTGCTCTTACTTTTCCGTTGATAGAAACGGGGTACTCTTTGGATGTTTCAATTAAATAACTTTCATTCAACACTGGATAAGTTGCATCAAGAATACTTTCAGTATT
>CANJJU010000041.1 GCA_947474815.1 Chitinophagaceae bacterium | reverse complement strand
CGCTCTTTGTCTGGCGTTTTGTGATTTATTACCATGAATAGCTTCTGCTTTAATACCAATCTTACACAATTCTTTTACCACCTTATCTGCGCCATGTTTTGTTCTAGTAAAAACCAGTGCTGATTCTATTTGAGTGTCTTGTAATATATGGGCTAATAAAGCTCTTTTTTGTTCTTTGTCTACATAAAACAATGTTTGCTGAATCGTGTCAGCAGTAGATGAAACCGGAGTAACTTCTACTTTCTCTGGATTTGAAAGAATGGCATTAGCCAACGATTGAATTTCTTTTGGCATTGTTGCAGAGAAGAAAAGCGTTTGTCTTTTAGCGGGCAACTTGGTAATCACTCGCTTCACGTCATGAACAAATCCCATATCTAACATACGATCTGCCTCATCCAATACAAATATTTCTACATCCTTTAAATTGATATATCCTTGGCTCATTAAATCTAAGAGCCTACCAGGTGTAGCAACTAAAATATCCACCCCTCGCTGCAAAGCAAGGGTTTGAGGATGTTGATTAACGCCGCCAAACACCACTAGGTGTTTAAGCCTTAATTCTCTACCATACGCCTTAAAGCTTTCCTCAATTTGAATTGCCAACTCTCTTGTTGGAGTTAGAATAAGCGCCCTAATGGGTTTTTCGCCAGGCCTTGAGGCGCTTGGCTTACTAAGCAACTGTAAAATAGGAATCGCAAAAGCAGCGGTTTTACCGGTGCCTGTTTGAGCGCAACCTAAAAGGTCTCTTGAGGACAAAATAAAAGGAATGGCCTTTTCTTGAATGGGGGTGGGCTTGGTATAGCCCTCTTCTTGAAGCGCACGTAAAATGGGCTCAATGATTTGTAAATCTTTAAATAACAAAATTGAAAAATTAAAATGAAAGCGGAAATGAAGCGATGCCTCATCATCAAAAACGGAGTAGCCTGAAGGCTTTTATTGGAATAGATTATTATCAATAAATACCGGCATTTGTGCCGCAGAAATAAATGAACTCCTACAAAGGTACGTTTTAAAGTTCGTTTTATATGATTTTAATGAAAGACAAACGCTTTGCGACCAAAAAGTTGAATTATTCATATCGCTATAATTAAATAAGATTTAATTTCATAGTATTAATAGATAGTCGAATAAATAGAGATTAGCTAGACTGAAAAAAAAGAATCATGCTTGAAGACAAATGGGAAAAAAGACCACTTATTATAAGTGGACCATGTAGCGCAGAAACGGAAGAACAATTACTACAAACGGCCACTAGATTATCCACAAAAGGAAAGGTAGATATATTAAGAGCGGGCATTTGGAAGCCAAGAACAAAACCGGGCATGTTTGAGGGTGTTGGATCAATTGGATTGCCATGGCTTTTACAAGCTAAAAAAATAACAGGCCTTCCAACAACAGTGGAGGTGGCCACACCAAAACATGTAGAAGACGCATTAAAATATGAGGTAGATATATTATGGATTGGCGCGCGCACTACCGCAAACCCCTTTAGTGTACAAGCGTTGGCTGATGCAATCAAGGGAATAAACATTCCTGTTTTTATTAAAAACCCCATCAATGCTGATATAGATCTCTGGAGTGGCGCCATTGAAAGAATTCAAAAATCGGAAATAGAAAAAATTGGATTAATACACAGAGGATTTTCTAATTATGGAAACACAGAATATAGAAACGCGCCCATGTGGCACTTGCCTATTGAAATGAAGAGACGCTTTCCAGAAATGATGTTATTGTGCGACCCATCACACATTTGTGGTAATCGAACATTATTACAAATGGTAGCACAAAAGGCAATAGACTTAGATTTCGATGGACTAATGATTGAAAGTCATATTAATCCCGACGAAGCCCTGAGCGACGCCAATCAACAAGTTACACCCGAAGCATTAGATGAAATGCTTGAAAAATTGATATGGAGAAAAGGGCACACAAATAAACAAGAGTTTATAACAGCCTTGGCTACACTAAGAGAACAAATTAGTCATGTTGACGATGAATTAATTGCCTTGTTAACACACCGTATGAATATCGTAGAAAAAATTGGTCAATATAAGCGAGACAATAATGTTACTATTTTACAAACAAATCACTGGAATGATATTTTACAAAAAGCGATTAAAAAAGGAGAAGAACTTGGGCTTAGTGAAGAGTTTATAATTAAATATTTTGCAGCGGTTCATTTAGAAAGCATCAATCATCAAAACAAAGTAATGAATAGTTGAGTTATTAATAATCACAAAGAGTGCTTGTATGAATATAAAAGAGTTAATGTTTTCGGATAAAAAAGTAACCTACTATTTTGATGCTAGCTTTTCATATATAGAAAAAATTATTGAAAAGTCTTCCGCCATCTTATTAACCGACAATAATATTTATAATAAACACCCACACTTGTTTGAGGGATGGGATACCATTATTATTAATGCGGGAGAAAATACCAAACAACAAAAAACGATAGACGAAGTAATTAATCAACTTATTCAAAAAGAAGCCACAAGAGACACCTGGCTCATTGGCGTGGGAGGTGGAGTAATAACAGATATTACAGGATTTGTTGCAGGAATTTATATGCGGGGAATTAACACCGGATTCATTCCCACAACCTTGTTGGCAATGGTAGATGCAGCAGTTGGTGGCAAAAGCGCCCTTGATGTAGGGATGTATAAAAATATTATTGGACTTACAAAACAACCCTCTTTTTTATTATACGATTATAGCTTACTTCAAACACTTTCCAACGAAGAATGGTCTAATGGTTTTGCAGAAATTATTAAACATGCATGTATTAAAGATGCAACAATGTTTGAAATGTTGGAAACAACATCAATAGATTATTTTAAATTAAACAACGAGGCGCTTGCGTCACTGGTGTATAAAAATGTAATGCTAAAATCTGCGATTGCTCAAAACGACGAACTTGAAAAAGGAGAAAGAAAGCTACTTAATTTTGGTCATACGTTGGGACACGCTATCGAAACCACACACCAGATTTCTCATGGAAACGCAATAAGCGTAGGCATGGTTTGCGCAGCATCCTTTTCTTCAGAAATTAGCAGTCTACAAAAAAAGTCAATACAAAGAATAATAGCATTATTAGAAAAATATAATCTTCCTTCTGCATATCGTTTCAACAAAGAAAAGGTGTTTGAATTAATAAAAATGGATAAAAAAAGAACAGGCTCTAATATAAAATTTATTTTCATTTCTGCTATTGGCGAGGGTTTTATAAAAGAACTTTCGTTGATTCAAGTAAAACAATTAATTGACAAGCACTGCTAATAATCTCTTTGTACTATGGATATTTCTTTAAACAAGGGAACAATTAACGGGAGCATAAAAGCGCCCCCGTCAAAAAGCAGTATGCAGCGCGCTTGTGCTGCAGCTTTATTACACAGGGGGAACACTGTTATACACAATCCAGGAAAAAGCGAAGATGACCTAATTGCTTTAAAAATCATTCAACAACTTGGAGCGCTCGTACATACTGATGAGGAAGGAAAGATTTTAATTAAAGGCAACCCAACTGTTCAGATTGATTTAAAAGAAGAGGAGACCCTACCTCTCTTTTGTGGAGAAAGTGGCCTTTCATTAAGAATGTTTACTCCAATAGCAGCCATAAGCAAAACAAAGATTAACATACAAGGAACAGGCAGCTTATTAAATAGGCCAACATCTTTATTTAAAGATTTTCTACCGGGCCTAGGTGTTGAAATTGAATTCCAAAACGATCAATTGCCTCTAACAGTTCAAGGTCCCCTACAACCTCAAAATACTAAGATTGATGGATCTATCAGTTCGCAGTTTATTACAGGGATAATATTTGCTTTATCACGAACAACAACATCGCCTATTACCATTACCGTTAACAATCTTGTTAGCACACCTTATATCGATCTCACCTTAGACGTGTTAAAAAAATTCGGATATAAAATCAGCCACATAAATCACGAAGTTTTTACTATTGATCCCGTCTCTGTAAATGAAGACACCATTCATTATACTGTTGAAGGCGATTGGAGTGGTGCGTCTTTTTTGTTGGTAGCAGGAGCTATTGCAGGAACAATCACCCTAACAGGATTAGATGTTTTTTCTACTCAGGCAGACAAAGCAATATTGCAAGCGATTATGATGAGCGGAGCGCATTTGTCCATAACAGAAGAAAAAATATTAGTAGAGGCGCCCAAGGGAAATAAAAAACTTCAACCGTTTCAATTTAATGCAAACAATTGTCCAGATCTTTTTCCTCCACTGGTTGTATTGGCTGCATGTTGTGAGGGAACGTCAATCATTGAAGGAGCAAACAGACTAATTAATAAAGAAAGCAATCGAGCAAAAACGCTTCAGGATGTATTTGGAAAATTAGGCGTTATCATAGAGTTGCAAGATGATTATATGATAATACATGGCGGGAAAGGAATAGAGGGTGGTATTGTTCATTCTAATAATGATCATCGAATTGCAATGGCTTGCGCTGTTGCGTCATTACAAGCAAAAAATATAATCACTATAGAAAATGCTGAAGTAATTAATAAATCATATCCTGATTTTTATAAGGACCTTAGCGCTGTTACAAACAACACATAAAAACCATCACATGAATTCAATAGGAAAACTTTTTAGGGTACATATTTTTGGTGAATCGCACGGATCGATTGTTGGAATTAATATAGATGGCTGTCCGGCTGGATTACCTTTATGTATAGACGATTTTATAGAAGACATTGAAAGAAGAAAACCCGGAGCAAAGGGAACTACCACAAGAAGTGAATCCGACACGCCTATTATTCAAACAGGTGTTTTTAACAACCACACAACTGGCGCGCCCATCACGATTGTTTTTACAAATAACAATACCCATAGCGCAGACTATGAAAAACAAAGACAAACCCCGAGACCTGGACATGCGGATTTTGTTGCGTATAAAAAATTCGAAGGATACGAAGACTACAGAGGCGGCGGACATTTTAGTGGACGACTGACCGTTTGTTTGGTTGCTGCGGGCGTGGTAGCAAAAAAACTTCTTCAAAGAATGAATTCTACATCGGCTATTAAAATTACCTCATCCATTTTGTCGGTAGGAGGAGAAGCAGACATAGAGAAAGGAATACAAAAAGCAATAGATAAAAAAGATTCTGTTGGTGGAATAGTGGAGTGTGTTGTTGATGGGCTGCTCATTGGATTAGGAGAACCGTTTTTTGATTCTGTTGAATCGAAAATTAGTCACGCTATTTTTTCTATACCTGCGGTTCGTGGAATAGAGTTTGGAACCGGATTTCCTGCAGCTGCCATGTTTGGCAGCGATCACAATGACGCAATTATAAACAATAATGGTACTACTCAAACGAATCATAGTGGCGGTGTTGTAGGAGGAATAACAAACGGTAATCAATTTGTTTTTAGGGTTGCCATTAAACCAACTTCTTCTACCCCGCAACAACAAGAAAGTTTAAACATTGCAACCAATACCCTGGAATCTTTTACGGTGAATGGTAGACATGATTTATGTATTGCCCTAAGGGTGCCGGTCGTAATAGAGGCGGTTACCGCAATTGTATTAACAGATTTATTTATGGTTCAACAATCAATTAAAATAAACGTAAAGTAGCAAGAAGTGTTGGTTATATAAATAAATCAATATTTGTTAATCACTACCCTAAATAGAAAGTATAACAATGATAATGAGGAGGTTAAACAAGAAAAAAAGTCTATCAAAAAAATTCTTTTTATTTCCCAAAATCTCTGTAATATTGCATTGGAATCGGTAGATAAGATTCATCCCAATCTAGTCGCCTCAATAACAAAACCTATTCCATCGGCATTTATTTTCAACCACAACCTTTTCTTTATCTAAGCGCGTAATTTTTGAAAACGCATTTTCTTAATACTTTATGTACGATATATCACAACTGAACGATCTGCTCGTTCCCGAACTTCTTGATATTGCAGAACAACTAAATATACCCAACACCAAAAAAACACCCAAGCAAGAATTAATTAAACTTATACTGAACAAACAAGCTGCTATGGCACAAGACAAAACATCATCAGAAGGCGAAAAACCTAAAAGGAAGCGCATTATTAAAGGAGAAGTTGAAGCTCCTTTAGCAAAAGAAGAAGCACCTGCAAAAGATAAAAAATCGGATACAGAAAAAAAACCCGCTTTAAAAAAGGCAAAACCCGCTCTTTTTGAAGAGGAGCCTCAGCCAATAACAGCCGAACAAACTACCGTTTCTCCTGCAATAGCACAATTATTACAGCAAGAAGACATTCAACAACCTCAAACCGAATTGCCAGGTACAGGTGGTCATGTGAAGGAAAATAGACAATCTGACCAGCCTCGCCGTGACCAACCCTCATTTAATATTGAATTTGATGGCATCGTTTTTGGAGAGGGTGTTTTAGAAATGATGCCCGATGGATATGGCTTTTTAAGAAGCAGCGATTACAATTATCTTTCTAGTCCGGATGATATTTATGTATCTCCCTCACAAATAAAACTATTTGGTTTAAAAACGGGAGATACGGTTTATGGATCTGTTCGTCCACCAAAAGAAGGAGAAAAATATTTTGCATTATTAAAAGTTGAAACAATCAATGGCAAAAGTCCTGAAGAAGTAAGAGACCGTGTTCCATTTGATTATTTAACACCATTGTTTCCATTCGAAAAACTAAATCTTACTACAAGAGCCGATAATTACGGAACACGTATCATGGATTTGTTTACGCCTATAGGAAAAGGTCAGCGAGGATTAATTGTGGCGCAGCCAAAGACAGGTAAAACGATGTTATTAAAAGAATTGGCCAATGCGATTGCAGAAAACCATCCTGAATGTTATTTAATGATTGTGTTGGTGGATGAAAGACCAGAAGAGGTAACAGATATGGAGCGAAGTGTAAAGGCAGAGGTAATTGCTTCTACATTTGATGAGCCTGCAGAAAAACATGTAAAAGTTTCTACTATTGCGCTTCAAAAAGCAAAAAGATTAGTAGAGTGTGGACATGACGTAGTGATTCTACTTGATTCTATCACTCGTTTGGCAAGAGCACACAATACAGTAGCTCCATCAAGTGGTAAAGTTTTATCCGGTGGTGTGGAAGCAAATGCAATGCAAAAACCAAAACAATTTTTTGGTGCAGCTCGTAAAATTGAAAATGGCGGATCATTAACAATCATTGCAACAGCCCTTGTAGATACAGGAAGTAAAATGGATGAAGTGATTTTTGAAGAATTCAAAGGAACAGGTAATATGGAATTACAATTAGAGCGTAAATTATCTAACAGACGAATTTATCCTGCTATTGATATTGTTTCTTCTTCTACAAGAAGAGATGATCTTTTACTTGATAAGGATACCTTCCAACGTATGTGGGTGTTGCGCAAACATATTGCAGATATGAATCCGGAAGAAGCAATTAATATGTTGCTTAAAAACATGAAGGGAACAAAAGACAATGCAGAATTTTTAACTTCTATGAACGGATAATGAAAAGCATACATTAATTTAACTAGCCACGGTATTTCTGTGGCTTTTTATTTTTAAACATATTTAAAAAGAGGTAAGTTTAATTACAAGTCGTTGCCAATAAAAAAAATCACCATATCAGAATTTGTTTCTATGCCATCAAGTATGCCCATATTTGATGTAAGAAGCCCGGGTGAATTTAATCACGCCCATATACCCAATGCAAATTCATTACCTCTGTTTAATGATGAGGAAAGAAAAATTGTTGGAACCGCTTATAAACAACAAGGAAAACAACCAGCAATTAAACTTGGGCTAGATTTTTTTGGGTTAAAAATGAAAAGTATTGTAGAAGAAGTAGAGCAAATTGTTAAAACACAAGCTTTGCCTTCTACCACCACAAATGCCATACTTGTTCATTGTTGGCGTGGAGGCATGAGAAGTGCGGGAGTAGCATGGCTACTAGATATGTATGGCTTTGATGTACATGTTCTTGTGGGTGGATACAAAGCGTATAGAAACTGGGCATTACAGCAATTTGAAAAAGAGTATTCTATTAGTATTCTTGGTGGATATACCGGTAGTGGAAAAACAGAAATATTATCTGCCTTACAATCAATGAACGAAAAGACCATCGACCTTGAAGGCATTGCAAATCATAAGGGTTCTGCATTTGGAGGAATAGGCCAAGTGGGACAAACAAGCCAGGAGATGTTTGAAAATAAATTAGCTTTAAAGTTATACGCAACAACTAGTAATACAATTCCCTCCGTGTTAAATCACTTTTGGCTAGAAGACGAAAGCCAACGAATTGGATCTTTAAATATCCCCCATGCGTTATGGAAAACCATTAGAAAACAAATGGTTTATTTTATTGAAATACCTTTTGAAGAAAGACTTAATTATATTGTTGAAAATTATGCACCCCTTGATAAAGAAAAGCTTATTGAGGCGGTAACCCGAATTCAAAAAAGACTTGGGCCATTAGAAACCAAAACAACGATTTCTTATTTAAAAGAAAATAATTTTTCAGAAGCCTTTAAGGTTCTATTGATGTATTATGATAAAACATACACCAAGTCGATGCACAACAGAGAGAATATAGACAAAATGATCCAAAAAATTACATTGTCAGCTGTTGATCATATCACCAATGCAAAAAACATATTACTAGAAATTAAAAAATAAAATATTGAACGATAACAAAACAACTGGCGAACAAATAGAGCCTACTGTAAGGCTCACTCAATACTCTAGAGGAGCGGGATGTGGTTGTAAAATTGCGCCTAAGGTGTTAGAAGAGATTTTAAAAAATAGTAAAGTTGCTTTTACAGAAAGCAATTTGTTGGTTGGAAACAATAACAATGATGATGCTGCCGTATATGATATCGGAAATGGGAAAGCAATTATTTCTACTACTGATTTTTTTATGCCTATTGTAGATGATGCTTTTGATTTTGGAAGAATTGCATCAGCAAATGCCATCAGCGATGTGTATGCGATGGGAGGAAAACCATTAATGGCGGTTGCGATTCTTGGGTGGCCAGTTGAAAAACTATCCAATACACTTGCCCAACAAGTACTAGAAGGCGCAAGGATAATCTGTAAAGAAGCGGGTATTCCATTGGCTGGTGGACACAGTATTGATACAGCAGAACCAATGTTTGGATTAGCGGTTACCGGAATGGTAGACATTCAAAACCTAAAGAAAAACAACACAGCGCTTGAAGGGGATTATTTATTTCTAACAAAACCAATTGGCGTAGGTATTTTAGCGACCGCACAAAAAAGAGAATTGATTTCAAATGACGATGCAGCATTTATGATTAAACAAATGAGCCATCTAAATAAAATCGGAGAACTATTAGGATCTATAAGCGGAGTTACTGCCATTACAGATGTTACAGGATTTGGTTTATTGGGTCATTTAATTGAGATGGCAGAGGGTGCAAACTTGTCGGCCGAGTTGTATTATTCCGACTTACCTATTATATCAAGCGCTAAAGAATATCTTGCTCAAAGAATAGTTCCAGATGCAACTTATAGAAACTGGAATAGTTATAGTGAAAAAGTAAGCTTTGAAAAAGGAGTGAATGTAATGGAGGCTTTTAGTATACTCCCTGATCCACAAACAAATGGTGGATTACTGTTTACCGTTTCAAAACATGCGATGGAAGACGTAATCATACTATTAGAAAAAAGCGGATACGCCGAACACATTAAGCCAATCGGCCAAATGATAAATAAAAGAGAGAAAGTAATAGAAGTAAAAATCTAAGAAAGTTTGTCAATAGCTTCTGCTAGTGCTCGATCTTTTTCTGTAACTATATTTCCTGCATCGTGGGTGCTTAACCAAATCTCTACGGCATTATATACATTGGTCCATCGTGGATGATGATTCATTGCTTCTGCTAACTTCGCTACTTTTGTCATAAATGCAAATGCTTCCAAAAAAGTAGAAAATTGGAATTTTTTATAAAGTCGATTTTGTTCCTCTGTCCACATCAAGTACTCTTTAAAGAATTAAATGTTGTTTATTTTTTATTTTTTCATTGGTCATTTCGTTTACCAATTGTACAGAAGGCAATAATTTAATTAAGCCTTGCAACGTTTTGATTTCCTCTGCATCTACCTCCTCCCCTTTTATTAGCCATAAAAAATCGAGGTGCTTAAATTCTGGGAGTAAATATTCTCCGTCATAATGATTATGGTATAAATAGTGCATCAAACAAGATCCCGGCACTCCATATTCATAAATCGAAAAATAATAATTTCTATTTTTTTTTCTTAATTGTATTTCAAGGCTATTGTTGATTCTAAATTCATATCCTAACTTTTGGTTGATATGCCAAGTAAATTGATAGTCTTTAATAGGCGCTACAATACCGAGGAGATGTGCTCCTTCAAAAAACTCTTCCGCTAATAATTCGTTGTCAATTTTTAATTTCATTGCCGCAAGACTTGGTGCTTTCCATAACAAAGGTAATCATCCGTATCTTTCTTTAATTCGTAAATCATATCAATTTCATTCGTAGTACTTTTGTACCCAACTAAAAAATCTGAAAAAGAGCCAATTGAGTAAAAAAATCAACATAGCATTAGTGGGAAACCCCAATAGCGGGAAAAGCTCTTTATTCAATTCGTTAACCGGCTTACATCAGAAAGTAGGCAACTTCCCTGGCGTTACTGTTGACAAGAAGACTGGCTTGTCTAAAATATCCGACGAGATAACAGCTAATTTTATCGATTTGCCTGGGATGTATAGTCTTTATCCAAAGCGAGCAGACGAATGGGTTTCATATAAAGTTTTATTACAACAAGATGAATTTATTAAGCCCGAATTAATCGTGTTGGTGGCGGATGCAAGCAACTTGAAGCGCAATCTTTTATTTTGTACACAGATTATAGATTTTAATATTCCTGTAGTAGTGGCCCTTTCCATGATGGATTTGGCTAAGCAAACAGGAACACAAATTGATGTGCCTGGATTAGAAAGAGAATTAGGGGTTCCTATTGTGCCAATTAATCCCAGAAAAAACAAGGGGATTGAGTTATTAAAGAAAACAATTGAATCAACTATTGAAAACAACCACTCTTTAAGTAACAGGTCTTTTATTTATAGCGGAATGCTGGCGCCCAAAGCCATTAGCGAAGTACAGCAAATTTTACCCTTCGCCAGTGATTATATGGCAATTCACTATCTTATTAATTACTCTCACCTTTCTTTTAATGAGCAGCTAAAAGAACAGATTCAAGAAATTGCCATCCGCAATAAGTTTAATTCGACCAGAACGCAGGCCGAAGAAATAATGCAACGTTACGCACGCATCAAGCATATTATGCAACAAACGGTTGTAGAAACAGATCCGCTTCAGAAATCATTGTTTACCGAAAAGCTTGATAATATTCTTCTAGATAGAAAATGGGGTTACTTGATTTTAGTGGCCGTATTGTTTTTGCTTTTTCAAAGTGTTTTCTGGTTAGCCAGATATCCTATGGATGGCATTGAATGGGCGTTTGGAAAAATAGCAGCAATAGCATCTTTCTCCTTACCAATCAATTGGGCTAGCGACTTATTTATAAATGGATTTCTTGCCGGCTTAAGCGGCATCATGGTATTCATTCCACAGATTATGATTTTGTTTGGATTGATTACACTCTTGGAAGACACAGGCTATATGGCAAGAATTAGTTTTTTAACGGATAAGCTTATGCGAAAGGTTGGGCTTAACGGAAAAAGTGTTATGCCAATGATTAGCGGATTTGCTTGTGCAGTTCCTGCAATCATGAGTACAAGAAATATTGAAAATAAAAAAGAAAGGCTGCTAACAATAATGATTACTCCATTAATGAGCTGTAGCGCCCGATTGCCCGTTTATACTATATTAATAGCACTCGTGATTCCTTCAAAATTATATTTCGGTTTTTTAAGTTTACAAGGATTGGTGATGATGGGATTGTACTTATTAGGAACAATCATGTCTTTGATAGTAGCCTGGGTAATGCAATGGTTTATTAATATAAAAGAGCGAAGCTATTTCATATTAGAGCTTCCGGTATATAGAAACCCTCGCTGGAAAAACGTTTTATATATCATGATTGAAAAGGCGAAAATATTTATTTTTGATGCCGGAAAAATCATCATGATTATTAGCTTGTTGTTATGGGTGCTAAGCTCTTATGGGCCTCCTCAAAAAATGAAAGAAATCAACGAATCGTATTCTCTACAAATAAAAAACAATCCCGCATCGGCAGAAGAAATTACAAGAGAAAAAAAGGTTGCACTATTACAACATTCTTTTGCAGGAATACTCGGAAAGAAAATAGAACCAGCCATTGCCCCACTTGGATATGATTGGAAAATTGGCATCGCGCTGATTACCTCTTTCGCTGCAAGAGAAGTTTTTGTAGGAACGATGGCAACGCTTTATAGTGTGGGAGATAACACCAACACAAACAACAATACGCTCAGGCAAAAAATGAGCGCTGCCGTAAGAGAAGACGGCACAAAGGTTTATACACTTGCTACCGGTTTATCCTTGTTGATATTCTATGTATTAGCCATGCAGTGTATGAGTACCATTGCTGTTGTTAAAAGAGAAACGCGTAGTTGGAAATGGCCAATCATTCAACTTTTATATATGACCGGCCTTGCGTATCTACTAAGCTTTATAGTATATCAACTATTTAAATAATGGCTGTTTAAAAAGCTGCCGCATTAATAATATTATTCAACACTTGCGGATATAATTCTCTATACAACTCATTCAATATTTCTTCTTTTCTTGGAGGGGTTGCGGTATGGTTAAGCAATTCTAAATCTCTTGTTGACAACGCTTGGCTATCTCCTGAATATGTTGCTTTTTCTTCTTCCCACACAAACTCGTCTTTACATGCCTTATAGCTAATATCGCGACCAGAAATAACATCTCTTATATTTACCTCCATTTGACCCCTTGCGGTAAAGAATGCTTTCGTAATCTTAACGGTAGCATAAACGGTTTTATAAATAGGCTTTCCGGTAGAGTCTTTTCCTATTTTAATATTTGCGCTTTCATTTTTAGTAGTGTAGCTGTATTCTGGATATGGAATATATAAATCCCTAAGGCGCAAAAACACCACCCAGTCAGCTTTAATATTATCTCTTTTAACCTCCCAATCGGTATAAAACAAAGCAGGATAGCGATTATTGGTAGTATTAAGATCGCGCAATAGTTTTTGTTGAAAATAATCATTGCTATAATTTGCCCCATAGTTTCCCCAGCCATTATTATTAAAATAAGATCCATCCTCTACCTGATTAATCACCACAAGAACCGTAGCATTTTTAAACGCCTGGATCATTTTTTCTTTTACATCTTTAAATTCAGAAACATACCGATTTGTTTTATCAAAGTACACATAGGCGATTTTCGCATTGTCTTTTCCTGATTTTATAAAGTAAGATTGTGCATAATCATAATATTCCTGTGCTGCCAAATTATTGGCTTCTATAATATTGTCATTGTAACTCTGTGGAATAACTATTTTAAAAGCAGCAGGACAAGCCATGATGCTATTGTAAGCATTCTGCAATCCTTGATATTCATCTATAATTTTATCCCAGCGGCCAAGATCTTTGGAGGCGCTATATGTTTTTATCTTTTCAAGTCTGCTAGCTTTAATGTTTGCATACAAAACGGGCAATGCTTCTGCGGCTTTTTGATCATCATCTTTTTTACATAATTTTTTCACTGCATCTTGTAAAGACCTATCTGGATTACCTCTTTCAAGATACCCCTTGCTTGTTTTGCAAGAATAGACGCCAATGGCAAGAAGCAAAAAAAAGAATACTTTTTTCATATAAAAAGATATAAAAGGGTTATACAATTACTTGACGAAAATAGCTAGAATTCTTGTTAAATTAACGATCAAGACAATTCAAGGTAAGTAAAAAGCTGTATTTTATTTTTATTCTACTCATCTTGTTTCAATTGGTTGTTCTGCAATTTTTTTAATTTACATTTGCCAACAAATTAGACATAATGAAGACAACTCCCTTCACAGAAAAACACCTTGCCCTTGGCGCTAAAATGGCTGAGTTTGCTGGCTTTAATATGCCTATTTCTTATACGGGAATCAACGAAGAACATGCTGCTGTAAGAAAAAATGCCGGCGTTTTTGACGTGAGCCACATGGGAGAATTTATATTAAAAGGCCCACATGCATTGGCGTTAATTCAACAATTAACAAGCAATGATGCATCTAAGCTCACTGCTGGAAAAGTTCAATATAGCTGTATTCCTAATAATGAAGGAGGGATCATCGATGATTTATTGGTGTATTGTGTAGAAGAAAACAACGTGTATATGTTGGTGGTCAATGCTGGAAATATTGAGAAAGATTGGAATTGGTTTAGCAGCCACAATAAACAAGGCGTTGAAATGCACAACGTTTCTGCAAAAACGGCGTTGCTTGCAGTTCAAGGACCCAATGCTACAAAAATATTACAGTCGTTAACCGAGATGGACCTCCTTAATTTAAAATACTACACTTTTGTTAAAGGAACATTTGCTGGAGTTGGCAATGTATTAATAAGCGCCACTGGATATACAGGGGCAGGAGGAGTTGAAATTTATTTTGAAGACAAAAACAATGAGGCAGCTTTAATTTGGGACGCAATTTTTACAGCAGGAGCATCACAAGGAATTAAACCAATTGGCTTGGGTGCAAGAGACACCCTTCGATTGGAAATGGGTTTTTGTTTATATGGCAACGATATTGATGACACCACATCTCCGCTAGAAGCAGGACTTGGCTGGATAACAAAGTTCACAAAAGAGTTTACTTCTAAGGAAATATTTGAAAAACAAAAAAGCGAAGGCATCACAAAGCAGCTTGTTGGATTTGAAATGATTGACAAGGGGATAGCCCGCAATCATTACGAAATAAGCAATGCGGAAAAGCAAGCTATTGGACATGTAACATCTGGGACACAATCTCCTTCCTTGGGTAAAGCCATTGGGATGGGATATGTTAACAAAGCATATGCGGTGATGGGCACGGAAATATATATTTCCATTCGAAACAATCATCTAAAAGCAAAAGTGGTTAAAATTCCATTTGAATAACTACTCTTATTAAAAGTATAAATGTTTTTTTGATCAATGGATAACGCAAACACAAAACCCGAGCTGTTTACTTCCTTGTCTCCAGCGCTCTTAAGTCTGTATGATATTAGCTCAAGCGTGGTGGTAATTATTGATGTGTTGCGTGCTACTTCCACTATAGCAACTGCAATTTACAATGGAGCAAAAGAAATTATTCCAGTAGACAGTGTTCAGGAGTGTATTCGTATTGGAAAACAAATGGGCGCCATAACAGCTGGTGAGCGAGATGGTAAAGTAGCAGAAGGGTTGCAATACGGCAATTCTCCATTTGAATATCCCGCTTCGTTTATTGGAGGTAAAACACTCGTTCTTACCACTACCAATGGAACAAAGCTATTACACATGGCCTTGGGTAATGGAGCCAGCGAAATCATCACCGGGTCCTTTGCTAATTTAGATGCCGTTTGTTCCTACTTAATACAACAAAAAAAGCCCGTATTGCTTGCGTGTGCTGCATGGAAGGATAGAGTAAACATAGAAGACACATTATTCGCTGGTGCTGTAATACATTCAATAAAAAATCATTTTACCATTAATTGTGATTCTTCTCAGATGGCAGAAATAATGTACAAGCAAGCTAAGCCTGATTTAATGCAATTTATGAAAGACACCGAAGCGTCTCACTATAAAAGACTTGCAGCGTTTGGCCTAGAAAAAGATATTTTACATTGCCTTACTCCTAATACAGCTCCCGTTTTACCTATCTACCAGGAAGGAAAATTAACAAAGGGTTAGTTTCGTTAGCATATGAGTATAATTTTTCTCTAAAGTATTATTCACAACACCTCAACTCATTTTATTTTGCATTACTTTTGCAAATTGCCCTTTTCACTAAAAGGACAATTGAATTAGACGTGGAATTGTAGCAAATTGTTCATATAAAAGTAATCTTCCATTGGCATTACCACATATCATAAAACATATTTATAACAACGGAACAGACGAGGTGATACGTCGTGGAAAAAAAATTCATGGCGCAGGATATGTTGAATTGATAGAACACGATGAGTTAATGGGAAACATCGCTTTTAGAGTAAAAGATGATAGCTACAGCACTTTTTATAAAGTTAACATTCTAAAATACGCTGATCCTAAATTAATATCTCTTCGATGTACTTGTCCTTATAATATGGGAGACATCTGCAGACATGAGTCTGCCGCGCTGTTTCGCTTACAAGACATGGCGGATAAAAACATGTTGGGCAGTAGTACCTTTCAGTACAATCAGTATCATACGATAGCTAAAATGAAAAACATTAATCTTAAAACGATTAAAATGTTGTCATCTCCCGCTATATATGATGAAGCAGAAAAAATGATGCGTACTACAAAAGCAAGCATTTTAAAAGCTGCAGAAGAGAGAGTAGAAGCAGAGTTGAAATACAATGAGAGTATTTTTAATTTAGTAATCCAAAAAAACGACGAAAGAAATTTTGATACTTCTTGTACTTGTGCAGAGTCTATGCACCCACTTTGTGAACACAAGACGTTGTTATTTCTTCAATTACTAAACGCCTATGGAGCTGATTATTTTGATAGCATTCGCAATTGGGACAAAGAAAAAAACAAACTATTGCAGATATATGGGTATAGTTTGAATGATGATCTGACTGGAAAATTTGAATTTACTTATAAAGAAGGAAAGCCATTTCTCAAGTTGCTTGACTTGTCAATAAAAAGGGTTGTTGTCAATAATAGCGCACAGGAAAGCAAGGCACCACTGCCCTTTTTACCCAAACAGCCCGAAGCAATTGTTGAAATAAAAGAAACACAAAAGCCCACCAAAAAACTAGGAGTTGTTTTTAATTTTAATGCAAAGTCTTTTCCAGGTTTTTCTGTGAGTGCAGTACAAGGGGAACCAGACGAAGAAAATAAAAAATATATTGGAAAAACCGAAGCACTTGATTTAACAAAGTTTGTAAACATCGACCTGTTCAGCGAAGAAGACAAACAACTGTTTCAGCAAATCAGAAAACTACAAGAATCCGAAATAAACAAATATCTAAATAGAAATTCTCCTTTTAGTGGAATCTGGGAAAATATTATACAAACCGATGGAGCAGATCTTCCAGAAGAAACCAGGCTATTAATAACTGAATATCTCCAACCTAAACTTAAAAAAATATTTGAAGAGCAGTCGCAAAACCAGTTCATCTTTTTACTGCCACAGCACAAGTCCTTTAAAACAAGTCATCTAGAAGAAATAGAACTAAGCGCTCGATTTATAACACCCTCATTTAAGGTAAAAGTAACGAATGGGCAATTTGAATTATTGAGCACCGTAAAGCTCCAAGGAGAAACGGTTCCTTATAATAAAAACAATTGCGAGAGTAGTCTATTGTTTTTACAAGACAATATTTTATATACCTGGCAAAAACCAGAAGATGTTTTATTGGTAGAAAAATTTTCACAACAAGGAAATGTAAAATTTAGTAAATCGGATTGGGCAATAAAAATGCAACAAGAAATTTTGCCTCTATCAAGAGACTATTCGGTTGAATTTGATAAAACATTGGTGAAAGAAGTTAAAGGAGGTGTGCCCGATATAAAAGTTCAATTACTTGAAAAGGGAGACTATCTTGTTTTCCAGCCAATCTTTAGCTATCAAGGTCTTGATATTAAATCATCAGACAAGCAAACGATTGTTTTGCCAGATGGCGAAAAGATTTTAATCATTCAGCGAAACAAAGAAGTAGAAGAAGCTTTTATCCAAAAGCTAGAAGGCTTGCATTCAATGTTTGTTAGACAACAAGAAACACAAAGCCTTGTGTTAAGAGGGGTTGATGTGCTTAAAAACAACTGGTTCTTTCTTTTTATTGATGAAATGAAAGAAGCTAAAATTTCGGTCTATGGTTTTGAAGCATTAAGAAATTTTAAATTTAACACAGCGAGACCTAATACGCACATTCATGTAAGTAGTGGATTGGATTGGTTTGATGCTAAAATAGAAATTGAATTTGACAAACAAAGAGTAGGCATTGCTGAAATTAAAAAAGCATTGGCTAGTAAACAATCGTTTGTTCAACTAGCAGACGGCACGTTGGGCATATTGCCAGATGAGTGGCTTAAAAGATATGCATTGCTTTTTAAAGTGGGAGATGGAAAAAGTGATAAGCTTCGATTGTCGAGGTATCATATGAGTGTAATTGATGAGTTGTATGAAAATAGAGATGAAGGAGAAATTAGCTTTGCCTTAGATGAAAAGTTTGAAAAGATCAGGTCATTTAAAAACATTCCTGAGATAAGCACGCCGCCTAATTTACAAGCAGTGTTACGCCCCTATCAAATTGCAGGATATCAATGGCTGAGTTATTTAAACGATGTGGGATGGGGAGGTATTTTGGCCGATGATATGGGTCTTGGTAAAACGGTGCAAGCGCTAACGATGTTGGAGTATTATAAAAATACCCACAGCTCATTAAAAGCTATTGTGATTTGTCCTACTACTCTTATTTATAATTGGCAAAACGAAGTAAAAAAATTCACCCCTTCCTTAACGTATCATATCCATCACGGAAATACGAGAAGCCGAGATATTGAAGAATTAGAAAAGCATAATATTATAATTACCACATACGGAACCTTGCGTAGTGATATTAATATGTTATTAAAGGTTTTCTTTGATTATGTAATACTAGATGAAAGCCAGGCTATTAAAAATCCTTCATCGAAAGTTACCAAAGCTGCGTCATTACTTACTGCAAAAAATCGTTTGTGCATGAGTGGAACACCCTTGCAGAATAATACGTTTGATATTT
>CANJJU010000040.1 GCA_947474815.1 Chitinophagaceae bacterium | reverse complement strand
TTCCCAACGATCAGTTTTTTTTTAAGACTACCGAGGAAATGAGTGTCGTATTTAAAGACATTCCAGAAGCAATTGACAATACCAATGAAATTGTAGACAAGGTTGAATTATTAGATCTTAAAAAAGACATCCTCCTTCCGCATTTTGTGGTGCCGTCGAATTTTAAAACACAAGATGAATACCTAGCTAGCATTACTTGGGCTGGCGCTAAAAATCGATATCAAATTTTAACCCCAGAAACAGAAGAAAGAATTCAGTTTGAATTGGGCGTCATTGAAAAGATGGGCTTTGCAGGTTACTTTCTTATTGTAAGTGATTTCATTAGAGCAGGAAGAGAAATTGGTGTTTTTGTTGGGCCTGGACGTGGATCAGCAGCGGGAAGTGTAGTAGCGTATTGTATAGGGATTACGAATATTGATCCCATCAAATACAATTTGCTGTTTGAGCGTTTTTTAAATCCAGAACGTAAGTCAATGCCCGATATCGATACGGATTTTGATGACGAAGGCAGACAGAAAGTAATTGATTATGTGGTTCAGAAATATGGTAAAAACCAAGTAGCACAGATTATTACTTATGGTACCATGGCAGCAAAAAGTAGTATTGCTGATGTGGCTCGTGTAATGGATCTTCCTTTGGCGGAAAGCAGGGCCTTGTCTAAACTCGTTCCTGAAAAACCAGGCATTGTTTTAAAAAGACTCTTGCATGCTCCTCTTACAATCAAAGAATCAAAAGGAGAAGAAAAATCACTAGAAGAAAAAGAACAACTAGTAGCAGAAGATTTTGAAAATGTAAAGAAACTTAGAGAGATATATAATGGCAAGGATTTGCTAAGTAAGATTCTTCATGAAGCAGAAATTTTAGAAGGCTCTGTGCGCAACACAGGGATTCATGCCGCAGGCATTATAATAGCCCCTAGAGATCTTACCGATTTAATTCCTGTGGCTACTTCCAAAGAATCAGATTTGTGGCTTACTCAAATTGAAGGAGGCACTATTGAAGAAGCGGGTGTTATTAAGATGGACTTTTTAGGATTAAAAACTTTGAGCATTTTAAAAACAGCTCTTTCTTTAATCAAACAAAATCATGGAGTAGAAATTGAAATTGACAATATTCCACTAGATGATGAAAAAACGTATCAATTATATCAACAAGGTGATACCAATGCTACATTTCAATTTGAAAGTGCTGGTATGCAAAAATATCTGCGTGAATTAAAGCCAGATAAATTTGATGATTTAATTGCTATGAACGCGCTCTATAGACCCGGCCCAATGGCATACATACCTCAATTTATTTCCAGAAAGCATGGTCGTGAAATAGTTGAATATGACGTGCCAGATATGAAAGAGTATTTGGAAGAAACTTATGGAATTACCGTTTACCAAGAACAGGTGATGCTTCTATCACAAAAGCTTGCCAATTTTAGTAAAGGCGATGCAGATGTATTGAGAAAAGCAATGGGAAAAAAGCAGATTGCTACCCTTAATAATATGAAAGTGAAGTTTATCGACGGGGCAACTGCAAAAGGACATCCTGCGGATAAACTCGATAAAATATGGAACGACTGGCAAGCATTTGCTCAATATGCTTTTAATAAATCACATTCAACTTGCTATGCATTTGTAGCTTATCAAACGGCTTATTTAAAAGCACACTACCCTAGCGAATACATGGCGGCTGTTTTAAACCACGCCGGAAGCATTGATAAAATAACTTTATTAATGGAAGAATGTAAGCGGATGGGATTGGTAGTGTTAGGGCCAGATATCAATGAATCTAACAACGGATTTGCAGTGAATAAAAAGGGTGAAATTCGTTTTGGTTTTAGCGGATTAAAAGGTGTGGGAGAAGCAGCAATTGAAAACGTCATCGAAGAAAGAAATAAACACGGACACTTCTCAGATATTTTTGATTTGGTCAAAAGAGTTAATCTCAGAGCCGTTAGTAAAAGGTCTCTTGAAAGTCTTGTATACAGTGGAGCATTTGATTGCTTTCAAAATACTCATCGTGCACAATATTTATATCAACCTGTGGGAGATGCTAGTGCACTAGACAAAATAGTGAAATTTGGTGCGGTGTTTCAATCACAGGCTGCTAGTACCGCTAATACTCTTTTTGGAGATTTGCAAATGCCTGATATTGTTACTCCAAAATTGGCAGTTTGCCCACCTTGGCAATTAATTGAACAATTAGATTTTGAAAAAGATGTGACCGGAATGTATATGAGCGGTCATCCACTTGATAACTTTAAGTTTGAACTCACTCATTACAAAATAACTCCCCTCATTGATTATACAGATGTAAAAAATGCGGTAGGGATAATACCCAATTCAAGACAATACAGAATGGCTGGCCTTGTTATTGATGCGCAACACAGATTAACAAAAACAGGGAAAAACTTTGGCGTACTTCATTTAGAGGATTTTAGTGGGAAAGCAGAATTTATGCTATGGAGTGAAGATTATGTAAAGTATAATAAATATTTAGAAAAAGGTAGAATTGTATTAATTGAAGGAGCATTTAAACAAAGATTCAATAGTGATCAATATGAGTTTAAGATTTATAAGTTACACTTACTCGACACGGTAAAATCATCCCTTACCAAACAAGTGATTATAGATTTACCCCCTCAATTTGTTGACGAGAAATTGGTCGATTTTTTAGATAATAATATTAAGAACAATCCTGGAAATACCTCCTTGAAATTTAACATTACCGACACCATAGCAAATAATAAAATAAGCTTAACGACGCTAGAAAGAGGCTTTACGATGAACGATGAAATGGTTGTTTTTCTAGATAGCAACAAAAATATAGAACTGACAGTTTTGACGTCCTAATCATATCGCATGACTTTTTGCTGTTTTTTACACATTTACAAAATGTGGATATGTCATAACAGCACTTTATCATTTATGGACATACATTTGCAATGAATATTAAAACACAAAAATATATATTATGGCATTAGAATTTACAGACGCGAATTTCAAATCGGAAGTGTTGGATTCGGATAAATTATCAGTTGTTGACTTTTGGGCTGAATGGTGTGGACCATGCAGAGCAATTGGACCAGTTATTGAAGAACTTTCAAAAGAGTACGAAGGGAAAGTTAAGATTGGCAAAGTAAATGTTGATCACAATCCTCAAATCTCTATGAACTACGGAATCACTAGTATTCCAGCTATTCTTTTTATTAAAGGCGGTCAGGTAGTTGACAAATTAGTAGGTGCACAACCCAAAGCTATGTTTGTAAAGAAAATTGATTCCCTTAAATAAACGATTTTTTTTAAAATTGCATAAATAATAAAGCCCTGTTTTTACAGGGCTTTATTTATAAAATAGCTTTTCAAATTAAATCAATGATTAATGTTGGCAATAGCGTTTGGGTCATGTTTGTGTTTAAAAAACAAAAGGAACAATATGCCCACAACAAGTGAATATATAGCAAACACAAGCCAGATACCATGCCAATCTCTCACTCCTGCTTCACTGGTATAGTAATTTTGAATCATCCACCCGCTTACTTTGCTACCTAAAACGGCACCGAAGCCGTTGGTGATCATCATAAACAATCCCTGAGCACTTGAACGAATGGAAGGATCAGTAGAGGTTTCAATAAACAATGAACCCGATATATTGAAAAAATCAAAAGCCATTCCATAAACGATACAAGAGAGGATGATCATCCATAATCCTTCTTCTGGGTTTCCAAAAGAAAACAATCCGAAACGCAATACCCATGCAATCATTGAAATGAACATGACCTGCTTTATACCGAAACGTTTAAGAAAGAAAGGAATAGCCAAAATAAATAGCGTTTCTGATATCTGGGAAATAGACATAACAATAGTAGAATACTTTACTACAAATGATTCAGCATAGGCGGGCATTTTGGAAAATTCAGACAAATAAACATCTCCATACATATTGGTAAGTTGCAACGCAGCTCCTAAAAACATAGAGAATGCAAAGAACATCGCGATTTTAGGATTTTTAAACAACTTAAATGCATCTAAGCCTAATTTTTGACCTAAGGAAGCATTTGCGGAAATTAATTTTTGAGGAGGACACTTGGGAAGCGTAAAAGAATAGATTCCTAGAATCAGTGCTGCAGCAGCAGATATGTAAAACATGTTAGCCGACGCTTTATTGCCTGAAAGGTTGGTCAGCCACATAGCTGCAATAAACCCTATTGTTCCCCAAACCCTGATGGGTGGAAATACTTTTACAACATCGTAATTGTTATTCTTCAAAATGTTATAAGCAATAGAATTAGATAAGGAAATGGTAGGCATATAACAAAGCATCGCTCCGAATATGATTCCAAAAAAAGCAGCAGGGCTTCCCGCTAATGGAATACTAGCTAAAAATACAGACGCTAAAATATGTAACATTCCGTAAAGCTTTTCGGCATTTAACCACTTATCAGCAATGATGCCAGTTAAAGCAGGCATAATAATGGATGAATAACCTAGCGTAGCAAACACATCTCCAAATTTTTCACCGCTCCATTGTTTAGTGCCAAACCAATAGTTGGCAACCGTGATCAACCATGCACCCCAAACAAAGAATTGTAAAAAACTCATTAAGGTAAGTCGAGTTCTAATATTCATAAGCAAATTTTTAGGTGATTTATTTAGGATTGGAAGATAAATATTTATTTGATACAAAACATAGCTTATAGGTAATCTTTCATTATTCTAATATCTAATATAAACTGGTAAAAGTTTAATAAAATTAATGCTACAACAGAGCTATTCATCGTAAATTTGTATAAATACTTAAAGGATGAGTTCAATAGTTGATATACTTATTAATAGTACTAGTGATATTGAATTGCAGCAGATTGCTACAAAAGTTAAAGCGAGCCAGCGTATAAGTGATGAAGAGTGCCTCATTCTTTTCGAAAAAGGAAGCCTCTCATTTGTTGGCGCACTTGCAAATTTCGTTAGAGAGAATCTTCATAAAGATAAAACGTACTTCAATAGAAATTTTCATATTGAACCCACCAATGTTTGTGTATTCAGTTGCAAATTCTGTTCTTATTCACGTTTGTATGCCCATAAAGATGAAGGGTGGGAATTGAGTATTGATCAAATGGTAGATATTGTTAAATCTTATGATGGAAAGCCTGTTACGGAAGTTCATATTGTGGGTGGTGTACATCCAAAAATGACCATGGACTATTTCATTGAGCTTATTCAGAAAATAAAAAAACATAGACCAGACTTACATATCAAAGCATTTACAGCGGTAGAGCTTGATTACATGTTTAGAAAAGCAAAACTTACTACTAAAGAAGGTCTCAAACAATTACATGATGCAGGGTTGCAATCTCTACCTGGCGGCGGTGCCGAAATTTTTCATCCCGAAATAAGGGAAGCCATTGCAGGCGATAAAGTATCAGGAGAAGGATGGCTTGCAATCCATGAAGCAGCTCATGAGTTAGGAATGCATACCAACGCAACCATGTTGTATGGTCATGTGGAGAAATTTAGTCACAGAGTAGACCACATGAGTAAGCTTCGTGCTTTACAAGATAAAACTAAGGGATTCAACACTTTTATTCCCTTGAAATTTAGAAATGCTAACAATGATATGAGCTATATCAATGAATTGACTACTACGGAGGATATGCGCATGTATGCCATTGCAAGAATCTACTTAGATAACTTTCCTCACCTTAAAGCCTATTGGCCTATGTTGGGTAGGCAAAATGCTCAATTGTCTTTGTCGTTCGGAGTAAATGATATAGATGGAACAATCGACGATTCTACCAAAATATATTCTATGGCAGGCAGCGAAGAACAAACTCCTACTATGTCTACAGAAGAATTAGTAAGATTAATTCAACAAGCCAAAAGGCATCCAATAGAAAGAGACACTTTATACAACGAGGTATTAGATTACAATGTCATTGCTAATTAATTTTTTTTATTCAAAAACGTAAATACTTAAGATATGTCCGATTGTAATTTTAAAATACCCTTTACTGGATCAATTGAAGAGGCTTTAAATAAAGCAAAATCTGTTGTAGAGAGTCAGGGAGGAAATTTTAGCAGAACTGAAACAGGCGGAACATTTGATGTAAATATTCTTGGAAATGCCATTGCGGGTTCTTATATCCTTCATGATCAAATCTTAGAAATGACCATTCTTTCAAAGCCATTCTTTATTCCCTGTAGTACGATAGAAAGTTTTCTTACGAAACAACTTAGTTAGGATTTTTACAGCATTAAAAAAGCCTCAGCAATTGCTGAGGCTTTTTCTTTTATTAAGATTTCTATTAATAATTTCTTAATGCCATTTCGATTCTTCTGTTTTTGGCACGACCAGCAGCTGTTTTATTAGTTGCAATTGGCTTTTCTTGTCCAAAACCAGTAGCTGTTGTACGATCAGTTGAGATGCCTTTACTAGAAAGGTATTTCAAAATAGCATTAGCACGATTTTGAGACAAAGTCTTATTCTTTGCTGCGTTACCAGTTATATCAGTATGTCCAGAAATATCTAATTTCAAAGTAGGATCAGTATTCAGTACAGACACTATTTCGTTCAATGCTGGATATGATTTAGGCAACAATTTAGCACTAGAAGAGGCGAAATAAATTTTACCTGCATCTTTATTGATTTTTTCTATAATTTTTTGTTCAATAACAGGACATCCCATGTTACTTGCAGGCCCTGCTACATTAGGACATTTGTCTTCTTCATCATTTACTCCATCATTATCTGTATCAGGAATAGGACATCCTTCCAAACGAGCCAATCCTTTTACAGAAGGACACTTATCCATTTCGTCATTTACTCCGTCCCCATCAGTATCAGGAATAGGACAACCCAAATATTTTGCAATTCCAGCAACATCTGGACATTTATCATCACCATCAGCTATTCCATCGCTATCACGATCCAGCACAACTGGAGGAGCAGGAAGTACAACAACTGCAGGTTTTTCTGTTCCAATTGTTTCAGAGATTCCGAATGAATACAAGAAACTGCTATTCATTTTATCTTTCGTTAAAGATTGACGGTATTGAGTTTGAAGAAATAAATAAGTAGCACTACCAATATAAGATTGAACACCTACACCAATAGGAACGTATGCCCCAAATTCATTTGAATAGTTTCCTACTCCAAGTCCAAGAGATATAAAAGGATTAAAAGCAGATTTATCGTTACGAGATTTAACATTTAGAGACGGCTCTAATTCAATACCAGCTTTTTTATTTGAAGCTTCGCTAGCACCTCTATCTATTACATCATAATCATGTAATAAAATGGTTCCCTTTACAGAAAAATCAACTTTAGGACAGATTAATTTCCAATAAGAAATAGAAATACCGCGATCTAGTTTAGCCAGTCCCACAAAAGTATTCTCATGATTCTTCCAAGCAGCAGCTGAAGTTGCATCTAAAGAATTAAGGTGAATACCCAATAGGCTTCTTTTGCTGCTTTTATTTTGAGCAAATACTCCACTTATCAATACTAATAATGATAATAAGAGGGTGATTTTTTGTTTCATAAACGTTCGTTTAGTTATATCTTTTAATGTGATTGTTAAATAATTTTGCAAATATAGACTATAAATATTTAGCTTTTACTGTTTTCTATCATCTTATGAAGTAACGGGTAGTTTTCACAAGAGTTAATGATATAAAAACTACAAAAAATTATATACCGAGTAAAATTTGGCGTCCAAAAATTATAAACCTTATATTTGCAACCCTAAATAAACTATTCCAGATGGTTCGGTAGCTCAGCTGGATAGAGCATCAGCCTTCTAAGCTGAGGGTCATTGGTTCGAATCCAATCCGAATCACATCAAAAAGTCCTGCTTTTAGCAGGACTTTTTTCATGGTTACGACTGAATCGAAGCTTCAAGGTGTTAACAAGAAATAACAGACAAATAGTTATTTATAATTTGATTTTTAATAACTTATATAGAAATTATAATATTTAATATTAACATCATATGTACCAGTGCTCAGGTCTATAATAATTCAAATTAATGGAGTCTCCTATTTTATATTTATCCTCATCCTCATCACACAAAACGCGCACAACTGCATTATTTATCAATACTTCCAACATGTAATAGTTTCCGTAAAATAGAATTTTCTGCACAACGCCGAATATCAAATCATTGCCCTCTTTTTTATCGTTAAAATAATGGGGCCGAACGAACAATTGTTTATCTAAAAATTCATTAGAGTTTGATTGATCTTTAGTTATTGACTGGTGATTTCTAATTAAACTATAATCTCCCAATAGCCCAGCGCAATATTCATTAGCAGGAAAATGAAACAAATGCTGGGGAATGCCCCTTTGTATAATCTTGCCATTTTTGATAAGTATTATTTCATCAGCCCAAGAGAGTAAATCTCTAGGATCATGCGATACAATAATAATAGAAATGCCTAATTGGTCGCCGATATCATTGATAACATGCTTAATGATGTTTTTATGAATTGGATCGAGATTTGAAAATGGCTCATCTAATAATAATAATTTCGGAGATGTGGAAAGCAATCTAGCCAGAGCTATTCTTTGTTTCTCTCCTCCTGATAATTGATCTGTTCTGCGATTGAGTAAATGGTCTATTCTGCAAATTTTATATAACTCAACCGACTTTGATTTTTCTAATTCTGTTGCATAAGATAAAATTTCATGCACCCAGTAATTATTCTTTAATTCAAAAGACTGACTTAAAAACGCGATTTGAGGATGCCCTGGAATAAGCTTTTCTTCGGCGCCTTCTACTCTATTGTTATCGAAAAATATATCACCTGAAAGGGGCTGATTAAGGCCAGCAATCGCTTTTAGTAAAGTTGTTTTACCTGAGCCGGTCTCCCCAGCTATTCCAATTTTCTGAAGTGTATTTTGAGTAAAAGATATATTAGTTAGAACTTTATCTTGCAGATGTTCTATACTTAAGTTTGCTACACGCAATAATTCCATTTATCGAAAATACTCATTTTATTTTTAAATGAAAAAAGCCGCAATACGAATAATATTACGGCAATCTTCAGTTTATAGGGTAAAATCTTATAGCCATTTCATTAAGTATTTTTTAAAATCATGCTTTAAATTCATAATTGATCTTTCGAAAGCGATTACTTCATTTTCGATTTTATAATTTTCTTGAACAAGAGTCTCCTCTACTTTCCCTGCATGATGCTTCGCGTCTTTAAAAACCAGAAATTTATTCACATTAATTTGATGTTTTAAATCCTCGATATTGTGATGCTGATCATTAAATCTATTTTGAAAATGAGTAACATCCTCTCGTGATTCATCTGTAATATTTTTATCTGCAACATCATTTAGCACCTTTTCATATACTTCTAATTCTTTATTGTAGTAATCTACAATTCTAATCAGTTGCTGGTGTTTATTGCCCAAATGAAAAATATTTATGTACCCCATATAAATTTTTACTCTTTTAGCATTAATCAACCATGTGAAAATCAAAAAATATAAATATGATTCAAATGATGTCAATCAATCTAAATAATGAGTATTCTCATTATTTTTTAAATTAATCAAGGTAAAAAGTTCAAATTTTGACTCACTAACCCTTAAAAGGTGAGTATTTTATACTAAATTTGAGCACATTTATTATTTATGAAGACAGCACTTATTACCGGAATTACAGGACAAGATGGAGCCTATTTAGCAGAAATGCTTCTAAATAAAGGCTATAATGTACATGGAATAAAGCGCCGGTCTTCTTTGATTAGGAGTGAAAGAATAGATCATTTATTTCTCGACAAAAAATTGTCAGATCGTTTTCATTTACATTATGGAGATCTTACGGATTCAAGCAATATTACCCGAATTATCCAGCAGACCCAACCTGATGAAATATATAATTTGGGAGCTCAGAGTCATGTGCAAGTAAGCTTCGAAACACCTGAATATACTGCCAACTCAGATGCAATGGGTGTTCTCAGGATTTTGGAAGCCATTAGAATACTAGGACTTGAAAAGAAGACTCGATTTTATCAGGCTTCAACATCTGAAATGTTTGGTAAGGTGCAGGAAATTCCTCAAACTGAAAATACACCCTTCTATCCCCGATCACCTTATGGAGTAGCAAAACTTTATGGGCATTGGATTACGGTCAATTACAGAGAAGCCTATAATATTTTTGCTGTGAGTGGCATATTGTTTAATCATGAAAGTCCACTTCGTGGCGAAAGCTTTGTCACAAGAAAAATTACAATCGCCGTCACTAAAATGGCATTAGGTTCTTCCGATGTGTTGATGTTAGGGAATTTAGATGCTCAAAGAGATTGGGGACATGCAAAAGATTACGTTGAAGGGATGTGGCTAATGCTACAACAAGATACCCCAGAAGACTTTGTACTTGCAACAAATGTTACTACTTCTGTAAGAACTTTTATTAATATGGCATTTGCTCATATTGGAATCGAATTGTATTTCAAGGGCGAAGGTGTTGATGAAAAAGGGTATATAAAAAAATGTAATAACCCATTATATCAAATACCAATAGACAAACAAGTTGTAGGAATTAATGAAAAATATTTCAGGCCAACTGAAGTAGATCTATTAATTGGAGATTCCACTAAAGCAAAAACAAAATTAGGTTGGAAACCAACGTATGATTTGCAGAAGCTTGTTACAGAAATGATGGTAGAAGAATTAAAAAATAATAGTCGTGCCTACTAATACTCTTACAGCACTTTATAAAAATAGGGTTTATTGGCTATTATCTTGGGCGAAAAACCTATTAGCCTAATTACATTAATGCTATACCCTTTCCATTGTTTGAATTGGTAGGAGGAACCATTCCCTTTGATTATTTTTTCTACCAACATTCCAAAAAAGAAAATAGGAATTGTTATACAGTAATTAATCAGGTCGAAAATCATCCAGGCTACTCCAAATTCCTTTCTGATTCTCACAAAATTACTGAGCATAATTTGAAGGCCTTTTGTATCAAATAAATTAAAGTACCCTTTTCCGGTTGATCCAAATGCTTCGTTTGCGGTTTTGCCTTGCAAATGAACGACTTTAAATTGTCCATATATAAACAATCTGCCCACTTTCTTCAATCTGCTGCACCACTCTGCTTCTTCTGCATATAAAAAGAAATCTTCATCCAGTAAGCCTGCTTTATCAATGGCTGCTTTTTTAACCATTAAGAAGGCGCCATTTATCCAATCAACCTCTACGATTCCAGTGGAATCTGGTACATTAGGCTTTTTTACTTTTAATAGTTCTGCAATAAATTTTAAAAATTGTCCCCAAAATGGAAGTGGCAATAAATAATTCAGGCCGCCTTTCATAGCATAATTTCCAGCAATTTGAGGTGTATTATCTTCATTTAACAACTGGGCTCCACAGGCGACTGCATTAGAAGAAATAAATTCATTCAAACAATTATTGATTGCATCGTTAATAATAATCGTATCAGTATTGAGAAGCAATACAGCCTCCCCGGAAGCGATTTTTATACCCGCATTGTTAGCCCTTGCGAACCCTGCATTGTATCCCATTTGAATGAATGTAACTAACGGGAATTGTTGTTTTAGTAACGCTGCTGTATTGTCTTGTGAGTAATTGTCCACTACAATAATTTCAAATCGATTGGTATCAAATTGGTATATAGAGGAAAGGCAATCAATTAATAATTGCGGTGATTTATAATTAACAAGAATAATCGAAAGTTTCATGAACACATTACTTTTTATAGCACAATGATCTAATATAAGCAATAAACATAAAGGTTTTTGAGAAAACACCTATTTTTAAAATACGAAGCGGTATTTTAAATTGAAATGCTAGCATTGATTTTAATTCATGTGGCAAATGATTCCCTTCAATGCTTTCTTCTACTTCTTCAATATGACGGATGTCTAAATTTCTAAACAATCGCCAATAATAATCAAATACAATGATGTTTTTAAGTACAGTTAAGCCTAATTTGTTAAGCATATATATATTCTCCGGAATTTCTACCTGTCTATTTCTAAAAACGGCTTTTGTAATTTGATCATTGTTATACCCAATATTGATAAGTACTTTAGGGATATAAGCTATTTCCAATTTTTGTAAGCATCTTATATAAAATTCAAAATCTACTACCCATTTAAGCTTTTCATCATAGTATTCGCTTAATTTATTTTTCAATAGAACATTGCTGGGGTTTCCAATAAAATTCTTTTTAAATAAATACAAGGGATTTTTAATGATTCTATTTAAAGTTTGCTTACTGATGCGATTGATTTGTTTTAGCACTCCGTTCTCATAATCGCAAAATTGTGTGAAAATAAAGGAAGCTTGGGGGTTATTGTCTATTGCTAGAGCGTATTCGGTTAAGCTTTCTGAAGAGGCGAACCAATCGTCATCATGCATAATTTTTATCCATTCCCCTTTAGCCAAAGCGATGCCTGCATTCCAGTTGCCTGGAGAGCCTTTAGCAGGAATGTTTTTTTTATATGTAATGGGCATTCTTACTGCAAATTCAATGGCAATTTTTTCCACGTCATTGTTTGGACTGTCATCAGTTATGATAATTTCATAATTTTTGAATGTTTGATTTTCTATAGAAGCTAATAATACCTTCAGATAGGCTACGTTTTTATATGCAGGAATACAAAGTGAGATTAATGGGGTCATTTTATTAGTATTATAAAATACAATTCTATATCGCAGAACAAAAATAAATTATACAAATATCCTTTTAAATATTTTGTACATAAGATTAAAAATATATTTTTTTTCAATTAATAATGCAGCTTTTGTTTTAATGCTAAATTTTAATGCATGTTTTGGTGATATCTTAATGTAAAAAACTTCGATTGATTTAATAACTTCAGCAACAGTTATTTGATGAGATTCCTTGTATTTGATGATTTTAATTGATAATAATTCGGCATAATATTTTAAAAAAACATGAATATTATTGAAAATTATTTTATTCAATTCTTCATTGCCTTTGTTAATTTGATTGTTTACAAATATCAAAAAGCTGTTTAACCCTTTAAAATATTTATAAGGGCTGGCCTTTGTTGTAGTGCTTTGGTGTATTCTAAAAGAAAATAGATTTTGTCCTATATTTCTTTTGTACTTTATCGAGGTTAATTCAATCCACAATGCGAAATCTGCAAAAAGAAGATCTTGATACATGGGTATTCCTCCTATTTTTTTATAATCTAAACTTCTAAATACATATCCTGTCCCTATAGTGTCTTGTGACATACTAAGAATATGCTTAAAATAATCATTAATACTTTCTGAAGAGGGCATTTTTTTGCAATCTTTTATATGGCGACCTGTTGAGTCTATAAAGTCATAATGAGAGTGCCATAAACTTGCATCTGGAAATTCCTCAATAGCATTTTTAAACTCCATTAGGAAATTCGGATACAATAAATCATCTTGACCAATTATTGTTGAATATTCTGTATTAAGATTTGTAGCGAATCTAGCCCAGTTCTCTTCTATTGTCAATGGCTGGGTAGCTTGTAAAATCATTATCCTCTCATCCTTTAAAGAATTTAGATATTCTGTGGACCCATCTGTATTATCAAAACTATTATAAACCTGCAGTATAAAGTGAGGGTATGTCTGTGCTAAAATACTATTAATACATTCTTTTAAATATTCTCCTCCATTATAAACAGGAAGAACTATTGTAAAATCACTCTTTATTGACATCGTTTATTAAGATTTCTTTAATACATTTACAAGATAATCTATATAAAGATGGTTTTTTTTAGAATACTATTAAAAATAATTTCTTTTTTATTCTTTTTTTTAAAATTTAGGAGTTTAAAAACTGCTTTTTTATTCTCTCACTATAATCTTCCTTTGTCATATTCTAAAATGATTAAAAGGAGTAAGTCTAGTATACTTTTTTTAAATTCAGGCAATAGCATCCCCATAAGTCAATTGTTTCTTTTTAAATCTGCACTATCTACCCTATTTAAAGTCTTAAACTGCAAGGAAGCAATTATTGAAAAAACTTACAGTAAAGGATTTTTATTAAATTTTAATACTATTTATTTAAATGTATTTTCTGTTGAAAATATTGCAACTGTAAAAGAGATTTTTTTGGAGACTATTTATGATATAAGAATCCCTGATGAAAATGCAGTTTTCATTGACATTGGATTGAATGTTGGGTATGCTAGTTTGTATTTTTCTAGCAATAATAAAATTAGTCACATTTACTCTTATGAACCTTTTTTGTCGACTTTTAACGAAGCCAACAAAAACTTACTACTTAACCCTATTTTAAATACTAAAATCAGCCCTGTAAATAAAGGCATAAGTGATTATTCTGGAAGCATTAAAGTTCCGCTTTATGAAAGCGGTTCGGCTATTGCAAGCACTAATGATGTATTTATCAATCATACAATTTCTGATAAAAATAAATTAGAACTAATAAATGTTGAAATAGAAAATATTATTAATGTTTTAAACGATGTATTTATCAAGCATCCCCTAAGTAATATTTTTATTAAATTAGATTGTGAAGGAGAAGAGTATAAAATTATTGAAGCAATCGATAATCCAAATTTTCTTAATAAAATTAAAGGACTCATTATTGAATGGCATATTCTTGGACCAAACAAAATCATTGAAGTGCTAATCAAACACAATTATTGTGTAATGCATTTCCCTAGACATGTTGATATGGGATTGAATGAAGCTAAAACTGGAATGATATATGCATTCAAGTGACCTAGTTGATAAATAATTTAAATAGTACTGTAAAGCATGTCTCAAATAAGTAGAAGTATTTTAAAAGCAACAAGTTGGATCTATATAGGGTTCTGTATCGGAGCGCTTAATACTTACTTCTTAACACACCAAAGCTGGTTTACTTCAGATCAAAATGGACTCACCAGAATCATTATAGAAATCAGTCAATTGACTTTTGCATTTTCTACGTTGGGCGTTACTTCCTATTTATTCAAATTCTTCCCCTATTACCAAGACAATCTTTCTCCTAAGAACAACGATTTGCTTTCTGTGGCTTTTATTGTTGCATTAGTTGGATTTGCAATTACCAGTACCGGCATTTTCTTATTACAGCCTTTAATAATTAGGAAATTCAGTGCCAATTCTATTTTATTCGTTCAGTATTTTTATTGGATTTTACCGATGGCCTTCTTTTTTTTACTCTATAATATTCTAGAAGCCTATTCATATGGGTTTAAAAAGGGCGTTTTTACTAGTTTTTTAAGAGAAACAATACTGCGCTTATATACTCTTTGTATCATTTTATTAAAAATATTTGACTTTATAGATTTCAGAACATTTATTATTTTATTTTCATTTCAATATTCGGCCATCGTTATTATTTTGGCTATTTATCTTTATCGTGAAAATCAATTATGGGTATGCTTTAAGTTTAGCAGGGTTACCTGGAAATTCAGGAAAAAGATCATTGCTATCATGTCACTAACATTTATAGTGATTATTGTGGGGGTATTAAGACAAAGTATTGACGGATTGGTACTTGCTGCGAAACAAAATCTAGGAAAAGTGGGTATTTTCGGATTAGCAGCTTATATGGTTTCTGTTTTGCAAGCTCCCTTCAGAAGTATAGTCGCTATCACCATTCCGATTTTATCTAGAGCATGGAAAGAAAAAGACCTAGTGGAGATTAATAGGATTTACAAACGGTCATCCATCAACTTGCTTGCTTTTGCTTTAATGGCTTTTTTCTGTATCTGGCTCAATTTTTCTGATGCAATATTGTATTTCAATATAAATCCTGAATACTTGGAAGGGAAATGGGTGTTTTTTATTTTGGGATTGGTTACCATTATAGAAATGGGCACAGGTGTAAATGCGCAGATTATTGGCACTTCTACTTATTGGCGATTTGAACTTTGGACTAGTTTATTTCTAACCTCGATGATTATTCCCTTGAGCTATACCCTCACAATAAAATACGGAATTTTTGGCCCTGCTATTGCCAATTTGGTTTCATTTAGTTGCTATAATATTATTCGCTTTGGATTCTTGTATAAGAAATTTAACATGCAACCCTTTAGCACCAAAACCCTTGAAGTGATATTAATTTCTATTGCTTGTTATATTATTAGCTTCTATTTATTCAATAACGTAACAGGGTTATTTGGATTGATCGGAAGATCCGTATTATTTGTTGGAATGTATGTAGCGGGATTACACCTCAGAAATATAACTCCCGATCTAGCTCCTATTTTAGAAAATATCAGGAAAAGAATTCGCTTGTAATCAAACGCAGAATTGATTATTCAATATGTGATAATAACTCTGTGAACTTCTGCATAGCAGCTATCTTATCCTTATTCAGTTGATAGTTGATATTAATGGTATAATATTTTTTCATATCATATTCATTGAAATTGAGATCAGCAACGATTTTGTCAATATGTTGTAATCCTTGTGAAGTAGCTTCATTAAATGTATGAATGAAGGCAGAAGGTAATATTTTGTTGGCTACCCAAGCTGCGAAAACAAACGGAAGTCCTGTCATTTCTTTCCAAGCTAACCCTAAATCATAAATATACGTTGATGTACTTCTTTGAATCAATGCTCGGTCACCAATAACTAAGCCTGCAGTGGAGCCTTTGATTGTTGTCTCATAGCCTTCTGATGCCTCTGTTAAATTGGGAGATAGTTTCCAATGATATTTTAGTAATATTTTTAATAAGGCTACAGATGTTTTACTCTGATAGTCTAGCTTAATTGTTTCTATTTCGTTTAAAGGCACTTGGCTAAATAGACAAACGCTTGCCACTTCCCCTTCTGTTGATATACAGTAATCTGATATTATATACGATTCATTTAATAGAGGAATAACGGCAATTGGAACAAGCCCAACATCTACTCGGTCATTTAATAAGTCTGACGCCACCTTTGAAGGATACTCAAATGACAGTTCTATGGAGTCGCTCATAGCACCTTGTTCAAAAGCGTACGTTAGGGGCTTTGTATTTAAATAACTTACAGCGGCTATCCTGATCCTTTTATTCAATTCTTTCATTTACGGCGAAATTAATTTATTTTATTGGAAGCCTAATTACTATATGTGATATTCAGATAATTTAAGGAATGATAAAATCTTCATTTTCTTGATGTAATTTTGCAATATGAATCAATCTGCACTTACCTCTATCTCTCCTATTGATGGTCGCTATGCAAATGCAACCAAAGAACTTTCAGAATACTTTTCTGAATACGCATTGATAAAGTATAGATTAAAGGTAGAAGTGGAGTATTTTATCTTTCTATCTGAAAAAAAGTTTTTCAAATTAGACTCAAAACAAAAATTAGCCTTGACACAATTAGTGGATGGTTTTTCAGTTGAACAGGCAGATCAAATCAAACAAACAGAAAAAATAACCAATCACGATGTAAAGGCAGTGGAGTATTTTTTAAAAGACGCTCTTCAAACTTTAGGTGCGGGTAAACATACTGAATGGGTTCATTTTGGACTTACTTCACAAGATATAAACAACACTGCTATTCCTCTGCTATGGAAAGATGCAATTGAATTGGAATATTTACCCGCTATATTGAATCTTCAGCATCATATTTATTCGTTAGCAAAAAAATGGGCAAATGTCCCCATGTTAGCTAGAACGCACGGCCAAGCAGCTTCTCCTACAAGATTAGGGAAAGAATTAATGGTATTTGTAGAACGAATCGAAAATCAAATTCAATTATTTAGTTTTATTCCATTCAGTGGAAAATTTGGAGGTGCTACGGGAAATTTCAATGCCCATAATGTTGCTTTCCCAAAATACAATTGGAACAAATTTGCAGATGAGTTATTAGAAAATAAATTAGGCATACAACGTCAGCGTTATACTACTCAAATAGAACATTACGATTTACTAGCTGCTCATTTTGATGCAATAAAAAGAATCAATACAATCATATTGGATTTTAGCAGAGACATGTGGAGTTACATAAGCATGAATTATTTTAAACAGACAATTAAAAAAGGAGAAGTAGGAAGTAGCGCTATGCCGCATAAGGTAAATCCCATTGATTTTGAGAACGCTGAAGGTAATTTAGGGATTGCCAATGCAATATTTGAACATTTATCTGGTAAACTCCCTATTTCTAGATTGCAAAGAGACCTAACAGATAGTACTGTATTAAGAAATGTGGGTGTTCCAGTTGCTCATACAATTATTTCAATCAAATCAATTGAAAAAGGTCTGAACAAGCTCATTTTAAATGAAGTGGCCTTAAAAGCTGATCTTGAGGCTAATTGGGCTGTTGTGGCTGAAGCCATTCAAACGGTTTTACGCAGAGAACAATACCCTGCTCCTTATGAGGCATTGAAAGCATTAACCCGTGGACATAACATTGATAAAAAAGCGATTCATGCTTTTATTAGCAAGTTGAAAGTGTCTGCTAAGATAAAAGCAGAGTTAAAAAAGATCACCCCGCATAATTATGTGGGAATATAATAGGTTTAAGGTTTAACGTTTGAGGTTAATAGATTATTAAGGAGACCCAATAAATATAGTTGGATTAGTTATTACAAATCGTTGATATTTCAACCTTTTAAAACCATTCAACCCCTGAAACTTCTGAACTTATTTATGTATTTCCGAAGTAAAATGAAACTCTATATCTGGGTTATTCACTCTTTCTGTATTTAGGAACCATTCACTTTCAGCTAAATACACTAAATGCCCGTCTTTATCTTCTGCTATATTTCCTTGCTTGTACTTTGCAAAGTCTTCTAGCTTTTTGGGATCTTTACTGGTTAGCCAGCAAGCCTTATAAAAGGGCAAATTATTCATTTGCACAGAAGCCCCATATTCTTGTAATAAACGATATTGAATAACTTCAAACTGCAATTCACCCACACAACCAATGATTTTCTTGTTACCCCCAAATTGAGTGAATAATTGGGCTACCCCTTCATCGGTAAGCTGCATCAATCCTTTCTCTAACTGCTT
>CANJJU010000039.1 GCA_947474815.1 Chitinophagaceae bacterium | reverse complement strand
TGTAGCAGGCTGGTCTGGAAGTGTTCAGCCAGGATCTGGTAGTTGTGGAAGTGGTGGGGGTAGCGGTACATGGGTGTTGGCTAAACATAATTTAAGTATGCTTGCGGGTAAAAGCAAAGTGATTTTTCGATTTGCTTTTGGTGCAGGAACTGTGTGTAATGATTATGAAGGTTTTGCAATAGATGATATTTCCATCAAGCAGACACCTCCTGTTAGTGCTAATTTTACTTACAATTGCATGGCTAATAATACCGTTAACTTTATTGGAAATGCAGGACTTTGTCAAACGGGTGTGGTTTGGAATTTTGGCAATCCTACTTCTGGCACAGCCAATACTTCTACATTAGCCAATCCTTCGCATACTTTTTCTGGACCAGGCACTTATAGTGTAACCCTTACTGTTAATTATTCGAACAGTAGTCCCTCTACTATCACTAAAACAATCATCATTTTAAATACTGATGCCGTTGTTACCAATCCAATAAGTTGTAATGGAGACAATGATGGGTCTATTACTGCCAATGTATTGGGAGGAAATGGCACTTATTTTTATAATTGGAATACGACCCCTTCTCAGAGTACTCAATCTATCAGTAATCTTACTGCTGGCACATATACGGTTAATGTTTCTGCTATTGGAGCCTGTGGAGCATCTTCCTCCATCAGTCTCGTTGAACCTAGTGCAATAAATATTCAAACACAAACGCTTCCAGAAACTTGTAATAGTGTGAACGGATCAATTGTTGCTACCGTGAATGGCGGAACCAATTCTTATACTTATCTCTGGTCAAACAACGAATCTACTTCAACCATTAACGGTCTTGCTGCAGGTAGCTATTCTTTGTTAATCAATGATGCCAATGGATGTAGGGCCAATGCTAATAATATCGTATTAAGTAATATAGATGTACCTGTAAACATGAATTTAGGAGGGGACACCTTAATTTGTCCGGGTCAATTATTGATTTTAAATCCTGGTGCATTTGTAAGTTATCAATGGCAAGACAACAGCACCTCTTCTACTTATTCTGTTATTCAATCGGGAGAATATTTTGTAGAAGTAACCAATAGCGCCGGCTGTAAAGGAGCAGATACCGTTAATGTGGTGGTTCAGTGTAATGGGGTTTATTTTCCTTCTTCTTTTACACCTAATGGTGATGGCATCAATGATGGCTTTGGTCCAGTAGGCGATATCGGTTCATTAAGAGATTATTCCTTGAGCGTATACAATCGCTGGGGACAAATGGTATTCACATCTGCCAATCCATTTACAAAATGGAACGGAACCTATAAAGGGATCAAACAAGAAATCGGCACTTTTATATGGCAAACCACCTATCGATTGGGAGGAGGAACTTTGTTCTTTAAAAAAGGCGCTATTTCTATTCTAAGATAATTATTTACATTTGTTTTAAAATTACAAACATGAAAAAAATACTTGCTATCTTAATTTTTTTGAGCCCATTTATTTGTGCAGCTCAGCCTCAAACTGGGGGGAATTTAACAGTCTTCTCTGAAGATGGAGATAAGTTTTTCTTGGTACTTAATGGAGAAAAACAAAATGAAGTGCCTCAATCCAATATTAAAATTGAAGATCTTCCTCAGCCGTATTATAGTGCCAAAATAATGTTCGAAGACAAAACATTCGCAACGATTTCGAAGACTAATTTGATGATAACGGACGTGGAAGGTAAAATGATGGACGTTACATATAAAATTAAAAAAGACAAGAACAACAAAGTGAAATTGACTTATTATTCAATGATTCCCGTTCCTCAGGATTTTATGCCGCCTTCTGGCATGTATGTTCGCCAGTATGGTCAACCAATTGTTGCTCAGGGAAATGTTAATCAAACGACTACCACCACTACAACTACCAATGGAATGGGGGCAAGTCTGAATTTGCCAGGTGTGAGCATGAACATATCAATCAATGAACCAAATGAAGTTCATACCACCACTACTACCACTACTCATTCTAATACCAATCATCAACAACAGCAAACTCAAACGCCTCCTCCAAGCAGAGGCTGTATGAATAATTTACCAATGAATGCATCTGATTTTGCAGCTGCCAAAAAAACAATCAATGAAAGTAGCTTTGATGACACTAAATTAAAAACGGCTCAAAGCATTGCTTCTTCAAACTGTTTATCTTGCGACCAGGTAGTTCAAATTTGTAGCCTTTTTTCTTTTGAAGAAAACAAGTTGGCATTTGCGAAGTATGCTTATAAATATTCTACCGACCCAAGAAATTATTTCAAAGTAAACAATGTATTTTCTTTTTCTGCTAGTAAAGAAGAATTGAGCGAGTTTATTGAAAAAGACTAATAGTCGCTTTATTTAAAATACTTAAACCTGTCTTTTTTAGACAGGTTTTTTTGTATGTATCTTTGCTGTAAGAATCGCGCCATGGGTAAAAAGATAGCAACAGCATCAACGAACAATACATCTACGGAGTATATCAAAGTAATTGGTGCCCGCGAACACAATCTTAAGGATATCAGCATCTCTATTCCCAAGAATCAACTAGTAGTATTTACTGGAGTGAGCGGCAGTGGAAAATCTTCTCTTGCTTTTGATACCATTTATAATGAAGGGCAACGTCGTTATATGGAAAGCTTTTCTGCCTACGCTCGTCAATTTGTGGGAGATATGGAAAGACCAGATGTAGATCAAATCACTGGACTATCACCTGTTATTTCAATTGAACAAAAAACCACCAATAAAAATCCGAGAAGCACAGTTGGAACCATCACGGAAATTTATGATTTTCTTCGATTGCTTTTTGCCAGAACAGGGGAAGCGTATAGTTACAACACCGGAAAAAAAATGGTGAAATTCAGCGAAGAAGAAATTGTACAATCTATTTTTAAAAAATTTAAAGGAAAAAAAATAAGTCTACTTGCCCCATTGATCAGAGGCAGAAAGGGGCATTATAGAGAACTATTTGAAGACATTAGAAAAAAAGGATTTTTGAAAGTTAGGGTGGATGGAGAAGTACTGGACCTCACTCCACGTATGCAACTCGATCGATATAAAATTCATGACATCGAAGTGGTAGTCGATCGATTAAAGGTAGAAGATGACATGAAACTAAGGCTCAGTCAGAGTGTGCAGAAGACATTGCAAATGGGGAAAGATTTACTTTTCTTATTAATCAATGATGACCAAAAAGTTGAACAATACAGTAAGCATTTAATGTGCATTGATACGGGTATAAGTTACGAAGAGCCTTCGCCCAACGCCTTTTCATTCAATTCTCCTTATGGTGCTTGCCCAACTTGTAAAGGATTGGGCACCGTATATCAAATCAATTTAGAGGCTGTTATACCGGATGATTCGTTAAGTATTAACGAAGGAGGAATTGCGCCCTTAGGTGAAGAAAGAGAAGCACAGGTATTTAAGCAGGTTCAGCAGTTGGCAAAGAAGCATAAGATTAACATGGATAAGCCTTTGAAAGAGCTTGCAAAAAAATCGATTAATTTAATTTTATATGGTCAGGAAGAGATTGATGTCTCTACAATCGCTGAAATAGAAATAGGGGAGGATGAGTCAAGCGAACCTTATTATGCGGCTGATTTTGAGGGAGTGGTAACGATGATTAAAAGATGGTTTACTGCCCAAAATACTACTGAGGCATTGAGAGAATGGGTAGAGAAATTTATGACATTAAAGTCTTGCGAGACTTGTAAAGGGACCCGCTTGAAGAAAGAAAGTTTATGGTTTAAGATTGATGAAAAAAACATTGCTCAATTAAGTGAACTAGATCTCGATAAATTAGCAAATTGGTTTAATGGAATAGAAAAAAGATTAAGTGACAAGCAAAATAGTATTGCAAAAGATGTGTTGAAAGAAATACGAGAACGTCTTCAGTTTTTATTGGATGTTGGACTTACTTATCTAACCTTATATAGACCTTCTAAAAGTTTGAGTGGAGGCGAGTACCAGCGTATCAGACTTGCCACACAAATTGGGTCTCAATTGCAGGGGATCACGTATGTTTTAGATGAGCCAAGTATAGGCTTGCATCAACGCGACAATCACCGACTGATTAAAGCATTGCAGAATTTACGTGATATTGGAAACAGTGTATTAGTAGTAGAGCACGACAAGGATATTATGCTTGCGGCAGATTATCTAGTAGACATTGGTCCAAGAGCAGGAATTCATGGAGGTAAAATTGTAGCTGAAGGAACACCCGAAGAAGTGTTGAAATCAAATAGTGACACGGCAAAATATTTGAACGGGGAAAAAAGTATTCCTATTCCAAAGGAACGCAGAAAAGGAAACGGAAATTTTATTGAATTAAAAGGTGCCAAAGGCCACAATTTAAAAGACGTGAATGTTTCCTTCCCTCTAGGCAAAATGATTCTTGTAACAGGAGTAAGCGGAAGTGGAAAATCTACTTTAATCAATGAAACACTGTATCCCTTATTGAGTCATTATTGTTATAAATCGAAAGCAGTTCCGCTTGCGTATAAAAGCATCAAAGGACTTGAGCATATCGACAAAGTAATTGAAATAGATCAAAGCCCTATTGGAAGAACACCTAGAAGCAACCCAGCCACCTATTGCGGATTTTTTACAGACATCCGCACTTTATTTGCTTCTGTGCCCGAAGCAAAAATCAGAGGTTACAATGCCGGTCGTTTTTCATTTAATGTTAAAAGTGGGCGATGTGAAATTTGTGAAGGAGGAGGCATGCGGGTGATTGAAATGAATTTTTTGCCCGATGTGCAGGTGCATTGTGAAAAGTGCAATGGAAAAAGATACAATCGCGAAACATTGGAAATTCGCTATAAAGGAAAATCAATCAGCGATGTATTAAATATGACGGTCGAAGAAGCGGTGGAATTTTTTAATGCGGTGCCTTATATCTATCGAAAAATAAAAGTGTTACAGGAAGTAGGGCTGGGATATATTACACTCGGACAAAGTGCCGTTACTTTAAGCGGAGGAGAAGCGCAACGTGTTAAATTGGCCACTGAGTTAGCTAAAAGAGACACAGGGAAAACATTTTATATTTTAGATGAGCCTACTACAGGATTGCATTTTCAAGACATTCATCACTTGTTAGATGTACTCAACAAGTTGGTTGACAGAGGTAATAGTGTGTTGGTAATTGAACACAATATCGATATGATTAAAGTGGCCGATCATGTGATTGATATTGGTCCGGAAGGAGGAGATGGCGGCGGAAAAGTTTTATTTGAAGGAACACCTGAAAAAATGATCAATGTAAAAGAAAGCTTTACTGCCAAATACCTAAAGGAAGAATTGAAGCATTAATGGGTGAATAGCATCTCCACATGCGGAATATTGTCTTCTAAATATTCTTCACTTGCCACCTGAAAATGTAAAGAAGAATAGAAATTCAATAAATAGCATTGCGCACCAATTCTGATTGTATTTACATTGAACTCGTTCATTGTCTTTTCAATAGCTAATTCCATCAATGCTTTTCCATAATTTTTTCTTCTATAATCGGGATGTGTAATGACTCTGCCTATGCTTGCTTCTTCGAAACTAATGTGCGGAGGAATGATTCTTACATACGCAACGAGGGTGTTGTCTATCCAGCCACATAAGTGCCAGCATTGTTGATCTTTATTATCCGTGTCTAAATAAACACAATTTTGTTCTACTACAAAAACTTTGCTTCTGAGCAATAAAATTTCATACAACTCTTCTGTTGACAATGCCGTGAAGTGTTTGTATGTCCAGTTGATTTCCATTATTGTAGGCTGATTTGCAAATAGGAATGATGCCTATTGTTTCAAATTCAATTTAATCTGAAGCTCTTCAAATTGTTTTTCATCTATGGAAGAAGGGGCGTCAATCATAACATCTCTGCCACTATTGTTTTTAGGGAATGCAATGAAATCTCTGATGCTTTCGCTTCCACCTAATATTGAACAAAGTCTGTCAAATCCAAATGCAACGCCTCCATGAGGGGGAGCGCCATATTCAAAAGCTCCTAGTAAGAATCCGAATTTGTGTTGTTGTTCGGTTTCATCCATTCCCAGTGCTGCAAACATTTTTTGTTGCAATTCTTTTTGGTATATGCGAATACTACCGCCGCCAATTTCATTTCCATTCAATACCATGTCATATGCATTTGCTTTAATATTTGCATAGGGATGTTTCAAATATTCCGCTGCATTTTCAATAGCAGGATTGTGTTGAATCATGGTTTCAATATCGGAGGGCTTAGGAGAAGTAAAGGGATGATGCCTTGCTACCCAGCGATTGTCTTCTTCTGCATATTCAAATAATGGGAAATCTAATACCCACAATAATTTAAATTCATCTGTTTTTCTAAGTCCGAGTTGTTGCCCAAGATATAAGCGAAGTTCACTAGTAGCTTTTCTTGTTCTTTCTTCTGCACCTGCCAATATAAAAATTAAATCTCCTGGCTTTGCATTTACAGAAGAGGCGATTGCGGTAAGTTTCTCCTCATTATAAAACTTATCTACACTGCTTTTAAATGTGCCATCTGCATTGCATTTAATATACACCAATCCTTTCATTCCTATTTGTGGACGTTTCACCCATTCGGTCAACTCATCTGTTTGCTTGCGCGTATAATCGCTGCAACCAGGCGCGGCAATAGCAATCACTGTTTCTGCTTCATCAAATACTTTAAAATCTACTCCGCTAATTAATGAAGAAATATCTTTTTGAGTCGGGAAGGTATGAGAAGGGAATTTCAAATTACACAACTTCATTTCATATCTGATATCTGGCTTGTCATTACCATAATTCCACATAGCGTTCTCCCAAGTCATTCTTTCCACTTGTTCGGTATAATCGATGTTTTTTACATCCTTAAATATGCGCTTAATCAATCCTTCAAACATTTGTAAAATATCTTCTTGTTCTACAAAGCACATTTCACAATCTATCTGAGTAAATTCAGGTTGCCTGTCTGCTCGAAGATCCTCATCTCTAAAACATTTTACAATTTGGTAGTAGCGATCATACCCGCTAACCATTAACAATTGTTTGAATGTTTGGGGAGATTGTGGCAATGCATAAAACTGTCCGGGATTCATTCGACTTGGCACTACAAAATCCCTGGCGCCTTCTGGAGTTGATTTTATAAGGAAGGGCGTTTCAATATCCATGAAATCTTTCTCATGTAAATAATTTCTAGTGCTTCTTCCTACAGCATATCTTAATTCTAAATTCTTTTTTACTGCTTGTCTTCTTAAATCAAGAAAACGATATTTCATTCTTAGGTCATCGCCTCCATCCGTATCATCTTGAATGGTAAAGGGCGGGGTAATGGATTTATTTAAAATCGTAAATTCAGTGACTGTAATTTCAATTTCTCCCGTAGGAATATTGCTATTTTTATTGCTACGCTCATTGACGGTACCAGTTACTTGTAACACAAATTCTCTTCCCAAAGGATTTGCATCTAATTGTTCGTTTAGATTTTCAGAAAATAGCAATTGAGTAATACCATATCGATCTCTAAGATCAACAAAAGTGATGCTTCCAAATTTTCGTACCGTTTGCACCCAACCGGCTAGGGTTGTTTGCTTATTAACATCCGATAGTCTTAGTTCGCCGCAAGTATTTGTTCTAAGCATTTCTTTATAAAAAAATTAAAAATAGGTAACAGGCAAAAACTGACTCATAAATTCGATCTAAGGTCAATTATTTACAGGTATGCAAATATAAGTCAAAGAAAAACCTTGTAAAAATGAGCTTTTACATGGTTTCTACCTCTTCGTTGTGTTTGGGCTTCCAAGCAATATAATAAAATGCCAATAGTAAGATTCCCAATGCAAAAGGAATAATGGCTAAATGTTTTAAACTATAATTGCCAAACAATGGGTTGGCATCAAAATGATAAAACTCACTGATCATCCAATAGCTATTTGCGCTAATCCAGCAGGTGATAGCGAGATTGTGACAAAGCTCACTCATTAAATGGCGTGTTTGCCATGCAATAAGAATAGAAATGATTAAGGTCGGAAATATCATTGTAATGCCCAAGGGTTTCCAAATCATACACCAGGCAACATCTTTAAATAGCCAAAACACAATATGCAAATTTTCCATTTTACGATATCGCAAAGGGATACTATATATGGGCTGATTGTTCATAATGATGTTTATTATTGAATGATAAAGATAATATGGATAGGCTAAAAAAATAAAGCGCTAAGAATTTTCTTAACGCTTCACACTAAAATATAAGTAGTTGTATTTATTTTTTAAGGGCTGCTACCATTGTTTTACCAATATCAGCAGGACTAGCAACTACATGAATACCGCATTCTCCCATTATTTTCATTTTGGCTTCGGCTGTATCATCTGCTCCTCCTACAATAGCACCCGCGTGTCCCATGCGTCTGCCGGGAGGCGCTGTTTGCCCAGCTATAAATCCTACGACTGGTTTTTTGTTGCCAGTTGATTTTATATAGTTTGCTGCTTCAGCTTCCATGCCGCCACCAATTTCTCCAATCATTACAATGGCATCGGTTTCGGGGTCATTCATCAATAGTTCTACTGCTTCTTTGGTGGTAGTGCCAATAATAGGATCTCCACCAATTCCAATGGCAGTTGATATTCCCAAACCTGCTTTTGCTACTTGATCAGCCGCTTCATATGTTAAGGTGCCTGATTTAGAAACTATTCCGATTCGACCTTTCTTAAAAATAAATCCTGGCATGATGCCCACTTTGCATTCTTCTGCAGTAATCACTCCTGGGCAATTGGGCCCTATCAATCTAGTATCAGTACCAACCAAATAGTTCTTAACTTTTACCATATCCTGCACTGGAATTCCTTCAGTAATACAAACAACTAGTTTTACGCCTGCTTCAGTAGCCTCCATGATGGCATCTGCTGCAAAAGCAGGTGGCACAAAAATGATGCTCACATCTGCGTTGGTTGATTTTACTGCATCTGCAACTGTATTAAACACTGGTTTATCTAAATGTGTGGAGCCGCCTTTACCTGGAGTAACTCCTCCCACTACGTTTGTGCCATATTCTAACATCTGGGTAGCATGAAAAGTGCCTTCTGTGCCCGTAAATCCTTGTACAATTACTTTTGAATGCTTGTTTACTAATACTGACATAGGTTCAATTATGATTGATGAAAAATGCTAAAATTTCCGCAAAGATAGGGGATTGCTAAGTTGTAAAATAGAATTTGAACTAAGCTTTTTTGGCCGCTTCCATCATCCTTAGCTGTTTAGCATCTTGTAAAAATTCAGAAGCGAAGATGAAGTCGTTAAGGTTCTTATTATCAGAGAAAATAATATCCTTGCTATTGCCCGTCCATTCCTTTTTCCCATCCTTTAAGTAAAGAATATTATCTCCTATTTCCATCACGCTATTCATGTCGTGTGTGTTTATTATAGTCGTCATCTTAAACTCATTGGTAATATCATAAATAAGTTTATCGATCAACATAGAAGTTTGAGGGTCTAATCCTGAGTTGGGCTCATCACAAAACAGAAACTTTGGATTAAGTACAATTGCTCTAGCAATACCTACTCTTTTTTTCATTCCTCCACTGATTTCAGAAGGGAATTTTTTATTGCTTCCCACCAGATTTACTCTTTCTAATACCTCATTTACTATTTTAAGTTTAGCGGCATTAGAATCTTTTGTAAACATATCAAGCGGGAATTTCACATTGTCTTCCACTGTCATACTATCAAAAAGGGCAGATCCTTGAAACAACATTCCAATTTGCTGACGAAGCAATTTTCTTTCGTCTTCGTTCATGTGAGTGAAATCTTTTCCATCATACACAATCACGCCCTCATCTGGCTCAAATAAACCTACCAAACATTTCTGCAAGACTGTTTTTCCGCTGCCACTTGTTCCTATAATTAGATTGGTCTTACCTGTTTGCATGAGATGACTCACGTCATCTAAGACTACTTTGTCACCAAACTTTTTCGTAATATTTTTGAATTCAATCATAGTTCAATCATTACAACAGCAATGCTGCTAGAATATAATCGGCAATCAACACAACAATACAACTTACTACAACAGAAGTAGTACTACTTTTTCCAATTTCCAGTGAGCCTCCTTTTACATAGTAGCCATAATAAGCAGGGATGGAGCTAATGATAAAAGCAAACGTATAAGCTTTCATCATTGCAAAAAATACATTGTAAGGTAAAAATTGTTCCATCAACCCTCTATCATATGTATTGGTTGAAATAATTCCGGAGGCTGCAACGGTCATCCTTCCTCCATAAATTCCTAATACCATCGCCAATATAACTAACATAGGAATGGTGATAATGGCAGCAACGATTTTCGGCAAGACTAAATACGTCTTTGTATTGATGCCCATTATTTCCAATGCATCTATTTGTTCGCTCACACGCATATTACCTAGCTCACTTGCAATTTTACTTCCCACCACACCTGCCAATACTACACAGATAAGGGTTGGCGCAAATTCTAAAATAACGGTATCTCTAATAATTTGAGGAATGATAACTTTAGAGATCAGTGGATTGGTAATTTGATAAGCCGTTTGTAATGCACTTACAGCTCCCATGAAAATGGAGATAATGGAAACGATGCCCAATGATCCAATGCCTATTTCAACGCATTGATGCATCAATTCTTTCCAATACAATTTAGTGTTCTCAGGTTTGCTTAGCATTCCCTTGAGCATTAAAATGTATCTTCCAAAATGGGTAAAAAAATTCATCTAATTGATTTAACTTCTTATAAAATTATCCAATTATTAGCTTCGTTTATTTTTTTTGATTGCGCTTCCACCATTTGCTTTTCTTAATGGCTTCTTGTGTGTTTGATTTGCCTTTAAATTGAGCATCTACTACAGCAATTACAACCATATTATAGATAGACCTGATAGAGCTGCCTAGTTGTAAAACGTGTACAGGTTTTTTTAGTCCCAATAAAATAGGGCCGATGCTATCGGCTCCACCAATTTCTTGCAATAGATTGTAAGCAATATTACCTGCTGCTAGATTGGGGAAAATCAAGGTGTTCACTTCGCCGTTTACCAACTCAGTGAATGGATAGTTTTCTTTTAGTATTTCTTTGTTAAATGCTAAAATGCCTTGTATTTCTCCATCGCAAATAAGCGTTGGATTTTTTTCCTTCACAATTTCTCTTGCTTTTCTAACCAGGTTGGCTTCGGGTGAATCACTACTGCCAAAATTTGAATAAGAAAGCATGGCAATCTTTGGTACGATATTAAATTGCTTAACTTCTTTTGCAACCAACATCGTAATTTCTGCAAGTTCTTCAGCAGTAGGATTAAAGTTTACCGTAGTGTCTGCTAAGAAGAGAGGCCCTCTTTTAGTAAACAGTAAATACATTCCTGCAATCTTTTTTACTCCTTCTTCAGTGCCTATGATTTGAATCGCAGGTCTAATGGTATCAGGATAATTTCTGCTTAATCCACTGATCATACAATCTGCCTCTCCCGTTTCCACCATCATACATCCAAAGTGATTTCTTTCTTTCATCGCTTTGTAGGCTTCGTATCTGTTAACACCTTTACGCTTCCTTTTTTCAAAAAATAGCTCACCAAATTCTTTCCTCATTTCTTCCATTTCATCATCTTTAGGATTGATGATAGGCATATCGTCGATGTCTACAGAGTTTTCGAGTGCTATTTGTTTAATTTTCTTTTCATCGCCTAATAAAATGGGGTATCCTATTTTTTCATCTAAAATTAGCTGAGCAACTTTTAGGATCTTAGCATTTTCGGCATCGGCAAACAATACTCTTTTTGGATCGCGCTTAGCTTTGTTTCCAAGAACGCGACTTAGTTGATTGTCTAATCCAAGTCTTTTATTTAATTCTATAGTGTAGGCATCCCAGTCAGTGATATTGATCCTGGCTACTCCACTATCCATAGCAGCTTTTGCAACGGCAGGAGCCACGGCAGACAACAATCTTGGATCAAGAGGTTTTGGAATTATATAGTTGGGTCCGAATGAAATTGTCTTTTCGTTGTAGGCTAAATTAACGATGTCTGGAACAGGCGTTTTTGCAAGTTCAGCCAAGGCTTTCACTGCAGCCAGTTTCATTGCTTCGTTAATTTGTTTGGCTCTCACATCTAGGGCTCCACGAAAAATATAAGGAAATCCCAAAACATTGTTTACCTGATTAGGATAATCGCTTCTACCGGTTGCCATGATGAGATCTTTTCTTACGGCTATTGCCTCATCGTACGAAATTTCTGGATCAGGATTTGCCATTGCAAAAACAATAGGATGCTTGGCCATTCCTTTTACCATTTCAGCAGTTACAACATTTCCTACACTCAGTCCTACAAACACATCTGCATCTTTTAATGCTTTTCCAAGAGTGTAATCTTTGTATTTAACGTCTGTGCAGAATTGTAGTTTCAATTCTTCTACTTCTGGTCTTCCTTTATATAATATTCCTTTTTTATCAAATACTTTAAAGTTAGAGGGCTTGGCACCTAAAGAAACATACAATTGCATACAAGCCATGGCTGCAGCTCCGGCGCCATTAACTACAATCTGAACCTTGTCTATTTTCTTTTTTTGAATTTCCAATGCATTCAAGAGTGCTGCAGCAGAAATGATGGCAGTACCATGCTGATCATCGTGCATCACAGGGATATTGCATTGGGCTTTTAATTCCCTTTCAATATAAAAACATTCGGGCGCTTTGATGTCTTCTAAGTTAATGCCTCCGAAAGTTGGCTCCAATGCTTTTACAATTTGCACAAATTTTTCAGGGTCTGTTTCATTTATTTCAATATCAAAAACATCGATGTCAGCAAAAATTTTAAACAATACGCCTTTCCCTTCCATGACAGGCTTTCCTGCAGCAGGGCCAATATTTCCTAATCCAAGAACAGCGGTTCCATTACTGATAACACCTACAAGGTTTCCTTTAGCAGTGTATTTATACACGTCATCCGGATTGGCTGCTATTTCTTTACAAGGCTCAGCAACACCAGGTGAATAAGCCAATGATAAATCACGTTGGGTTTTAGCTTCTTTAGATGGAATGACTTCTATCTTTCCTGGTCGTCCTTTAGAATGATATTCTAATGCCTCTTGTTTACGTAGATCTTTTGCCATGGTTTGTATAAATTCAAATATTGGGTAATTTTTTCGAAAGGTTTAATAAGTAACTATTGCCAATCGAAAAGATAATAGATTCTAAAAATGTAAAACGTTCTTTTTAAGGTATCATTAATTAGTTTAATACAATCTGCAATTTACGAAAATAGGCGCAGTGCCTATGATTATAATTTATTTCACTTTGAATGACCAGGTGAAAATAAATTCAGCTACCACGTTACCCGCATCATCTTTCCCCATTGATCTGGAAGCGATGGAGGTGGTTTTTCCTGAACTCATCGCTTCTTTAATCGCATTGCGAATAGATTGTCCGTCTTCGCATACAAAAGTGGTGAGGCCCTTTGCTTTTTTTAAAAAAGACGCTTCAGATTTTGTAATCAACATCGACACAGCTGGCTCTTGTTTGTATATTGGAATGGTAGCCAAAATGCCTGTAGACAATTCAGCGGCCATTGATAGGCAAGCAAAATAAGTACTCTTGAAGGGGTTAGATGAAAACCATTTGTAAGGAACGCTCACAATCGCTTTGTTTTCATCTGCATACAATACCCGTACTCCACTAAAAAATGCACTGGGTATTTTTTGCAATAAGAAAAGTCTGCTTTTAATTGGATGATGCAGTAATTCTAAAAATTCTTGATCTGGTTGTGTGGGCATAAACCAAAATAAAAGGTTATTTTAATAATAATTTTTTTAATCAATTAATGCTATTGTATAAATAAAAAAAAGGCACTTTGCAATGCCTCTTATAAAATAAAAATCAGTTATTAGGCTTCCTCCTCGGTTGAGTTATTGTCAATCGTTTCGTTGTTGTCAATTTCATCAATTGGAGAATGTTCAATTGTTGCTTCGGCGTTAATGTCATTGTTAGTTTCCTCTTCTTCTGCAGCATTGATGACCGTTGCTTTTACAAGTTCTTCCATTAGTACTTCGCTTATTTTAGGCAAATCCTCTGCACTATTAATACCAAAATAATCCATAAAAGATTTAGAAGTAGCGTAAATCAAAGGCTTTCCCACGGCCTCTTCATTTCTTCCAGATATAATGACAAGGTCTTTCTCTAGCAATTTCTGTACAGCATAATCGCAATTAACGCCTCTGATAGATTCTATCTCGCTTTTTGTAATAGGCTGCTTGTATGCAATGATGGCTAGTGTTTCTAAAGATGCAGCAGATAGGCGCTTTAAGAACTTATCGCCATTGAGTAGCGCTACTGTTTTATGATATTCAGGTTTAGTAAGAAACTGCCATCCACCGCCACTTTGTTTTAATTCGAATGCATAAAATTCAGCATCGTATTTTTCTTTGATCCCATTAATAGCAGAGTCCGTTTGTTCCATGCTGGCTCTGTCTTCAATAAAGCCTAATGCAGTATTTACCAATTCGTTTACTTCAATTGATGTCAATGGTTTTTCACTGGCAAAAATCAACGCTTCAATATGTGGTATAATTTGAGAAACTTCCATTTTATATTTTTTTATTTAGTGGGTAGTGTTGGGCTTGTTGAATTTGATTATGAATTTTTTATAATTATCCAACACCAAACAGTAAACTAGAAACACTAAATTTAATTATCCCTGCAAAGCGGCAGCGCCACTTACTATCTCTGTTAATTCTGTAGTAATTGCTGCCTGACGTGCACGGTTATAACTTATTTTCAAGGACTTCAACAATTCATTCGCATTTTCACTTGCTTTATCCATTGCAGTCATACGAGCGCCATGCTCACTGGCATTTGCATCTAAGACTGCTTTGTATAATTGGGTGTTCAATATTTTTGGCATCAACTCTTCAATCAATACTGCTTGAGTAGGCTCAAATATAAAATCTGACTTTTTCTTGCTGCCCGTTTCGGCAATTTTTGGAACAGGTAAAAAGGCTTCTGCAGTAAAAACTTGTGAAGCTGCATTTTTAAATTCGCTGTAAACAATCTCCACTACGTCAATCTCTTTTGCTACAAACGCATTCATCGCATATTTGGCAGCCGCTTGCACTCTTTCAAAACGTAAATCGGAAAAAATATCCCAATAAGCATTCACAACTTTGAATCCATTTTTAGTAAAAAATTCGTATCCCTTTTTACCAATAGGCAACACTTGTACATTCCCTTTGGTGTTTTGAGTAGAATATTTTTCTAAGATGGTCTGTTTGGTCAACTTAATCAAATTGCTATTGTATCCTCCGCAAAGACCTCTATCACTTGTTACAACAATAATCAACACTTTTTCAATTGGTCTTTCATATGCCAAATCCATTGCCACATCACCATCGCTACTACTAACTATATTGCTTAGCATTTCCTGCAGTTTTTTGGCATAAGGACGCATTTGAGTAATCGCGTCTTGCGCACGTCTTAATTTGGCAGCACTCACCATTTTCATGGCTTTAGTTATTTGCTGTGTACTCTGAACACTTTTGATTCTATTTCTTACTTCTTTTAAAGCGCCACTCATATAACATTTTTTTAATTAACTACTAAGGCTTACCAATGCCAACAGCATAGCAAATTCGGCAGCGAAGGTAAGAGAAAAGCAGTGTAATTCAAGTGGCTTTTTTTACATAATTTATTCACTGTAAAATTGAAAAAAGGAAGCTTTTTATGCCCCTAGATCAGTTGACCTTGCACCAAATCAACTTGAATAGGCGCTTTTTGATAATAATTTTATAATTCTATCGGTTTTTAATAGGATAAATGGGAGAATTGTGCCATTCCGCCCAAAAGTTCCTTTACCTTTGCGGGCTGTCAATATGGCGAAAATTGCTTCATAGCACTGTATTTGCCTAAGCAGTTAAAAAATAATCATTCAACTAGTATTTAAGCGGATTTTATGTTAGGAATCATATCAAAACTTTTTGGGGGTAATAAGAGCGAAAAAGATGTGAAGAAAGTAGCGCCTCAGGTAGAAAAAATCAATGCCTTTTTTGCAGCGTACAATTCATTGAGCAATGACCAGCTTAGGAATAAAACAACTGAGTTTAGGGCCCGAATTGCTGCTCATCTTACCGAGATAGACAAAATAATTGCAGCAACAAAACTTCAAGCCGAATCATTGCCATCAGAAGATATTGAAGGAAGAGATGATGTGTACAAAGAAGTAGACGAACTTAAAAAAGAAAGAGACCAAAAAATCGAAGAAATTCTTCAAGAGATATTGCCTGAAGCCTTTGCTGTAGTTAAAGAAACAAGTAGAAGGTTTAAAGAAAACGAACAAATAGAATCTTCGGTTACGGAGCTCGACAAAGAACTTGCTGCCAAAAAGGATCATATTATCATTAAAGGAGACAAGGTTGTTTATAAAAACACTTGGACTGCTGCAGGAATTACGGTGAACTGGAACATGATGCATTACGACGTGCAATTGATTGGGGGGGCGGTGTTGCATTCTGGTAAAATCTCAGAGATGGCTACCGGAGAGGGTAAAACGCTGGTGAGCACGTTGCCTGCTTATCTCAATGCGTTAGCAGGCGAGGGTGTACATATTGTAACGGTGAATGATTATCTCGCACGAAGAGACAGCGAATGGAATGGGCCAATTTTTGAATGGCTAGGATTGAGAGTAGATTGTATAGATAAGCACGAGCCCAATAGCGACGCTCGTAGAAAAGCATACAATGCCGATATTACTTACGGTACCAATAATGAATTTGGGTTCGATTATTTGAGAGACAATATGGTGCACAGGCCCGATGAAATGGTTCAACGCAAACACCATTTTGCCATGGTGGATGAAGTGGATAGTGTGTTGATTGATGATGCTAGAACTCCTCTTATTATCAGTGGTCCCATTGGACACAGCGACAATACGCAACAATTTTTTGATCTTAAGCCAAGAATAGAAAGACTTGTTGAAGCACAAAAAAAAGCGACCAATCAGTTCTTGATTGAAGCAAAGAAAAAAATTGCGGAAGGCAATGATGATCCCAAAGATGGCGGCCTAGCTTTAATGAGAGCCCATCGCGGTTTGCCTAAAAATAGTGCACTCATTAAATTCCTGAGTGAACCAGGGATGAAAGTTAAGTTGCAAAAAAGCGAAAACTATTATATCGCAGATCAGCAAAAAGAAATGCCTAAAGTAGATGCTGAATTGTATTTTGCTATTGACGAAAAAAACAATCAAGTAGAATTAACGGATAATGGATTGGCATTGATCACACGCAGCGGAGAAGATCCTGAATTTTTTGTACTGCCAGATATTTCTACTAAATTATCTGAAATAGAAAAAAGTTCTTTAAGTGCAGAAGAGAAGCTACAAACAAAAGAAAAATTAATCAACGAATATTCTCAAAAATCTGAACGCATCCATACTGTTCAGCAATTATTAAAAGCATATACGTTGTTTGATAAAGATGTTGAATATGTGGTGATGGATGGAGCGGTAAAAATTGTAGATGAACAAACAGGCCGTATTCTAGACGGCAGAAGATATTCAGATGGCTTGCATCAGGCATTGGAAGCAAAAGAAAATGTAAAGATTGAAGCCTCTACGCAAACATACGCTACCGTTACCCTGCAAAATTATTTCAGAATGTACCATAAGCTGGCGGGTATGACGGGCACGGCTGAAACAGAAGCAGCAGAATTGTGGAGCATCTACAAGCTCGACGTGGTTACCATCCCTACCAATGTAGTGGCTATTCGTAAAGATGATCAGGACAAGGTTTACAAAACAAAAAGAGAAAAATACAAAGCAGTTATTGAAGAAATTGAAATCTTACGCAATGCAGGAAGGCCAACGTTAGTGGGTACTACATCCGTAGAAGTAAGTGAACTATTGAGTAGAATGTTGAAACAAAAAAACATTCCACACAATGTGTTGAATGCAAAACAACATTCTAAAGAAGCGCAAGTGATTGCAGAAGCAGGATTTGCGGGCGCCGTAACCATTGCTACCAATATGGCGGGTCGTGGTACGGATATTAAACTAGGGCCTGGCGTGAAAGAAGCGGGTGGATTGGCAATACTGGGTACAGAACGCCATGAAAGTCGTAGGGTTGATAGACAGCTACGTGGTCGTGCAGGTAGACAAGGTGATCCAGGTACGTCAAACTTTTTTGTGTCATTGGAAGATGATTTGATGCGGATGTTTGGAAGCGAACGTATTGCTAGTTTGATGGATAGAATGGGATACAAAGAAGGGGAAGTGATTCAGCACAGCATGATTACTAAGAGTATCGAACGTGCTCAGAAAAAAGTTGAAGAAAATAACTTTGGCATACGTAAACGCCTACTCGAATATGATGATGTGATGAACAAGCAACGTAATGTTGTTTACGGAAGAAGAAGTCATGCGTTGTTTGGCGAAAGACTTGCCTTGGACTTAGACAATGCATTTTATTCTGTTGCCGATACATTGGTGTATACTGCCAAGGAAACGAATCAATACGATGACTTTAAACTATCTACTATTGTAAACTTTGGGTTGGATACCGCTATAACTGAAGAGGAATTAGACAAATTGGAGGTGAATGAACTGTGCAATAAACTTTACAGCGAATCCATTGCTAATTACAATCAAAAAAAGAAAGCAATCGTTACGCAAACATTGCCCATTATAAAAAATATTAAAAAAGACCAAGGAAGTCAGATTGAAAATGTAGCCGTGCCTTTTTCCGATGGCAAAAAAGCATTTCAGGCAATTGTGAATTTGGATAAATATTTTGATTCTGAAGGAAAGGAATTGATGAATGCCCTAGAAAGAAACATTACCCTGGCCCTTATTGATGATGCTTGGAAAGAACATTTGCGTGCAATGGATGATTTGCGTCACAGCGTTCAAACTGCCGGGTACGAACAAAAAGATCCTTTGGTAATTTATAAAATTGAAGCCTTCGCAGCCTTTAAACAAATGAATGATCAGGTGAATAAAGAAATAGTGAGTTTCTTAAGTCA
>CANJJU010000038.1 GCA_947474815.1 Chitinophagaceae bacterium | reverse complement strand
ATGGCAATGCAACTGCTGGAGTTTTTGATTTGGGATTTAGAAATGGAAATAATCAAAAAAGAGAAACGACTGCACAGATAGGCGTGATTACAGGCTTAGAAGTTACCACTGAAGGCCCTTTTACCAAAAAAAATGATGCATCCTATTTAGTAGGGTATCGTTATGCATTGGCTGGCATAGCGCAAAAAATGGGTGTTAATATTGGAACAAATGCAACACCTTCTTATCAAGATTTGTCTTTTAAATTTAATAGTGGCAGCAGTAAATTCGGAAAATTTTCAATGTTTGGAATTTTAGCAACCAGTACTATTGAAATAGGTGGAGGAAATGCTAACACCTTATACGGTAATGGTAATCAGGTAGATTTTGCCAGTAAAATTGGAATTGTGGGGATCAATCATTTCAAGCAAATCAATAAAAATTCGTTTATTAATTCAATCATTGGGATTAATTATTCAAGTACAGATCAAACAGGTTATGCAACAGACAGGCCAAATCATATTGATTTCATAAAAGAAGTCAGTAATGTTGCCAAAACAAGTATTAATATCAGTAGTACTTACAATTCAAAAATAAATACTCGACTTTTCTTTAAAGTTGGCTTTCAAGATGAAATCATTGGCTTGGATTTATTTAATAAATCAAAAGAAAGAATAAATGACAATTTTAATCAAATATGGGATTATAAAAGCAGCACCAATTTAGCACAAGCGTACGCTCATCTTAAATACAATTTAACAGAAAAGCTTGTCTTAAATGCAGGCATTCATTCCCAACTATTCTTATTAAATAACTCTACTTCAATTGAGCCAAGATTTGGAATGATTTATAATGCAACCAATAAAAGTAGTTTTAATTTTGGCTATGGCCTACATTCGCAAATGCAACCTATAAATGTATATTTTTTACAAAGTCAAGATGGAAATGGAAATACTGTTTACAATAATAAAGAGCTAGATTTCACTAAAAGTCATCATTTTGTATTGGGCTATAACATTCAGCCATTTAATAGCTGGCGAATAAAATCAGAGATTTATTATCAATCCATTTACAATGTACCCGTAACTACATTTTCTAGTAGTTACTCTATGTTAAATACTGGCTCTACTTTTAAATCAGATTTGCAGGATAGTTTAACCAATAAAGGAACGGGAAAAAACTATGGAATAGAATTGACCATTGAAAAGTTTTACAGTAAAGGCTATTATGGACTATTTACTTCTTCATTGTACAGCTCAAAATATACAGGAAGCGATGGAATAGAAAGAAATACAGCATTTAATGGCAGATATGTTTTTAATTTATTAGCAGGGAAAGAATGGAAAGTGGGCAGTGAAAAAAGAAACAAATTCTCAACAGATATTAAGTTCACCAATGCAGGGGGTAGGGCTTATACGCCTATTGACTTAGTAGCATCAAATACAATTGGACACGAACAACTTTCATCCAATGCATATTCTAGTTATTATAACAATTATTATCGTGTAGATATTAAAGCTGGGTATACTTTGAATAGTGGTAAAAGGAAAGTATCTCATATGTTTTCATTGGATTTGCAAAATATCACTAACCATAAAAATGTTTTTTCTCAATCCTATGACGACAGGATACAAAATATAAACACAACCTATCAACTTGGATTTTTTCCGAATGTGGTATATAAGTTACAGTTTTAGTGGAATTCTAAGTTGATATCTATTGGGTGTTATAATGGTGAATTTTATGGCATCAACTTCGTTGAGCATCAAGAGTGCCTTCGCTTCGCTCGGCCATCTAAATGCAGGAAGACAAACACATCAAGCCTTGCTCCTTTCAATTCATCAACCTTAAACATCTTAAACTTTAGACCTTTTAAACGCAAAAACTCCGCAAATGCGGAGTTTTTGATTGTCGCGATGACAAGAGTACCTGCGGTGATCTTGAATGGGTGGGGAAGACAAACACATCAAGCCTTGCTCCTTTCAATTCATCAACCTTAACCCTCTTAAACTTTAAACCTTTTAAACTCAAAAACTCCGCAATGCGGAGTTTTTGATTGTCGGGATGACAAGATTCGAACTTGCGACCCCACGCCCCCCAGACGTGTGCGCTACCGGGCTGCGCTACATCCCGCTCAAAAAGGGACGTAAAGGTAAAGGCAAATAGCTTATTTTCAAAATGACTCTAAACGTATAGTTTGATTGGTTTCAAATGTTGAATATGTTTAAAAAGTTGGCTATCTAACCTATTAAACCTCTGAAACCATTAAACTCCTGAAACATTATCTAGCATCCTGTATCTAATATCCAGCATCTAGCTTCCACCATCATTTTATTTCAATCCACATTTCCCTACATTTGAATCAATCCGTTTCACCATGCCAAACATTTTAATTATCGACGACGATAAAGCTGTAAGAAAAACATTGACCGAAATTTTACAATTTGAAGGATATCAAATTGAAGAAGCTTTTGATGGAAAAGAAGGCATTAAGAAATTTACTGAAAAACAATTCGATGTGGTGTTGTGTGATAATGAAATGCCCAAATTAAATGGACTCGATTTTTTAGGCAAGGCAAAATTGATAAATATGGATGTGCCCATTGTTATTATGAATGGCGAAGGGAATATCAATCATGCAGTAGAAGCTGTACAAAAAGGAGCATTTGATTATATTACAAAGCCTCCTGATTTAAATCGATTATTGATCACATTGAGAAATGCAGTTGAAAAGCAGCATTTACTTAAGGAAGCAAAAATTCTTAAAAGTAAATTACCTGAAGTACAGAAAATCATAGGAGAAAGTAAGTTGATCAATCAAATTAAAGATAGCATAGAAAAAATATCTCCTACAGAAGCAAGAATTCTAATTACAGGGGAAAGTGGTTCAGGAAAAGAACTCGTGGCCAGATGGGTTCATGAAAAAAGTAATCGCAGAGATGGACCTTTTGTAGAAGTGAATTGCGCAGCCATTCCTGGGGAGTTAATAGAAAGCGAATTGTTTGGTCATGAAAAAGGATCTTTTACTTCTGCTATCAAACAACGGATAGGAAAGTTTGAACAAGCCAATGGAGGGACGTTGTTTTTAGATGAAATTGGTGATATGAGTTTGGATGCACAAGCAAAAATGTTGCGCGCTTTACAAGAGAATAAAATCACAAGGGTAGGAGGTGAAAAAGACATTCAGGTAAACGTGCGCGTGATAGCCGCAACCAATAAAGATTTAATAAAAGAAATTGAACACAAAAGATTTCGCATCGATTTGTATCATAGAATTGGCGTGATCATGATTCATGTTCCTTCTTTAAATGAAAGAATAGATGACATTCCTATTTTGGTGGATCATTTTTTACAACAGCTAGCACATGAGTACGGTCAGCCCAAAAAAGAAATTGAACAAGAAGCCATTGTGGCACTTCAACATCACAGTTGGACAGGTAATATCAGGGAACTTAGAAATGTGGTGGAAAGACTGATAATCTTATCAGAAAAAAATATTTCATTGGATGATGTATTGAATTTTGTAATTCCGAGTAAAAAGCATTGAGAAATTGTTAAATATCAACCATTTCAGTTAAAAATGTTGTTTGCAAATCATCAATTATAAATATGTAAGCTTACTTTTGATATACTAAAACATAGTGTATGAGTATTGGATATGTCATTTTTATTGTATGTACCTTATTGTGGCACATAGGATTGTATGGGATGTTTAAAAAAGCAGGCATTGCCTCATGGAAGGCATTGATTCCGTTTTACAACACCTGGTTGATGACAAGTAAAATGGGACTAAATAAAATCTGGTTCTTTTTACAATTCATTCCTATTGCTGGTCAGTTTATCACTATTTGGATTACTATTAAATTTGTAGAGCATTTTGGCCGTTTTGGATTTTGGCATCATGCTGCTACAGTACTAGTTCCGTTTATATATTTTCCTTATTTGGCCTATTCTGATAATGAAAAATTTGCAGGAAAATTAGTGGTAGATAATTATAAAAAGTCAGGCACTCGTGAATGGATTGATGCAGCTTTTTTTGCCATAGTAGCTGCTACGATTATTCGCACATTTGATTTTGAAGCCTATACCATTCCTACACCTTCCATGGAGAAAACTTTGCTAGTGAATGATTTTCTTTTCGTTAGTAAATTTAGTTATGGCCCCCGTCTTCCAAATACTCCAATCGCAATGCCCTTCGTTCATCATACCATGCCTATTACTGGCTCTAAATCTTATGTAGAATGGATTCATTTGCCTTATACAAGATGGATGGTAAGTCCTGTAAAGCGCAACGATGTAGTTGTTTTTAATTTTCCAGTGAATGATACGCTTATCAATGATGAAGCTAATTTTGGAAGCAGAACTACATATTATGAAGCAGTAAGACAATTAGGTAGAGAAAGAGTTTGGCAAGACTATGGCGATATTATTATTACTCGACCAATAGATAAAAGAGAAAATTTCATTAAAAGATGTGTAGCAATTGGGGGAGATGAATTAAAGGTGGTGAACGGAATCGTATACATAAATGGAAAACCACAAGAAGTATTTCCTCAATCTGAAAGATATTATAAATTAGAAATTCCCGCCAATACAACACTCGATGCAGCGATGTTAAAAGACATGGGCATTCAAATACACAAAGGCGATGATATTGGAGATATTCGTGAAACAGGAGAGCCTTCAGTACTATTAATCAATATTACCAATGAAGAGAAAGCTTCACTTCGTTTGCCAGCAGGGTGTAAGATTTCTGATTTTATCATGGAACCCGATCAACAAGGATCGTTGTTCCCTTATTACAATGCAGCTGTAAAATGGTCGGCGGATAATTTTGGCCCCATAGTGATTCCGCAAAAGGGAAGTACGATAACATTAACTGCAGATAATCTAATCAGGTATCAGCGTTGTATTGAAGTGTATGAGGGAAATGCATTTGAAAATAGAAATGGACAAATTTATATCAATGGGAAATTGGCTACGACTTATACATTTAAAATGAATTATTATTGGATGATGGGGGACAATCGTCACAATTCATTGGATAGTCGCTATTGGGGGTTTGTTCCAGAAGACCATGTGGTAGGAAAGGCGTCTATGATTTGGTTTAGCTGGGAAGGCGGACCAAGATGGAAGCGTTTATTTCAAATGATTAATTAAAAAAAACTTTTCAATTCATACAGAATAGCCCTATTTATGGGGCTATTGTTGTTTTACCCACTATGCTGCTAAGTGCTAATACGTATACCCTTTACATTGAAATACCTGAAAGCTGATATTAATCATATTCAATCTCATTTGAGATTAAAAATATACTTTCCTTTACTATAGCAACCGATGATTGATTCGTTTGTTTTTGTCCTGATAACCTATGAAAACTTCCTATATCCAATTCAATGAAAAAACCAGTGGCTTCAATATCCTTTGATATCTACTTAAAATAATTAAAATTGAAGCCATAAACAAGAAACCCCGGAATTTCCGGGGTTTCTTGTTTATTATTACTGTTCAAGTTCCATCATCTGTTCAAATACTTTTTCATATTCTTTGTTTGCGAGACTGAGTTCTGCTACTGATTTTTTATAGGCAGTTTCTGCTTGTATAAACTTGTCTTTATCGCCATAAATAGAAGGGTCCGCTAAAGAGGCTTCAAGCTCGTCTTTGGATTTATTAAGGGCTACTAATTTTTCTTCTAACTGTTTGAATTTGGTTTTAATTTTCTGAAGGTCTTTTTTTTGATCAGCCGAAATATTTTTTTCTTGAATTTTTGCAGGTTTTGTTTCAATTTTTTCTGCTTTTAAATTAGATGCTTCGGCTTTTTTATTCGCTGCTTCTGTTTTAGCTCTTCTTTCTTTCCATTCTTCCCACTCTGCATAAGTGCCTTTGAATTCACGAATTTTATGGTCTTCTATTTCCCATATTTTATTGGCAATTCTGCTGATAAAATAACGATCGTGACTTACTAGAATTAAACTGCCTTCATATTTATTTAATGATTCTACTAATAAATCTACCGAATGGATATCCAAGTGATTTGTAGGTTCATCTAACATTAAGAAATTGGCTTTGCTGGCAATGGTTTTTGCTAATGCAACACGTGCCTTTTCTCCACCACTTAGTACTTTTATTTTTTTCTCAACTGCCTCTCCGCTAAATAAAAACGCTCCTAATAAACTGCGTAATTCAAGATCGTTTTTCCCGCTTCTGGCATCTTTTAGTTCTTCTAATACATCATTGTTCATGTTGAGTGCTTCTAGTTGATGCTGTGCATAGAAAGACTCCACTACGTTGTGGCCCCATTCTCTTTCTCCCTCAAAAGGCTCTGTTCCTGCGATGATTCTAAGCATCGTAGACTTTCCTTTACCATTGGCACCAATCAAAGCGATTTTATCTCCACGATCTATTTCGGCACCTGTTTTTTCAACAATTTGCACGTCCTTAAACTGCTTGGATACATTTTTAAGCGTACAGATAATTTTACCGGGTTGTTTTTCTACAGAAAAATTGATCCGCATATTTGGACGTTCAATTTCAACGTCCTCAATTCGATCTAGTTTATCGAGTCGCTTAACAATACTTTGAGCTTGAGCTGCTTTACTGGCTTTCGCCTTAAATCGCTCCACAAATCTTTCTTGTTGACGAATATAATCCTGTTGATTTTCAAATGCTTTTTTCTGCATTTCTACACGGAGTTCTTTCTCTTTCTCGTAATAGCTATAATTGCCAGAATAGATATGAAGTTCTTGTTGATAGAGCTCTACCGTTTTAGTAACCATTCTATCTAAGAAAAAACGGTCATGAGATACAATGACTACGGCGCCTTGATAATGCACTAAATATTTTTCTAACCACTCAATACTTGGCATATCCAAGTGGTTGGTTGGCTCATCCATTAACAATACATCGGGGTGCTGCAGAATCATCTTTGCCAATAACACGCGCATGCGCCAACCTCCACTAAAATTTTTATATGGTTTTTGAAGTTCAGCATTGCTAAATCCTAGTCCTTGTAAAATCTCTTCTGTTTTATGATGAATATTGTATCCATCTAACACATCCATTTCATGTAAGAGATCAGCATAGTCGTTAGCGAGTTTCTCATCGCCTGTTTTTGATAATTCTTCTCCTAGTACTTCGATTTCTTTTTCTAATTGTTTAACTCTTTCAAATGCACCTAGGGCAACTTCTAAAATAGAATCTTCTGTATCAAAGCCAAGTAAATCCTGGTGAAGAAAACCAATGGTTGTTTCTCTTCCTTTTTCAACGTTCCCTTTAGCAGGAGTGTATTGACCCGTTAATACTTTTAATAAAGTTGATTTGCCTGTACCATTGTATCCAATTAAACCAATTCTTTCGTTGGGTTGAATGTGCCAAGTGGCATCCTCCACAATGGTTCTTGCACCAAATTCAAACGTTACATTCTGTAAGCCTAATAGCATTGTTTATTTTTTTTACCTTCTTAATTTTCGGCAAAAATAGCTTAATCAGTAAACTAATAGTAATTAAGATTGTTATATCTATGCAATTTTAGGTGAAAAACGGTCTATTTAGTAATGATGCGGCTTTAAAATGACTTATTTTTGCGAATAAATTAGATATAATGAAAAAAAGAGGAGTTATTTATTTTGTCATCATCATCATTGCTGTAGCATTGTATTGGTTTTTATTAAGGCCTACTCAAAATAGTCAAGAAAGCCCCAAACAAGAAGCAATTGTTATTAAAAAGCATTCTCAAGTGTTTAATAATAATATTGACAAATTGATGTCAAACTACCTTGCTTTAAAAGATGCTTTTGTGGAAGCGGATACGGCAATGGTTAAATTAAAATGCCAGTTGTTTGTTGAGTCATTAGAATCCATTGATACCAACGAGTTGAAAAAAGATACCTCATTAATATATGAAACAGTTAAAGCTACGATAGCTGATGTACATTCAAATGCGGCATCTCTACTCAAGCAAACGGATATAACGGAAATGAGAAAGGATTTTAGCGGGTTAACAGATATGATGTATCCAACTTTTTTTCAGGTAATCAATTACGAAGGGCCTACTATGTATCTTCAAAATTGTCCGATGGCTTTTGATGATGAAATTCCTGCCAATTGGATTAGCAATACAGACGAAGTTGTAAATCCCTATCTAGGAAAGAATCATCCAAAATACAAAGCAGCCATGCTGAACTGTGGTGAAGTAAAAGATTCTATTAAATAGCAAACAAACAATGAAAAGTATTTTTTATTTCCGCGCCCTTACAGCCCTGTTGTTTTTTATATGTGTAACTAACAATACCAATGCTCAAATTGACAAGCCTTCTTCAGAAAAAAGCAGGCATACCATTAATGGGTATATACGTGATCAGGCAACTGGGGAGACACTTATAGGGGCTACTATTTCTATTAAAGGAAAAACAAAAGGGATTACAAGTAATCAATATGGGTTTTATTCTATTACTTTAAATGATGGTCAGTACACACTGATAGCATCCTTTATTGGCTATAGAGCTCAATTGATTGATATTAATATTACAAAAGATTCTTCTCTCAATTTTAATTTAAATTCAGGACTAAATTTATCGCAAGAAGTTATTGTTACTTCAAAGAAAAGAGACAATAATGTGAAGTCGGCCCAGATGGGAAAGATTTCATTACCCATAGAACAAATTAAATCAGTGCCTGCTTTTTTAGGAGAAGTTGATTTATTAAAAGTAGTACAGCTTCTTCCTGGAGTGAGAAATGCAGGCGAGGGCAGTGCAGGTATCTATGTTAGAGGGGGAGGCCCAGATCAAAATTTAATTATGCTAGATGATGCTGTGGTGTACAATACAGGTCATCTCTTTGGATTCTTTTCTATTTTCAATTCGGATGCCATTAAAAATGTATCCTTGATAAAAGGAGGAATGCCTGCACAATATGGGGGTCGCTTGTCGAGCGTACTTGATATTTCTATGAAAGAAGGGAATAATCAAAAATTTCAGGTGGATGGAGGGATCGGATTAATCGCATCTAGGTTGTCGTTGCAAGGGCCTATAATAAAGGACAAGTCTTCTTTTATTATTTCAGCAAGAAGAACGTATGTAGATGCGTTATCAAAACCTTTTATTAGCAAGTCGAGCCAATTTTATGGCTCTGGCTATTATTTCTATGATCTAAACACAAAAATCAATTATCGTTTCAATGACAAAGACAGACTGTATTTAAGTGGGTATTTTGGAAGAGATGTGTTTGATTTTGTAAATGGAAGACAAAGTTTGGATGTTAATATTCCCTGGGGCAATGCAACGGGAACAATCCGTTGGAATCATGTTTTCAATAATCGATTGTTTGGGAATACTACTGCGGTGTACAATAATTATAATTTCACTTTTAAGGCGGCACAAAATAATTTCGAAGTTAAGCTAGCTTCGGGTATTCGGGATGTGAGTGTAAAACAGGATTTTGATTTCTATCCTTATTCTAATCACAAGATAAAATTTGGCGCATTATATACCTATCATCGATTTACCCCCTCCGTTGTGAGTGGCAAGCAAGATTCAATTGTTTTCGAGCCGCTCAATGCCCAAACTAAATTTGCTCACGAAGGAGCTATCTATGTGCAAGACGATTGGGAAGTATCTCCAAAGTTCCAAGTCAATACAGGGCTTAGGTATAGCATGTTTCAACAGATTGGCCCTAATAAAATTTACACAACTGATGCAAATGGAAATAGAATAGACAGTATAGTGTATAAAAAAGGACAACCGATTAAAACCTATGGAGGATTAGAACCAAGACTAACCTTGAGGTATTCGGTAAACGACGAAACGTCTATAAAGGCATCGGTTACCCGCAATCTTCAATACATACATTTGGTAAGCAATTCTGGAACTACTTTGCCCACGGATTTATGGGTTCCTAGTACGTATAAAGTGAAGCCTCAAATCAGTATGTTATACGCTGCAGGGGTGTTCAAAAATTTTAAGAACAATATGTTTGAAACTTCTGTGGAAGTGTATTATAAGGATATGCAAAATCAAATAGAGTATAAAGATGGGTATACTCCCAATACTTTAGATGATACAGAGAATTCTTTTGTTTTTGGAAAAGGGTGGAGCTACGGAACAGAATTATTTATTAATAAGGTAAAGGGAAGATTTACTGGATGGCTAGGATATACGCTCAGTTGGACATGGAGGAAATTTCCTTTATTGAATTTTGGAGAAAAATATCCTGCAAAGTATGATCGTAGAAACGACCTGAGTGCCGTTGCTATCTACGAGCTCAATAAGAAATGGAAATTCTCAGCAACTTTTGTATATGGAACGGGGAATGCAGCAACCTTACCCCAGCGTTTTTATATAGTTGGAGGAGTACTCACGCAAGAGTATAGTCGCATTAATGAATACAGACTCCCTTCGTATCATCGATTAGATGTTTCGGCCATTCTTACCCCTTCAAAAAATGCTAATAGAAAATGGAAAACTGAATGGGTATTTGGGGTGTACAATGCCTATAGTAGACAAAATCCGTATTTCATATATTACGATCAAACAGGGAATCCTTATGACGGCAGTTTGAAAGTACAAGCCAAGCAAGTGTCAATATTTCCAATCATTCCATCTGTAACCTGGAATTTTAAATTTTAAATTGGAAATTATTTTGGCTTTTTGTGAATAAAATTAATTACTCCACTTTTCTGCAAATCCGATATGACTCTTACTTCGTATCGATTGCTGCCATCGGTCACAATCATTAATGCAGTGTTGGGAGGGATGCTTCCTAGATTTTCTGCATACATTACTAATTCATTTACGCTGTTTTCTTTTTCGATTGTAAGATTTATGCTAATAGCCTTTTCTGATAATTTTTTATTTAGCAACAATAATTTTCCATTGTAAAACAATGAAATGCTGTCCCCGTCAACTTCTCCATTGTCATACAAATCTATTTTAACAGTACTGTTTTCTACTTCAATTGTTTGAATGACGGTGTTTGTTCTTTGTTCTAACTTAGAAGAAATCATTGATTTTTTTTCTTTAGCTACATCAAGAGGGTCCTTCTGGTCTTTATTATTTATTTTATCATCCTTGTCTATATTATAGTTTGAAGCAGTCTCTTTATTGGTAGTTATATCTGTTTTGGTAACAGCGTTGTCATCTTTTTTAATTGATTTATTAGTCTCTTGTTTTTTGTTAGATGAATTTTTTACAATGCTATTGTTTAAATTAGGATATGCATCTATGAGTGACCTGCGAGTAAGTGAAGTGAGTCCAAAACCACAATCTCCTCTTTGGTTGGGTGCAGGAATCCAGTTCCCTTCAATTGTTTCAATATTTCCTTTTTTGAAATAAGTGAGCTTGTGTACTTGTAAACAATTATTGATATTATTGGGGATATTTGTTTTTGTTCGAACAGTCTCCTTTATTTCTATAAACTTTTTCTTAAAATCGATGCTTCCTTCAACTTTGCAGATAGTATAGAATTTTTTTCCGTCTTCTGTAAAATAAGTGTAAGAAGAGCCCATTGCAGTATTTCCATTAACTTCTAGCTCTAAAACATAGTCGCATTTTTCGCTCCCTGAGGAGGAAAAGGAGTTGCTTTTGTCAATAAATTCTCCTTTCCATTGTCCAGTGAAATTCTGTGAAAAGGTTCCAAAAAAACAGCAAATCCCAAAAAATGTCAGTAAAATTTTGTTCATGAATGGCACCAATTTTTAATACTGCAAAAATAATGAAGATTTAAGCCTCAAAATATCTCAATCGGCTATGCTATTAGCCAAGACTTCGTTAAATTTGGGGCTCATTAAGTTGAATATAAATATACAATGATAAAAATTACTTTACCCGACGGATCAGATAGAGCGTATGAAGCGGGTGCTACTTCAATGGATATTGCTAAATCTATCAGCGAAGGACTCGCTAGAAAGGTGCTGGCCGCCAATATAAATGGGGAAGTGTGGGATGCTACTCGACCTATCCTTCAAGATTCTTCACTTAAACTGCTTACCTGGGATGATGCCGAAGCAAAATCTACTTTTTGGCATTCATCAGCTCATCTAATGGCGGAAGCTGTACAAGCAACATTCCCGCATGCAAAATTTTGGGTAGGCCCTGCAATTGAAAAAGGATTTTATTATGATTTAGACTTGGGGGATACTAAAATGAGTGAAGAAGATCTTACTGTGTTGGAGAAAAAAATGAATGAGTTTGCAAAACAGAATAATCCTTACGTACGCAAATCAATTCCTAAAGCTGAAGCCATTCAATTTTTTACAGAAAAAGGAGATGAATACAAACTTGATTTGCTAAGTAATCTAAATGATGGAGAAATAAGCTTTTACACTCAAGGGTCTTTCACTGATTTATGCAGAGGACCGCATATTCCCTCTACAGGTTCTATTAAGGCAATTAAACTAACCAGTGTGGCAGGTGCCTATTGGAAAGGGGATGAAAAAAACAAACAGCTTACAAGGGTATATGGAATTGCATTTCCTAATCAAAAGGAATTAGATGAATATTTATTAATGCTGGAAGAAGCCAAAAAAAGAGATCATCGTAAATTAGGAAAGGAGTTAGGCATATTTACTATGGATGATATGGTTGGACAAGGCTTGCCTTTATGGTTACCGAATGGGGGTATCATTATTGAAGAACTTGAAAGATTAGCTAAAGAAACAGAGTCGGCTGCAGGATACAAAAGAGTAGTAACTCCTCACATAGCTAAAGAAGAAATGTACCTTACCAGCGGTCATTTGCCTTATTATGCTGATAGTATGTTCCCTCCAATGGAATTAGACGGGACGAAATATTATTTAAGAGCAATGAACTGCCCACATCATCATAAAATTTTTGATGCAGAACCTAAAAGCTATAAGGATCTTCCATTTAGAATTGCAGAGTACGGAACATGCTACCGTTATGAGCAAAGTGGAGAATTATTTGGCTTGATGCGAGTAAGATGTTTGCATATGAACGATGCGCATATTTATTGCAGTAAAGAACAATTTGCATCTGAATTTAGAGCAGTAAACGAAATGTATATTAAGTATTTTAAGATTTTTGGGATAGATAAATACGTAATGAGACTGAGTTTGCATGATCCGAAAAAATTAGGACAGAAATATGTAGACGAGCCTAAGTTATGGCAAGAAACAGAATCGATGGTTAGGGAAGTGCTGATCGAGTCTAAAATACCCTATATAGAAGTGCAAGATGAAGCAGCTTTCTACGGACCTAAAATTGACGTTCAAATATGGAGTGCCATTGGAAGAGAATTTACTTTGGCCACCAATCAGGTAGATTTTAATAGTGGAAATAAATTCAAATTATCTTACACCAATCAGCACAATAGTACAGATGTGCCATTGATTATTCATCGTGCTCCATTGGGTACGCATGAAAGATTTATTGGGTTTTTGCTTGAACATTATGCGGGAAAATTCCCTACCTGGATTGCTCCTTTACAGGTGAAAATATTGCCTATTAGTGATAAGTTTATGGATTATTCAAATACAATTTTGCAAACGCTGAAAAAAGCAGATATTCGTGTAGAAATTGATGACCGAAGCGAAAAAATTGGAAAGAAAATTCGTGATACAGAAATGATGAAAGTTCCTTATATGTTGGTGATTGGGGAAAAAGAAATGAATGAAGGAATGGTGTCTATCCGCAGGCAAGGAAAAGGTGATTTAGGCGCAAAAGACCTCAATCAATTTGTTTCAGAGTTGGTAGAAGAAATTAAATCAAGAAAAGGAGAATAATATTATTAATCAAAACAATATTGTAAACTAAAATAGATAAATGGCATTTCCACCAAGACCACCGAGGGGCACATTTAATCCCCGATTTAAAAAAGAACAACAACAAGAACATCGCACCAATCACATGATCAAATCGCCCGAAGTGCGATTGGTAGGTGAAAATCTGGAGCCCGGTATTTTTTCTACTCCGGAAGCAATTAAAATTGCTCAATCTCAGCAACTCGATCTTGTAGAGATTTCCCCTGGTGCAAATCCTCCCGTGTGTAGAATCATTGATTATAATAAGTTTTTGTACGAAGAGAAGAAGAAGAAGAAAGAAATGAAAGCGAAATCCAAAACCAGCGAGGTGAAGGAAATTCGTTTTACGCCCAATACAGATGATCATGATTTTGAATTTAAAGTGAAACATGCCGAAAAGTTTCTAAAAGATGGAGACAAGGTAAAAGCGCATGTTCAATTTAAGGGAAGAGCAATCATGTTTAAGGAAAGAGGTGAACTATTGCTATTAAAATTTGCTGATAGACTTAAAGATGTTGGCGCATTGGAAGGATTGCCAAAGATGGAGGGTAAAAGAATGTTGGTAATGTTTGCGCCAAAAGCTCAACAAAAAAAGAAGGGATCTGAACTGGGTAAATTACATGTTGATAAAAAGGAAGAAGAAACACCCGCTCCGCCTGAAACTCCTGCTGAATAGCTATTCGCCGGAATAATTATATAAGCCATCCAAAGAGGGTGGCTTTTTTTATTATGCCTAAAAATTATGGGTTGCAAATATGACAAAGCTGATTTATGCAATACCTTTGACATCAATAAATGAACAGAGGTAGATGAAATTTTTTCCTGATACAACGCTATTGCAACTCGAATTTGACAAAGTCAAAGAATTACTGGCTGCCCATTGCAGAAATGAATTTGCCAAAAAAAAAGCTGCACAACTTCGCATTCATACCAAAAAGGAATTTATTGAACGAGACCTGATGCAAAGCAATGAGTTTAAAACCATGTTGCAAAGTGGCCAATCTTTCCCCAATGATTTTCCAGTAACCATCTCAAAAGAATTAAAACTACTTTCTATACCAGGTGCTACATTAAGTGGGGAGCAATTTCTCTTAATCCGCCGCCTTGCTGATAATACCAACAATATATTTAGATGGTTTGACGAAGAAAGAAAAATGAATTACCCTTCTTTGTCGATGGTGATAAATGACAGCTATTACGAAAAGGCCATTCGACAAATGATAGATGAGGTGCTTGATGAACTAGGGGTGGTAAAAGACAGTGCAAGTGAAGAACTTTCTACGATCAGAATGAGTTTGTATCGTAAGAGAAATGAACTTAGAAGAGTATTCGATAAGATAGCATCCAAGCTCAATAAACAAGGATACTTAGCTGATATTGAAGAAAGCTTTATGAATGGGCGGAGAGTGTTGGCTGTTTTTGCTGAACAAAAAAGAATGGTGAAAGGTATTTTGCATGCAGAAAGCGATAGCAGGCGAACAACCTTCATTGAGCCAGAAGAAACGACCGAACTCAATAATCAGGTTTTTTCTCTAGAAAATGATGAGGCAAAAGAGGTGTATAGAATACTTAAAAGGTTGACCGAACAATTAAGTGTATATGCTCATTTGTTGAGCGCATATTATGAGATGTCGGGCGAATTTGATTTCATTCGAGCCAAAGGCAGATTGGCTATAGACATTGGAGGTAATTTTCCTATGATAGAAGATAAAGCCCATCTTAACTTAATCAATGCATATCATCCCTTGCTATTATTGTACAACAATAAAGCAGCAAAACCCACTATTCCAGTAAATCTAACCTTAGATTCTGCTAACAGGATATTGGTTATAAGTGGCCCCAATGCAGGGGGGAAAACAGTTACTCTTAAAACAGTGGGGTTGTTACAAATTATGCTGCAGAGTGGATTATTGATACCTGTAGATCCAGATAGCAAATTGGGAATATTTAAACAGCTAATGATTCATATTGGGGATACTCAGAGTATTGAGTTTGAATTGAGTACTTATTCTTCTCATTTAAAGCATATGAAATATTTTCTTGAAAATGCGAATGGGAAAACATTGTTTTTTATCGATGAACTAGGAAGTGGCAGTGACCCCAATCTTGGAGGAGCATTTGCAGAAGTTATTTTAGAGGAATTGGCAGTGAAGCAGTCTTTTGGTATTGTAACTACCCATTATTTGAATTTAAAAGTAATGGCCAACAAAGTGAAAGGCGTAATGAATGGAGCCATGCAATTTGATGAAAAGAATTTATTGCCATTGTACAAATTAAAAGTAGGATCGCCAGGAAGTTCCTATACTTTTTCTATTGCAGAGCGAATTGGATTGAATAAGAATCTTATTGAAAGAGCTAGAAAACTCGTTGATGAAAATCATTTCCAACTTGATAAATTATTGAATACTACAGAACAAGATCTTCAGAATATTGACAAAGAAAAAAGGCAATTGCAACAGCAGCTGCAGGAAAATGAAATTTTAAAAAAGGAAATGCTAGAAATTGTCAAGAAGGAAAAACATCAACAAGAGATAGAGAAGTTTGCCATTCAGAATAAAGTTTCTGAAGAGAAAATTGCTTACTTGAAAGACATGGAAAGAAAATTAAAGGCACTGGTGATAGAATGGAAAAGAACAGAAAATAAAAAAGAGGTTGTGAAAACAATGGATGCATTGTTATTTGGTCAAAAAGAAAAAATCAGGTCAGAGAAGCAACAGAAAAAGCTTAATGAAAAATTTGAAGAAGTAGGTGGAGCAATTGAAATAGGGCATAAAGTTAAAATGAAACAAAATAGACAAGTGGGTATAGTGAAGGAAATAAGGGGTAAAAAAGCAATTCTTCAAGTGGGCATTATGCCCATGACAGTAGAGTTAAAAGATTTGATTGTAGTAAAAGATAAAGAGGCTTAGGGATATTTCAAAAACAACTCACTATATAGTTGATGATATATTTTCTACTTGTACCACCGCTTCAAGATTAAGTTTGCCATAAATATGCGGAAAAGTTTCATTGATAGAAGGTGCTAATTCGTATTGAAGGGGCGAGGTGAGTTTCGATTCATCGATATGTAGCATTAATAAGTCAGTTGCATTTTTATAATATCTTTCTAGTACTCCTGCTACTTGTTCTTTTTTACTAGAATGGATAAAACCCTCTGTATACAAGGATTCCGTGTCAAATGCGCCATTTGCTATAGCCTTGTCCCAATTAGATTTGGTGGTGATGTGATAAATCATGGTTCTAGTAGGTTTGCTAACGAAATTAATTCGTTCATTTTATATTGGTTGTTCTCATTGTCGAAGCACTTGCTCAATTCTTTCAAAAGCAATTTAATAATTCGCTTGTTATTCATCGCTCTAAAATAGGATGTGGAGGGCGGTGCTGATAATTTCTTCAGGTAACTTTCAATATCCTTATGTGAATAAATATGTCCAGAAAAAGGGTCTATGAAAAAGCTGATTTTCTCAGAAGGATGTCCTGATGGATTCAACGCATCATATTGTTCATCAAAATATCCTAGAATAAATTGCTGGGGAATATTAATCGCTCTAACGGGGATGTCGAGTAATTTACATAAAGATTGATAAATGATTCCGTTGCTAATTGCATTTCCTTTTTTTCCTTCTAATGTTTTGTTTATCAGAAAATGGTCAGGATTATCATAGCCAACTTCAACGCCTGTTTGTTTGTAGTAATTGAAGAATATGCTATTGAGTACATTTATCTTTTCAAGAGGGGTGAGGTAGCTGTTTAATTCAAGCCAGATGTTTCTTCTTAACTTTTCTATCTCCTGCATCACAATGGCAGACTGCATTTCAGGGTAATGGTATTTAGAAACGATGATTGATCCGCTCAGTAAATCGTTGCTACTATTTGCCCATTCAGAGAATTCATTGGTGAGGTCGCGAAAATGAAGTCGGTGAATTAATTGCTCAATTCTTTCTTGCGTTTCTTCATTGTGAATGCTTTCCCATAAGTTTTCTAGATTGGGAATGATGTCTTTGCCAATAGATATAATCTTATCGCTAACAGTAGAAAATACATTTTCATCAGGATCGTCTAGAAGATCTAATAAAGCTTTTATTTGTGTATTTTCTTTCAATATTGACGGATTGATTGTGTTATCCGGTATCAATATCGGTAAGTTCTTTTATTATTAACCGTTATAATTTTCCACAGTCGTGAGGAACTTTTTTAATTAGGGTATATTAAAAAAATGACTTATATAATTTACTAGTGATTATCCTTTTTTTGTTGGTTTTTTTGTCGCAGCTTTTGTTGCTTTTTTGGTAGTAGTTTTTTTAACGGCCGCGTTTTTCTTCACCGGTGCTTTCTTCCCAAAAGCTTTAGGATCCTGTAGTAAGATCATTTTTTTAACTTCTTCAATATCTATAACGGCTAACTCCTCTGGAGTATATTTCCCATTGGCACCTTTTCCTGTTAGCTTAAGCATCTTTTTATTAAAACGAATGAAAGGGCCCCATCTGCCATTTTCAATAGCGATTTTCTGATCTGGCCATTGTTGAATAAATCGATTGGATTCTTTTTCTATTTTTTTTGCAATCAGTTCGTCGCAATTTTGTTGGGTTAATTCATCAAAATTGTAAGCTCTAGGGATATTGATAAAAAGGTTGTTCCATTTGATAAATGGCCCAAATCTTCCTTTTCCTTTGGTGATTGGCTTTTCGTCATAAAAACCAATAGGTGCATCTTCAATTTGCTTTGCTTCAATAATTTCTACAGCTCTTTTTAAAGTTATTTCTGTAGGCTCTTCTCCTTTAGGAACAGAAATAAATTGCTCTCCCCATTTTACATAAGGGCCAAATCGACCAATATTTACAGAAATTTCCATTCCTTCATGTTGGCCTAATGCCAACGGAAGCTTAAATAAATCCATCGCTTCATCAAAAGAAATGGTTTCAATGCTTTGGCTAGCTTTTAGTTTTGCGAATTTTGGTTTTTCTTCATCATTTTGTGCACCAATCTGCACCATTGGACCATATCTTCCCATTCTGGCGATTAATGGCTTGCCTTCTTCCGTAACACCTAATGTCCTTTCTCCAACAGCTCTTTCGGCTGTTTCAAGTGTATGTGTTACACCGTTGTGAAAGGGAGTATAGAAGGAAGCAACCATATTATTCCAAATGATTTTTCCATCGGCAATTTCATCAAATTCCTTTTCAATATTTGCTGTAAATGAGTAATCCATTACATTTTGAAAATGCTGATTAAGAAAATCAGTTACTACAAGTCCTAAATCGGTAGGAAATAGTTTTGACTTTTCGGCTCCCGTATTTTCTTGTTCAGTTATTTTTTCAATACGGTCGTCTTTTAATTTTAATACCCTAAAATTT
>CANJJU010000037.1 GCA_947474815.1 Chitinophagaceae bacterium | reverse complement strand
CAAAGCCCAATACAAAATGCATTTCTTCTTCTTTGTATTTGGATTTTAATTGAAGTAACACTTCTTGAATGCCTTCTTTGTTATGTGCTACATCGTAAATGACTGTTGGATTTTCTGCAACGATGTCCCATCTTCCCGAAAGGCCTGTTATTTTTTTTACAGAAGAGAGTGCTTCTTTTTTCGTTGAGTGATTAATTTTAAATCCCAAAGAAGTTAACAGATCTAAAGACGTTAACACCGTACGCAAATTTTTCAATTGATAGTTTCCTTTTAAATCCAATATGTACGCTAATCCGTTACTAAAAGTATATTGAATGGAATTGTTTGTTAATTCAGTTGTAGCATTTTGATATATTTCATCTGCAAATAGAATAGGGGCGTTGCTTTCGGCAGCTTTTCGAATAAAAATATGCTTTGTTGCATCATTGCTTTCTCCAATTACAACAGGGATGTTTTTCTTTATAATGCCTGCTTTTTCCAGGGCTATTTCTGGCAAAGTGTTTCCTAGCAGATTCATGTGATCGTACCCAATATTGGTAATTACGGAAAGTATTGGAGTAATGATATTCGTGCTGTCTAATCTTCCTCCAAGCCCTGCTTCAATAATAGCAATGTCTACTTTCTCTTTAGCAAAATATTCAAATGCCATTGCAACGGTAAGTTCAAAAAAAGAGGGTTCAATTTCTTTGCAAATTTCTTTGGTGCGCTCCGTGAATTCGATTACAAATGAACGATCAATCATCTGCCCATTGATACGGATGCGTTCTCCAAAATCTTTGATATGAGGGGAGGTGTATAAGCCTGTTTTATATCCTGCTTTTTGTAAAACCGCTGCCAGCATATGACTTGTGCTTCCTTTTCCGTTGGTGCCAGCCACATGAATGCAGGCAATCTGATCCTGAGGATTTCCTATTGCATTACAAAGAGCAATAGTATTGTGAAGGTCTTCTTTGTAAGCAGCTGCACCTATGCGGGTAAACATAGGTAACTGTGAATATAAATAATCAATGGTTTGTTCGTAATTCATTTACATAAATGCTTCAAAATCTTTCAGACTTTCGTATGCCTCTTTAATTGATTCTCCTCTTTCCGCAGCTTCTCGAAGGGTGGGTCTCCAATGTTGGGGGTAACTCAATAATTCTAATGTTTGTTCAAAAGTAACCCGTTGAGGCGGGGTCGGTTTTTCTGTTTCTTCTTGGTCATTTGGAACAGTACTCATTTGTAAATATTGTAGGTGGACAGATGATTAATAAAAATAAATTAGTTAATACTAAAATTAAACTGAACCGTAACAGTTGATTCTTCCTCAGTAGTGTTGAATTGCATATTATTTAAGTAACTGCTTATGGCTTGTGCATATTCTTTATTATGACTTGTAGATCCTTTATCAAAGCCAATAAACTTACCTTGTCCGGCAGGAGATACTTTTATAATAGCATAAATAGTAGCTTTATTTAATTCGCCTGAGAAAGTATAGTATTTAGTAATTTTTCTAGTGCCCTTGGTTACTTTTGGTCCGCCAACTGCGCCTCCTGGATTGTTTCCGTAAGAATCCTTATTTCCTTTTGGGTCTCCTGCATCGCCTTTTCCATTTTCCTTGTTACCCTGATACTTGTATCCATTGTCTTCTGAAGTATTGTTTCCATTTTTCCCTTTACCAGGTCCGTTATAGGTAAGGATAGGTTTGGTATTGGTTTTATTATTGGCTTTTTCGGTATTTGTAGGCGTGTTCTTTTTGTTATTTTTTTCTGTTTTTAAAACAGCCGCCTCTTCTTTTGAAACACTTTCATCCGAAATATTTTTTTCGGTTGGCTGATTTGTTGAAGAAGATTCGTTTTGTTGTTGTTTTTCTTGAACTTGAGTAGGAGTGCCCTTGGATAAGGGTTGATCTTCTCCCATTCCTTCATCGTTGTTTCCTAAATTCACTTCAATGAGTTCTTGTATTGTTGGAATGGAAGCAGGAGTAGTTTTCCATTTGATGAGTATAAACAATAGCAATAATGTCCCGCAAATAATAGCAGTGTATATAAATGCTTTTTTGTTTTTTTCAGATTCAAATGAATGGGTCATATGAAGGGCGTCTATATTGTAAAGGTATATTTTTTACAGATTGATTAGAGTATTAAAAGCCCTTAATTGCATATCGATTAATACAATTTTAACATTTAAGCTAATGAACTGTGACTATTTGGAAGGGTAGGTTCTTTCACCGAACAACATGCTGCCAATTCTAATCATGTTGCTGCCATTTTTGATGGCTATTTTATAGTCGCCACTCATGCCCATGCTTAACGTAGTTAGAGAAAAATTTTCAGATTCAATTGATTGGCAAGTATCGAAAATTCTTTTGAGTGATTTGAATTCGTTGTCTATTATTTGTGGATTGTCAGTTAGTGAACCCATGCCCATAAGTCCCATGATGTTGATATGCTTTAATTGACGATCGTTATTAGATTGTTTGCGCTGAAAGAATTTTTCAATTAACAAAGAGAGTTCGTCTTCACCGAATCCGAATTTTGTTTCTTCTGAAGCGATGTGTACTTGTAGTAAGCAGTTAATAATACGATTGTTCTTTTCTCCTTGTTTATTTATTTCCACTAATAATTTTTCGCTATCTACTCCATGGATGAGGTGCACAAAAGGAGCAATGTATTTTACTTTATTTGATTGAAGATGACCAATAAAATGCCAGCGTATGTCTTTGGGTAAAGCTTCATATTTATCTACAAGTTCCTGCACATAATTTTCACCAAAGTCCCTTACGCCAAATTGATAAGCTTCGAGTAGATCTTCGATGGGTTTCGTCTTGGAAACCGCTACAAGGGTAGTGTTGCTCTTGCTGAGCTCTTGTTGCAGTGAATCGTATGCTTCTTTTTTAAAAGGCAATGGGTATAATTGATTAGGTGAACAGGCGCATAGAGGGGAAGGTTGATTTCTAAAGCCTTCAACACTTAACTATAATGACCTACCGAATATACATCTACTTTAAAATAGTTCTGCTAATAACAATGCGCTGAACTTCACTGGTGCCTTCGTATATCTGAGTAATTTTAGCGTCTCTCATGAGTCTTTCGACATGGTATTCTTTTACAAAACCGTATCCTCCATGTACCTGAACGGCTTCTGTAGCAGTCCACATGGCGGTTTCGCTACTGAAAACTTTTGCCATTGAACTACTGAGGGTGTAGTCCAAATGTTGATCTTTTTCCCATGCAGCTTTTAGGCAAAGGAGTCTGGCTGATTCGATTTTAGTAGCCATATCAGCCAATTTAAATTGAATGATTTGGTGATTCATGATTTCGGTACCAAATGCTTTTCTTTGTTTGCTGTAGGCGAGCGCTAATTCATATGCTCCGCTCGCGATTCCCAATGCTTGAGAGGCAATACCGATTCTTCCTCCTGCCAATGTTTTCATCGCAAACTTAAATCCGAATCCCTCTTCGCCAATTCTATTTTCTTTAGGAACTTTTACGTCATTGAATAATATGGTATGCGTATCACTCCCTCTAATACCTAGTTTATTTTCTTTAGCGCCTACTACTACTCCTGCCCATTTTTTTTCTACAATAAACGCATTAATGCCTCTGCTTCCTTTGCTTCTGTCTGTTTGGGCTATTACAATGTATACGCTGGCACTATTCCCATTGGTAATCCAGTTTTTTGTTCCGTTTAATAAGTAATAATCGCCTTTGTCTTCCGCCGTTGTGCTTTGAGAAGTGGCGTCACTTCCCGCTTCAGGCTCACTCAATAAAAATGCTCCAATATAAAGTTCTCCGTCTTTTTTACCCTGTGCAAGCGGGGTCAAATATTTTTGTTTTTGTTCTTCATTACCATATTCTTGAAGGCCATAACAAACCAAGCTATTATTAACGCTCATGCATACACTAACACTAGCGTCAACTTTGCTAATCTCTTCCATTGCTAAAACATAACTTATGGTATCCATTCCGCTTCCACCATATTCTGGCTTTACCATCATTCCCATAAATCCAAGGTCTGCCAATTTTTCTATCTGCTCTTTAGGAAATTTTTGGTGTTCGTCTCTTTCGATTACACCCGGCAAGCATTCGTTTTGTGCGAAATCTCGCGCCGCTGACTGAATCATAAGATGTTCTTCTGAGTACTGAAAATGCATAAGCTATTTTTTAATGTCACAAAATTAGGGATTGGGAGCTAAGTAAAAGTATAATTAGTAAATATTTTATATAAATTAGATTATTCATTGTATTATGCATTATCCTTTCTTTAGGTAATATTATACTTATATATTTGTAATTCAACGATAAGACTTTGCCTACATCTGCACAAAATTTTAGGATTCAGAGAACAATTGCAATTCTTTCAATAGGATTGTTTTTAGTTAAAATTACCGCCTGGTATCTTACAAATTCCGTTGCGATCCTTACTGATGCATTGGAGAGCATTGTGAATGTAGTAGCGGGGTTGGTTGGTCTTTACAGCCTTTATATATCCGCCAAACCAAAAGACTTAGATCATCCATATGGTCATGGAAAGGTTGAATTTATTTCCGCAGCCATCGAAGGAACATTGATTACAGTCGCAGGCTTTTTTATTATCCATGAGGCCATCAATAATCTACAAACTCCCCATGAAGTTAAAAAGCTCGATTATGGCATCCTTCTAGTTGCCATTACTGCACTTATTAACTATCTCGCTGGTAGTGTTTGTGTTAAAACAGGGAAGAAAAATAATTCACTAGCATTGATTGCAAGTGGCAAGCATTTAAAAGCTGATACCTATACAACCATTGGTATTGTACTTGGCTTGTTGCTAATGCTTGTAACAGATATTTATTGGATAGATAGCGCCGTGGCTATTCTCTTTGCAGTCATCATCTTGTTTACAGGGTATAAAATTGTACGCAGTTCTATTGCAGGAATAATGGATGAGGTAGATATTGAATTGCTTCAAAAAATGGTGGCGTTGTTAAATAAAAATAGGGGAGAAAATTGGATTGACTTACACAATCTGCGAATTATAAAATATGGCGCCTTACTGCATTTAGATTGTCATCTTACTGTTCCTTGGTATTTTAATGTGCATGAAGCGCACAAAGAAATTGATGAGTTATCGGGATTGGTTCGAAAGCATTTCGGAGATTCAGTTGAGTTGTTTGTTCATTCAGATGGATGCTTGGATTTTTCTTGTTCCATTTGCGACAAAAAAAATTGTATAGAACGTAAGCGTCCGTTTGAAAAGAAAATAGAGTGGGCTATCGATAATATGGTTTTAAATAATAAGCATAGTATACAAACTCAACTTTAACTAAAGTTGAAATAATTTTGCTACTCCAAAAGCCGCCGCTGCAGCTATTGCCCCAATCATTGTAACTCGTATTGCTCCCATCCATGCATTAACCCCTGTAATTTTACTTTTGAAAAATCCAAATATAAACAAACAAATAAGGGTTGCTATCACTGAAAATTGAAGTGCTTCTGTGGCATCGTCAATAAAAAAGTAGGGGCTTAGCGGAATGATTCCTCCAGCGATATAAGACAATCCAATATTCAAAGCGCTTTTGGTTGCTCGTCTTGGATCGGGCTTCTCTAATCCTAGTTCATATTTCATCATAAAATCTACCCACCTGTCTTTGTCTTGTGAAATTTCTTCTGTAGCTTGATTTTGTAATTCTTTACTCAATCCAATATTTGCAAAGAATTCTTTTGTTTCTTCAATTTCTCTGTGACGCAGATTCTCCACTTCATCGTATTCTCTTTTTACTTCACTCTGATAATGATCTTGTTCTGTTTTGCCTGCAAGGTAACCACCCAATCCCATGGCGATGCTACCTGCTGCTATCTCTGCTATTCCAGCTATAACAATAATGTTGCTTTCATGTATAGCACCACTCAGTCCTGCTGCAAGTGCAAAAGGGACGGTAAGTCCATCACTCATACCAATAACAATGTCGCGCAACATATCGGAGCTTTGCAAATGTGATTCTAAATGATCATGATGAAGATGAGTATCCATGCGAGTAAATATTAAAGTGTTGCTAAGCTTTTAGTTATAATGTCGACGCTTTCTAAAATTTGGTCTGCTGTAATATTAAGCGGAGGGGCAAATCGAATAATATCACCATGTGTTGGTTTAGCAAGTAGCCCATTTTCTTTTAATGCCAAACATAATTCCCATGCGGCATCAGGGTTATCGTGTTTGATCACAATGGCATTTAATAAGCCCATTCCACGAATAATAGAAATATGGGGCGAGTTTATTTTTTCTAATGCTGCTCTGAATAGCGTGCCCATTGCTTGGGCATTTTCCGCCATCTTTTCATCTTTCAGCACTTGCAATGCTTTCATAGCAACTTTGCAAGCCAAGGGATTTCCCCCATAAGTACTTCCATGCTCACCTGGTTGAATGGTTAGCATGATGGAGTCATTTGCCAATACCGCACTAATAGGCAAGGTGCCCCCACTTAATGCTTTTCCTAAGATTAAAATATCAGGTCTAGCATTTTCATGATCACAAGCGAGCATTTTTCCGGTTCTTGCAAGACCAGTTTGTATTTCATCTGCAATCATTAATACATTATAGGTGTCACATAGTTTTCTGATGCCACTGATGTATCCATTGTCTGGAACTACAACGCCTGCTTCACCTTGAATTGGTTCAAACATGAAAGCAGCTACATTCTTATCTTGTAAGGCTTTTTCTAAAGCAGCAAGGTCATTGTAAGGGACTAATTCAAATCCAGGCATATAGGGCCCAAAGTTTTTATAACTACTAGGATCAGTAGAAGAAGAAATAGCCGCCATGGTTCTTCCCCAGAAATTTCCTTCGGCAAAAATTATTTTAGCTTTATTTTCTTCAATGCCTTTAACAGTATATCCCCATCTTCTAGCAAGTTTGATGGCCGTTTCGCCCCCCTCAACCCCGGTATTCATGGGCAATACTTTATCATATCCAAAATATTGAGTAACAAAGCGTTCGTATTCGCCTAATAAATTATTATGAAAAGCCCTTGAAGTAAGGGTTAACACATCGGCTTGTTCTTTTAAAGCACCTATAATAGCGGGATGGCAATGTCCTTGGTTTACGGCAGAATAGCCACTTAAAAAATCATAATATCTTTTATCGTCTATATCCCAAACATGAACGCCTAATCCTTTTTTAAGTACTACTGGAAGAGGGTGATAATTATGTGCGCCATATTTATCTTCTAAATCTAAATAGTATTGTGCAGTAGATGTAACAGTATTTGATTGCGTCATTTTTTAAAAATAAGAGTAAATAAATTTGATTGAATACAGAAATAGCTCCTTCTTATAAAGAAGAAATAGCATTGGTTAAGCTCGATGATTGAGTAAATCGAGATTGCTTTTTAGAACGGGCTCTATGGTAGAATTATTATTGATAAAACAAAGATAATTAATTAAAGCCATTTATGAAAGTAGCCTTCAGGAAATAATAATTCAGGATGAATTTCTTTTTTGAATATTCCATAAACGGTACTGCCGCTTCCGCTCATCAAAGAAAAGCTGGCGCCAGCTAAATATAAATTTGACTTTATTTCTTTTATGGAAGGGTAGTTATTAAATACGTATTCTTCAAAATCATTCTTTATAATTCCTTTCCATTCCTCCACTGGAAGTTGAATGATTTCTTTTAAGGGTGCATGGTTTGCAGAAATTGTTACCTCTTTGAAAGCCTTCCCTGTATTTATATGAATGCCGGGATTGACAATTAGTATTTTGTACATGGAAAGGTCTATAGATATTTCTTCTAGTAATTCTCCTCTTCCTGAAGCAAAGCACGGCTTGTTAATAATAAAGAAAGGGCAATCGCTTCCTAATTGTAAAGAATATGCAATTAGCTGTTTTGCAGAGATGTTTAATTCAAACTTTTCGTTGATTAATTGAAGCATAGATGCCGCATCGGAAGATCCTCCACCTAACCCCGCTCCAATTGGGATGTTTTTATGTATATGGAATTTAATATTGGGTAGACTAGGGTAGTCAAGCTTTAATAATTGGTATGCTTTTATACAGAGATTTTCTTGATGAATGCCATCTATTTCAAGACCAGATTGGCTAAATTGTAATTCATTTGAAAGGCTGTCTGTAAGGGGAATTATTTCAATGATGTCTTTTAGGTCAATGGGGTAGAAGATTGTTTGAAGATTATGAAACCCATCTTCCCTTTTGTTTACAATCTGAAGTCCAATATTGATTTTTGCGTTTGGGAAACTGACCATTTAATAAGCTATCTATATTGAAGACTGATGAATAATTAAGTGTGATAATTTAGTAGAAAAGAAAATTGCTACTTTTTTTGAGATTTATTATTTCTGCTTTTTAGCTCGTCTCTTATTGAAATAGCTTTGATGTAATCTTCGTTTTCGAGAACAGTTGCTAAAAGTTCATTTAAATCGTCGATACTCATTGATTTTAAATCTTCTTTCCCGCCTGTTTCAGTTGTAACTGAAGAAGTCGCAATTTTGCCCGTTTCTCCTCCCATCAAAACGCTTGATTCGTTTAATACATTTTCGTAGGTATAGATGGGGCATCCGAATCTAACGGCAAGCGCTAGTGCGTCAGATGTTCTCGAGTCGATTTCTAATGTGTCATTTGCAGAGCTGCAAATAAGTGTTGAAAAAAACACCCCTTCTTGTACATCATTGATGATGATTTCATTCAATTCAACATTAAATGCAATCATAAAGTTTCTCATTAGGTCATGAGTGAGTGGCCTGTTTGGGTTCATTTTTTCTAAGGCTACTGCAATTGCTTGCGCTTCAAATCCGCCAATCACTATAGGGATTCTTCTGGTCCCATTTATTTCGCCTAAGACTACTGCATAAGAATGCGTCTGTGTAATGCTGTGTGACAATGCTACTATTTCCAATTCAATCTTTTTCATTACAGAGGTTGAAGATTTTGTTATCTGCTACAAATATAAAAAAAAATAGCCTTCCAATGTGTATAGGAAGGCTTGAATATATTAGTCATTTGTATGATTAAATCAGGCCGTTGCTTTAATTTTCTTAACGGCTTCTATGATTTTGGGCATCACTTCAAAAGCATCTCCTACAATTCCATAATCTGCAGCCTTAAAGAAAGGGGCTTCTGGATCCTTGTTGATAACTACAATAATCTTGCTTCTATTTACCCCCGCTAAATGCTGAATAGCACCTGAAATTCCAATAGCGATATACAAATTAGGCGCAATAGCTAATCCTGTTTGGCCTACATGCTCATGATGAGGTCTCCAATGAATATCGGCTACGGGTCTGCTGCAAGCTGTGGCAGCGCCCAATAAGGTAGCTAGCTCGGTTACTAATCCCCAATTTTCAGGGCCCTTAAGTCCTCTTCCTCCACTTACTACAATCTCCGCTTCGCTTAATGAGACTTCTCCAGTTACCTTGTTAATGGCTGATACAGCAATTTTAGACGCATCAACTGAGGTGTTGAATGGAACCACTTCAGCTGTGTCAGTTGTGGATGAAATATTGAATGAATTGGGATTTAATGATATAATTTTCTTAGGAGTGTTGATGTTGATGTTTGCAAAAGCTTTTGCGCTGAATACTGTTTTTTTAACCGTAAATCCATTAGAGGTATCAGGAAGCGCAATGGCACCTGTTACAAGCCCGGCTTTTAATCGAGCGCTAAGTCTGGGTGCAACAGCTTTCCCCGTAGTGTTATTAGAAAATACAATTACGTCGGCGTTCGTAGCTTCAACTACTTGAGCGATTGCTTTGGTATATAATTGAGCATCAAAATTCGTGAGCGTTTCATTGGCAATTGTATGAACTTTTTTTACTCCATAATTTCCTAAGTTTGATAGGTTTTCGGAAGTAACACCAAGTAGCACTGCTTCAGCTGTAGTGCCTAATTGAGCAGCAATTTTGGATGCGTAGCTTGCAGCTTCAAAAGATGCTTTTTTTATTTGACCTTCGGACTGATCTATAAATACTAATACCATGTCTAAATATTTGATTATGAGTTCTTAATATGCTTTTGCTAAATATTTACATTATTTTAAAACGCCTTTGCTTCATCGTGTAGTAATCTCACCAATTCTTCAGGATTATCGGCAGAAACTAACTTAACTCCTGCTTTCACAGGAGGAAGGTCAAAGGATGCAATACTAGTTAAAACGTCGGCACTAATAGGCTCCATTACTTTCAATGGTTTTGTGCGTGCGCCCATGATTCCTTTCATATTGGGGATTCTTTGTTCGGCCATTCCTTTCTGGCAACTAACCACCAAAGGAAGGATTGCTTTGTCTACTTCTTCTCCGCCATCAATTTCACGTGTAACCGTAGCATTGCTTCCTTCTAAATCAAACTTAACAGCATGAGAAATAAAGGGCAAATCCAATAGTTCAGCTATCATTCCACCAATGGAAGATCCATTATAATCAATTGTCTCTTTTCCTGTGAAAACAAGATCGTAATTTCCTTCTTTTGCTACAGCAGCAATTTGTGATGCTACATTGAAGCTATCAGCAATTTCACTGTTAATTCTAATGGCTTCATCTCCACCAAGAGCCAATGCCTTTCTGATGATTGGCTCATTGTCTGCGTTGCCCACATTAATTAAATGCAACACAACCTCAGGGTTGGCTTCTTTCAGCTCTATTGCCCTCACCAATGCATACCATTCGTCGTATGGATTAATAATCCATTGAACGCCCTCCGCAGCAAATTTCGTATTGTTATCAGCGAAAGCTATTTTTGCCGTAGTATCGGGGGTTTTACTGATGCAAACCAATATCTTCATAAAGAAATCTATTTTTAAATAAGAATTAATAGAACATTCAGCTGCAAATATAGTTTCATCTGCTTGTTAAAAAAAGGATTGTAATGGATAGGATCGAAAAATTGCTTGAATTGTTAAAGAATGATGAAAAGGATAGCTTTTTAAATCATGCGCTAGCCCTTGAGTATAGTAAAATCGGCAATGACCACAAAGCCCTTAGTTTATTTGTGGATTTACTCGCAAATGAGCCCGCATATGTGGGGTCTTATTATCATTTAGGCAAATTATATGAAAAAATAGGCGAGATTGGAAAAGCAATTGATGTATACGAAAATGGAATGAGGGAGGCAAAAAAAGTCGGCGATCAGCATTCTTACAATGAATTAATGGGGGCCAAAGAAGAAATAGAATAGGGATTAAGTCATGCAATAATTAAAGAATTTTAATAAATGAATCTACTTACTCAGTTTAAAGAGTATATTAAAAAGCATCATCTCTTCACCAAAGGAGAGAGGGTACTAATTGCGGTAAGTGGCGGAGTAGATTCCATTGTGTTGTGCGAATTGTGTCATCAAGCAGGGTATGATTTTGTAATTGCTCATTGTAATTTTCAATTACGGGGTAAAGAAAGCGATGCAGATGAGCAGCTTGTTAATGAGTTGAAAAGTAAATACAATGTTGAGGTATTGGTAAAAAAAATCGACACAGAAAAATATGCAACTGATCATAAAACAAGTATTCAGATAGCGGCAAGAGAACTTCGTTATCAATGGTTTGCTGAAATTGTTGCTAACTCATCCATGAAATTAAATTGTTTGATTACAGCACATCATGCAAATGATCAGGTTGAAACATTGATGATGAATTTCTTTAGAGGCACTGGCATCAATGGGTTGCAAGGAATTTTGTCAAAAGACGAAGGATTCGGAATGCAAATTGTCCGTCCGTTATTGTTTGCAAAGAAAGAAGTTATCATCTCTTTTGCAGAAGAACATACATTACAATGGCGCGAAGACGGTTCAAATAATACCAATAAATACACCAGGAATTATTTTAGAAATGAGTTGATTCCTTCTATTGAGAAAGTATTTCCAAGTGTGGAGTCTAATTTATTGGACAATATAGATCGCTTTAAGGAGGTTAATATTTTATATCAAGAAGCCATTCGGGTAAATAAATTAAAGCTGGTGGAAACGAGAGGGAATGAATGGCATATTCCATTGTTGAAGTTGAAAAAGACTCCTGCGTTTCCTACTGTGTTGTTTGAGGTTATTAAAGAAGTAGGATTTGCTTCATCTCAGGTGCCCGAAGTCATTAAATTGATGGAGGCTGAAACGGGTAAATTTATTACTTCTAAAACTCATAAAATTATTATTAACCGTGGCTGGCTCATTATTTCTCCCATACTTTCAAATGAATCGAATCATATTTTAATTGATGAAAAGCAGGAAGAGCTTTGTTTCAGTGAGGGAACATTAAATATTAAGTATTCTCAAAAAACTGAAAAGATTGCTGCGGATGAGCATATAGCCCAAATAGATGCGAATGGCATCGAATTTCCTTTGTTGCTTCGAAGATGGAAGCAAGGAGATTATTTTTATCCATTAGGGATGAATAAGAAAAAGAAACTGAGTCGTTTTTTTACAGATAGCAAATACTCGCTTACCGAAAAAGAAAATGCCTGGGTAATTGAATCAGGCAATAAAATAGTATGGGTGGTTGGGAAAAGGATTGACAATCGCTTTAAAATTACCCATCAAACCAAGCGCATTGTTATTATATCATTAGCCCCTACCAAATAGGCTAGGGTGTTTTAATTCTTCAATGATTCCTTCAAATAAAGCAGGCTGTTTGATTTCAACCAATATCAAAGTAAAAATCAATCCAAATAAAGCACCCCATAAATGTGCGTCGTGATTGATATGGTCATTTCCTTTCTTGCCCATATAAATACAATAAACAATAAATAGAATTGCGTATAAGGCTGCCGATATTTTAATCGCACCGTATAAGTAAATACTGCTCCAAGGACTGAAGACAATGGCGGCAAAAACGACCGCAGAAACTGCTCCAGAAGCCCCTAGGGCTCTATATCCAACATTGTCATTGTTTTTAAAATAGCTAGGAATATCAGAAATGATCAGTGCGCCTAAATATAATCCTAGGTAAGCGATTGGGCCACCTAATTGTAAATGGTTAAACATTAGTTCGATGTTCCTTCCAAAAAAATACAACGTAAACATGTTGAAAAATAAATGCATGTAATCGGCGTGTAAAAACCCAGATGTAATGAAACGATAATATTCATTTTTTCTTTTTACATAATAGGGCCACATGATGGTTCGTGCAAGCATCTCTTTATTCGAAAATCCTATCATGGAAAATATTACATTGATAGCAATCAATAGGAATGTTATGGGATATTCGTTCATGTATAATAGTTTAATTGATAAGTTGACGGAGGTACTAATAATCTTATATATGATGATATTTTTCGTTTCTATTGATGGTGCAGGCTCTATAAATTTGTTCTGCTAGAATCAATCTTACCAATTGATGGGGGAATACTAAGGGAGACAAACTCCATTTAAAATTTGACCTATCAAATATCTCTTTGCTTACGCCAAAAGCGCCTCCAATTAAAAAGACAATATTTTTTTCACTTTCATTTGCTCTTTGTTGAATAAATGCTGCCAGTTGTTCGCTAGATAATTGTTTTCCTCTTTCTTCCAAAAGAATTAAGTAGTCGTCTTTTTTTAATAAACCCAAAATCGTTTCTCCTTCCTTTTGTTTCATTTCGGATTCATTCAAGGTGCCTGCATTTTTTGGACCAGGAATTATTTTCCATTCTATAGGGTAGTAGTGTTGAATTCTTTTGGTGAAAAGCTGAATACCTTCATCAACGTACGTTTCATTCGCTTTTCCTATAGTCCAGCATTGTATTTTCATAGAGTTACTAACTTATTTTCTTTAGCATAGTGTATCCAATATGCCATTCGTCTTTGGGAGCATTGTTGTCTGCTGAAATTTTAAATTGGTATTTTTCTTTTATGCTAGTTGGCAAGATGTCTTCAATTTGATACAAATCATCTACATCAATTCCATATTTGTCATCTATATGAGATTCAGCCCCTTTAAAGCCTGTATGCTTATAAAAGGCAGTCTGCTTGGAGATTTTGATGGCTTCTGCTTTATTGGCTCCCACTGCAATCAATTTGTAATGATACTCTTCAAATTCTGCTGGCTTGTATCCGCCCAGATTAATAAAAAAAAGCTTTTTTTCTTCTGGTGTATTTTTGATAATTGTTTCTTTTGGCAATATCGAAATAGAATATCCTTCCACTTCAGTTACTTCTCTCCAAGCATCTAAATGAAGGCTTCCGCTGTCGGGCCAAAAATCTTTTATCTGAGGAACAATCTCTTTTAAACTATTTCCAATAGTAAAAAAAACATCATGTTGCTCAGTGTGCCTTCCAATAGGTTTGCATCCTATTAGGATCATAAATAATTTTGGTGTTGCCATCTGTGTAAATGTTATTTCTTAGGAGGTAAGTCAAATGCGATGGCTTCGTTTTCAAAATGTCCTTTATGGGCTCCATCACAAAAAGGTTTGTTTTTTGATAATCCACATCTGCAAATTCCTACGACTTCTCTGCCGCCCAAATCAAATGATTTCCCACTTTGATCTACTATTTCAAATTCGCCTTCTACTTTGATACAGCCATTGTTGTTGATGGTTAGTTTTGTGATGCCCATAATATTAATAATTGAATGATGTGTAAAATTACAACTTTCACTTGTATCTTCTTTAAACTTTGATTGACTATACTTTTTATGTACTTTTAATATGAAGTCATATTCTAAATATTTTCAAATGAAAAAGAAAAATTGGGCATTGTTAATCGTCACCCTATTGTTAGCGAGTTATTTTTTAGGTCCTTCACCTGATCATCCAGTTTATAGCAAAGCGTTGCCTATCATTCCTTCAATTAATTTGGTTGAAACTTACGTATCTAATCATGAAAAACTGCATCGAATTAAGCCTGATAATGAAGCCAGGATTGTTTGGGCAAATGATTCTGTAAAAAACAAAACGGCCTATTCTATTGTTTATTTACATGGATTTTCTGCTTCTCAGGAAGAAGGAGCTCCTGTGCATAAAAGCATCGCAAATCTATTTGGATGTAATTTATACTTATCAAGATTGGCAGAACATGGAATTGATACAACTGAACAATTAATGAATTTAACTGCCGATAAATATTGGGAGAGCGCCAAAGAAGCATTGGCTATAGGAAAGCAGTTAGGAAATCGCGTTATTTTGATGGGAACAAGTACTGGGGGTACTCAGGCTTTACAATTGGCTGCTGCGTATCCCAATGAAGTAGCTGCCATTATTTTATATTCTCCCAATATTGCTATCAATGATAAAAATGCTTGGTTGTTAAACAATCCCTGGGGTTTACAAATTGCTAGATTGGTAAAAGGAGGCAATTATCACCATCCAGCTGATGAGCGCCCTATTTACAATCGCTATTGGAATAAACCGTATCGCTTAGAGGCAATTGTGAATCTAGAAGAAATGTTAGAAACAACCATGACAAAAGAGACTTTTGAAAAGGTAAAGCAACCTGCCTTGTTATTGTATTATTATAAAGATGAACAACACCAGGATCCGGTGGTAAAGGTGAGTGCCATGAAAGAAATGTTTAATGAATTGGCTACTCCCTTGCAAAATAAAAGAGCCATTCCTTTGCCTAATACAGGAGATCATGTGATTGCTTCTCCCATCAAATCAAAAGATGTTGCATCTGTAGAACGCGAAACGAAATTATTTTTTGAGCAAGTGTTGAAACTTACTCCTAGGGCATCCAATTAAAGTATTAATTATTTACTAAGGTGGCTGGCGGCTTTTTGTGCAATGTTTCCCCAGTAGAAATGAGTAAAGAAATCATCATTGATGTTTTGTTCTGTAGAGTTATTTTGGATGATGGATTGTGAAAATAATTTCCAATTATTGTCTTGGATAATAGTCAACTTGCCATTTGTTATGTCGGCAGGTACTCCAATAGCACCATTGATGGTACTTATGCAATCAAGATTATGCCCCAGAGCTTCTACTAGTTTTGTTTTAATTCCGCCGCCATCTATTACAGGGTTCAAGAAAATGTCAACACCTTTAAAGTATAGATTAATATCCTCCACAAACCCTGCATAGATAATATTTTGGGAGTTATATTCTTTCAAGTTCTTGTAATGGCTAGGTAGGCTCTTCCCACAAATGAGGATAGTGTAACGAAATTCTTTTTCAGCAAGAAGCAACGGATTGATGCTGTTAATGATTGTATTGAGTGCATCAAGATTGGGCTTGTAATCTAAGGTTCCATTGAAAAGAAGTAATTTATTTTCAGCCGGCAATTGATATTGAGCTAGTAGCTTTTTTCTAGCTATTTGCTTTTCTTCTGAAGAAGGAGATTCATGTAATTCAAAACCATATGTAATGGTATGACAGGCATTCGCTTTTAATTTAAAATGGTTGAGTGCAAATAATTTATCTTCTTCCGTGATAAAAAAATTGATGTTTGCACATTGATGTACTCTTTTTTCATAGGCCCATAAAATTCGCCACCACCATTTTCCTGTACTCTTGAATCGGAGGGATTCGATGTTGTGCGAGTGAATGACTAATGAAATAGAGGTGAATTTCTTTAGCAAAAGTCCTAGCCAACCAAAATAAGGATGTTCTAATATTAAGTGTGAATAATGGTGCTGCTTAATTTTTCTTTTAATTGAAAAAAAAAGTAATGGATTGATGTACCTGAATTTTGACGGACACAATAAGGGTATATATTCTTTAACCGCAGTACTTGTGTTGACATTTTCTTTTGTAGAAATGATCGATACAGGAATAATTTTAGATAAGTATTCGTAAAAAAGCGCAATGCCTTTTTGTCCACCCATTTTTGCAGGATAAATCCTGTAGGGTACCAGTGCTACTATGTTTATTTTCTTACTCAAGCGGTATGCTTTCCTTTATTATTGATGATTTCTTTAACCAGATATGCGATTAGGAGTAATGTTACTATCCAATTGCAGATATCGCTAATGGTTCTTCCTGAATAAAATGAGGCAGGTTCAAAACGGAACTGTATTTCGTGGTCACCTGCGGGGACATTCATCGCTCTCAATACATAATTTGCTTTGAAATGTTTAGCAGGCTTGCCATCAATATAGGCATTCCAGTCTTTGTAATAAATCTCGCTAAATACAGCGATGTGATTTGCATTGCTATGCGTTTTATAATTGATGGTGTCGTTGTCAAATGAAGTCATGCGAATGCTTGAACTGCTGTCTGCAGGCGAATAGGAGCCAATATTATCCTTAAACGATTCGTCTACAAAGGCTGTATCTTTTGGGTTAAAAGCATTCAAGGCTTTCATTTCTTGAATAGGGCCTCTCACAAAAGATACATTTTTTATAAACCAAGTATTTCCTAAAGCTCCAGGGTTAATGGATGCAACTTTGTCATTGCCTTGCGGCTGAATAACATATTTTGTGTTGAGCATATTCAATACAGCAATATTAGGAGAACCTGAAAGTTGGTAAGTCATTAGGTCATCGTAAATGCCCATTTTTGCTGGGTGATATCCACCGATTGATTTGTGGTAATACGATGTTTTGGATTCTTCCAAACTAGCGGTGTTGAATACCCTGAAGTTTGGATCCTTGTCTTGTAAAATTTGATTGTCTGCATTTGAAAGAGGGAATTCATTTGCTTCATAAGAATCTTTATTATCGAAACTGTAATTGTTTAAATATTTTGATCCAAATTGAAGCAGATCAATGGTAGACAACAACGTAACGCCCACTAGCATGATCAACATATTGACTTTCTTTTTTAAATAAAGCGCTATCAATGCACCGCAAACCATTATCAAAATCAACGAGCGAATAATATCCGAAAGTAGCAATGCTGCTCTGTCTTGCCTCAATGCACTTACAAATTCTCTGGCTGATGCAGAAGCATCGGCACCTGCTGCCTGGCTTAAGTTTGCTGTCATTCCTTCGTAAATCTGGTTGTCAACAGCGGGTTTGTATTTATTGTTTAATTCGCTTAATTGAGCATTGATATCGCCACTTTTATTCTTGATAATAGTATTGAAAGCAATGGTTCTTTCTTTATTTTCCTTAGCAAAATCACTGCTTATATAAAATAGTGTAATCAATGCAAAAACTCCTAAGGTAGTGATAGAGGCTTTTTTAAATTTATCCCATCCTAGTGCATCTTCATTTTTTATCAATTTATCTATCACCAGCACGGCAATAATAGGAAAGATTATTTGAGGAATTACCAATGCCATTGTAGGCACTCTGAATTTATTATACATAGGGAAGTGGTCAAACATCCAATAATTTAAACTGGGAAGATTCTCGCCCCAGGATAATAAGATTCCAAAAACAGCCGCAGCAAGTATCCACCATTTGTGCTTGCCCTCTAAATAAAACATTCCAAAAATGAATAGAAAACAAATAATAGCCCCTAGATAAATAGGTCCATTGGTAAAGGGTTGATTGCCCCAATACAAGGTGCCCTGCATTTGATTTACAATCTGGTCAGCTGGTACTTGAGGCAGATTATCGGTTACGTATTTTACGAGATGTCCTTTTTCATCTATACTAGGGAAAATATAACCCTCACCATCCCTTTCTGCCTGATGCGAACCATAGCCCATTACGCCAGGAAACAACAAACTCCATGTTTCCTCTTTTCCATAACTCCACATAAATGCGTAATCTTTTGTAAGGCCTTGAGTTTTGCCGTCTTTTACTACATCTTTAGTGTTTATTTTTTCATCCATTATTAATTGGCCACCACGCTTAGATTCCTTGCTGTAATCGAAGGTGGTCATCAATACCAACGCATTCGCTCCAATGCCAATAATGCCCGCAATGATTAACAAACCACCACTTTTGAGTAAATGAGTGTATTGTTTGTTTTTTATAAAATAAATAGCATAAGAAATACTCATAGCTATCAGTATTAAAAAAAGATAATAACTTATTTGCTGATGCGCTTGTCCAATTTGAAGGGCTATAAAGAGAGTGCTTAATGTAAAGCCGGCGATGTATTTTTTATCAAACACAAGTATCACAGCTCCTATTACTGCCGGAGCATAAGCCAAGGCAAGCATTTGAGTATTGTGACCTGCAGTGATGATAATGGGAGAGAAGCTACAATAAGCAAATCCCAGCGCACCTATGATGGATGCGTATGGTTTGATTCGTAAGCATAGACACAATATATAAAAACAGATACAAGCTAAAAAGAAGAAATTCAAAGGTTGTGGCAGCCAAAGTTGCAGGGCACTATTAATAATAGCAAGCGGTGACCAATTCCCTTCCATTGCAATCTGGTAACCCGGCATTCCACTAAACATATTTGAAACCCATAGAGGTAAATGGCCATGCTTTTCTTTGTAATCTAAAGCTTGATGACTCATGCCTTGCCATCCGGCAACATCGCTTTGTTTAAGAATGGTATCTGATTCAAGTGCTGGCTTGCAAAAAATGACTGTAACAATCAGGAAAATAGCAATGGCAACAAAATGGGGAAATAATGCCTTTAGATTAATGTATTTCATTGTGTAAAATTATACTGGCAAAATAATACTAATTATCTCATTATTATTATAAGTAATCAAATCTTTATCACGGTTGTTTGGCCACAATGAGATGAATACCAAAGTAAACACTTGTTTTTATTAGAATACCCTATAAAGTGTAATTAATGGGTATATGTACTCAATTATCCATAAAATTACACGAATAAGTTTAAACACTACACGATTATTAGTTTTAATAAGACTTACTTACTTATTGGCATTAAATTGGAGAATAATTTAACCCTGTTTTAATCCGTACTTTTTTAAATCTTGCCTATTTCTAAGGTATTAGTTTTTGACTAATATGACTACACGAAATAATAGGGGATTCAATATTATACGGAAGGGATTTATTAAATCAATAATATTGAATTTTGTTAACCCTTATCAATGATTAAAGCTATAATATTAGATAGTAACTCCAAGAGTTTAAATAGTCTTAGAGGAATTTTAAAGCTTCATTGT
>CANJJU010000036.1 GCA_947474815.1 Chitinophagaceae bacterium | reverse complement strand
GTGAATTTTCGGAAAACCAGCTTTCAAAAGATAGCAATGCGTTCGTTAAAAAATTCTTGACGAATATGTATAAACAAAGAGATCTTTCCTCTTTGGGTATAACTACGTCTTCTTTGATTATGATTAGAACTAGGTTTTTACTCGATTGGAACCATGCTCAAACAGATAGCATAGCCTTTCAATTGTTCACGTATCACCAGCAACTTTTACAGGAAGGTCTTTTCGAGGCTTATAATCAGTGGCTGTTTGGTGCGGCTGAAAATCTTGTCAATTTTCAAAATTGGGTTCAAAATCATACCGCTGCTTATGATAACTTTGTAAAATACCATAAAAACCATCTATTTAAAATGCCTTCGGGTCAATATTATCATTAATAATTTTTCTTATTTTATTATTAGCCATCTTACGTAAAAGATGGCTTTTTTATTTAACTTAGAGACTCTTTCTTGACATACAAATTTCTTTAAAATGAATGAGCAATCTAGAATATTTGATTTCCTCTACGACCAGTTACAACGGTTTCCTAAACAAGACATGTTGGCTGCCAAAGAAGAGGGCAAATGGGTTACTTACAGCACTCAGCGTGTAGAAGAAATTGTACTACAGTTAAGTGCTGCATTACTCGATTTGGGAATTGGTGGTAAAGAAGCATCGGTTGAACAGCAAGATAAAGTTGCTATCATCTCACGCAATAGGCCAGAATGGTTGATGCTAGATTTGGCTTGTCAGCAAATAGGAGTAATACTTTGTCCTATTTATCCTACTACCAATGTAAATGAAATTGAATTTATTTTTAATGATGCTGCTATTAAGTATGTATTTGTTAGCGGAGAGGATATTTTAGAAAAAATAAATAGCATTAAACATAAAATCCCTTCATTGATTAATATTTATAGTTTTGATCAATTGCCTAAGGTTGATTATTGGAAGGAGTTGATAAATAAAAATTTATCTAGTAGCATTGAAAAAGTAAAGACAATCAAAGAATCTATTTTAGCTACTCAATGCGCTACCATCATTTACACATCGGGAACAACGGGAACGCCTAAAGGCGTTATGCTAAGCCATCGTAATTTGGTGAGTAATGTAATGAATGCTACCAAAAGTTTTCCTTTTCCAGTGAATAGAACAGGAAGGGCATTGAGTTTTCTTCCATTGAATCATATTTTTGAAAAAGTTGCTTCTTACATTTATATCTCCACCGGCATCTCTATTTATTATGCTGAAACACTTGATACCATTGGCGATAATTTAAAAGAAGTAAAGCCCAATTTGTTTACAACGGTTCCTCGTTTGCTCGAAAAGGTATATGAGAAAATTATGTTGAAGGGCGCAGAACTAACCGGCATCAAAAAGAAATTATTTTTCTGGGCGGTATCATTGGCTGAACAATATGACAATATAAAGAGCAAAGGATTTTTATACAATATTCAATTGTCTATAGCCAATAAACTTATTTTTAGTAAGTGGAGAGAGGGGTTGGGTAATAATATTGAATGTATTATAACAGGCGGTGCTGCATGTCAGCCAAGGTTGATTAGAATTTTTACTGCAGCAAGAATTCCTATCTATGAAGGGTATGGTCCTACTGAAAATAGCCCGGTGATTAGTGTAAACTGTCGCAAAAAAGGCGGTACAAAATTCGGAACTGTTGGACTGGTGATTGATGGGCAAGAAGTGAAGTTGCAAGAAGATGGAGAAATTTGTGTAAAAGGCCCCAGTGTGATGATGGGCTATTATAAAAGGCCCGACCTTACTGCCGAAACCATCATTGATGGCTGGTTGCATACAGGAGATATTGGTGTTTTTGAAGACGGCAAATACTTGAAAATTACTGATCGTAAAAAAGAATTGTTTAAAACAAGTGGCGGAAAATATGTGGCTCCGCAAGCCATTGAAAACAAACTGAAAGAATCTCCTTTTGTAGAGCAGGTGATGGTAGTGGGGGCGGATCAGAAATTTGTAGGCGCTCTGATTGTGCCGTCTATTCCTAATTTAAAAGAGTGGATGCGATTAAAACAAATTCCTTTTACCACCAATGAAGATGTGGTGAACAATCCCAAAGTATTAGCATTGTATAAAGAACTCATTGAATCTTTTAATACATTCTTCAACCACGTAGAGCAAATCAAAAAATTCGAATTACTGCCCAATGAATGGAGCATCGAAACAGGCGAAATGACGCCTAAGTTGAGCATGAAAAGAAAAGTGATTATGGAAAAATATAAAAATGCCATTGATAGGATTTATCAATAATTAATAGCTATAAATTTTCTATTTCATCCAAAGGTTTAATGCTACAATTAACCTAATTTTATTTTTTTATTTTAAATTATATAATTCTATTATGAGTAATGAATTAATCACCGACTTAGAAATTTATTTACGATACAGTGACGATGATGTTGAAATTGGCCATTTTTCAATAAAAGCCGATACGCTGATTAAATTAGACAACAAAAAAGATATTAACTACGAAAAGTTGATTTCTATAATGTCTTACGATGGACTATTTGAAAATGAAAGCTTTTTGAATGCAGCTAAAAAAGCAGCAAGTGAATTCTCTTTGGTATTTGATAAGTGTCCTCAGCTTTGGGTTACTAAAATAAATCAAATTGATTTAACCCCTATTTATGATGCTCATTTTAATCAAAATGAAAAATCAAAATCCGTTGCTGCCGCTATTTTTAAAGTAGAAGAGAATGAAGTAGACGATACAATAGAAGAATATTTTACAAACACGGTCTTTAGTGTAGAGAATCTTTTTTCATAAGGTATATGGTTTCTAAAAATTTCAATATTCACTACTTACATTACCGCCAATTCTAAAAAATGACCAAGTCCAATATTATTGACAATCCCCGGAAAGCGGGAGCCCCCGATTTATTAGGAGTAGATGATTATATGCATGCGCTTATTCAGTTTATTGATAACTGCAATATGCCTACTACCATTGCTATTCAGGGAGAATGGGGAAGTGGAAAGACTTCCATGATTAATCAAATTAAGCACCAGCTGTGTGAAACAGGATTAGATGAAACGTTGGATGCACAGCTTCCTTATTATGGCATCTGGCTCAATACCTGGCAATATTCATTGATGAAGACAAGGTCGGAGTGCTTGATGTCAATTATTAGTGGGTTAACTAACGAGATTTCAAAAATTATTAAGCGCAAACATGAATCTCAGTCAAAAGCAATACTGGGAAAAGTTTCTGGATTATTGGGTAAGATTGCTAAAGCAGGTGCCAAGGCCGCATTGTCACATATTGATGTAGAAGGAGATATTGTTGATGCTATTTTAGAAAAAGAATCACAAGAAGCTGCAGACTTATTAAATTTTAAAAATGCACTTCAAGAGGCTATTCAAAAATGTTTAGAGTTAGATAAAAAACAAGGAAATAATAATAGAGGATTTATATTTTTTATTGATGACTTAGATAGAATTGACCCGCCTGTTGCTGTAGAAATCCTTGAATTAATCAAAAATATCTTTGAGGTTGAAAATTGCATTTTTATTTTAGCGATTGATTACGAAGTGGTAGTTAAAGGGCTTGTGCCAAAGTTTGGTCCGCTCACTGATAAAAACGAAAGAGAGTTTCGTTCATTTTTTGATAAAATAATACAGCTGCCTTTTTCAATGCCTGTAGCTATGTATGATGTAAATCTCTTTTTGCTGGATTCATTAAAGCATATAGGATATATTGATCAAGCATTTTATGAAAATGAATCTTCAAAAGACAAACTAACTGATTTTGCAATGTTATCTGTTGGTACCAATCCCAGGTCTTTAAAAAGATTGGTTAATACATTGTCGTTACTCAATATTATCGGGGGCTTAAAAAACAACAACAAGAAAGAAGAGTATGAATTGATAGTAAATTTTGGGTTGGTGTGTATTCAAATAGCTTATCCAAAAGTTTATCAGGCATTGATAGAAGAGCCAAATTATAAAAGCTGGAATGATAAAACAGCACGTAAAATGCAATTGCCTGAAATTGGAGAGATGCAAACCTTGGTTTTAAAAGATACTACTGAGTTTGATGAAGAGTGGGAGACTGTTTTATATCGTATCTGCCAAAAGGATCCATATTTGTCCTCTAGGGCATTTCAAATTTCTATATTATTAAACTTCATAAGCGAAGTAATCCCAGGTAATCTTGATTTTGGAGAAGAAATCAATAAAATACTTGGATTGAGTGCAGTCACCAATGTAAACCTAGATGCAACCCCCAAGCAACTTAAAAAAGGAGAAAAGGTTAGGTATGAAGGATGGCATGGATTTGAACAAATGCTAAAAAGCAACAAAAGCATTGTTGATTTTATTCCTACAATAAAAGAAGTACATGATTATTTTGAAAAGGAATACAAGGGACTCATTCAGTTTAATTACACACCTAATTTTTTAACCGTCTCTTGTAAATATCCAAATTCAAGATCTAGAACGATTATTTTTATTAGACTTAAGAAAAATTCGGTTATGTTTGAATACGCCGGAAAAAACCTGTTGATAAACTCCTTGGCTGAATTTACAGAATCAGTAAAGCAAGAAATCAAGATTCGTTTTAATGAGTTGTCGGAAAAAAAGAAATAGTCTATTTTATAATTATTTATCAATTTTTAAAAAATGAGCATACAATACAATACCGAGTACATCTACTCAAAAGGAAAAGGAAAAATCACCTTTACAGAAGGAAAGAATAGCTTGGTAGAAGCCACTTATTCTGTGTATGATGATCAAGGAACCATTAAAGGTAAATTCAACGGAGAAATTTTAGACGCTACATTTCATAGTGATTCCCTTAATCGCGATGGATTAATACAGTTTAGTTTTTCTGAAAATGGGTTTGTGGCTAAATGGAAAAACGGATTAGCACCGGGTACAATGAGAGGTAAGTGGACAACCGATAATAATAGTGCAAAAAAAGAGGGTCCTTCCATGGAATTTAATTTTGATATTCATACTGATGCAAGTAAACTAGATGAAGAAGTTGAAAGAATATTTACTTCTAGAAGTATAGAACAAAGAGATGCATTTGTGCAAGAATTTACAGAATTCATTAATCATCACCCACATTACTATTGGCTCACGCTTTCTGTTTATTATAAAGCACAAAATGTATATTATGCAGCTAATGATGAGTCTCTAGAAGAATTTTATTCCGGATTTTTAGTGGAGGACGACGATTTAAATTTTAAGCCTCAAGAAAGATTCGAATTGTGTTTTCATAATGAAAAAGACAATGCTAGCCAATGGGAAAGTCCAAGTGATTATAAGTGGTCAAAAGGCAAAGATGGAAAAGAAGCCTCTTTTATTGAAACGGTAGTGAATGATATGAAATATAAACTAAGTGATTTTTCTGAAGAGAATGATCATTATGTAGAATGTAGAAATGCTGCAACCACCTATTTATGGATCTCCCTTCAAAAAATTACTTTAGGTCATGTAAACAATGAAGAGCTTGCCACCTGCTTATGGAGTGTTTTCGATATTAGAGCCCATGAGTTAGAAGAGTTTAATGGTGATGCCAATGTGGGACAAGATGCGGTAGATAATATGCTTGCCTATATTTTAAGAATTGATAAAGAGGAGTTTAATGTAGATGAAAACCCCTCAAATAGAGATGACCTAGAACAATACGATGGATATATTCATGATTATTTAAAAATATCACAGGAAATACTAGATATGGATATATTTGATTTGTAATTTTATATAAATAGAATAATTTTATATTTTAAAAATAAAAACGATAATATGGCAAACAAATTCATGATTACTGCAAAAGGAAACAATTGGGGCGGTGTTGTTAAAAAAGGAGAAGTGTTTATTATAGAAACCATTCAGGCGCAACCAAGCACTGTTGACCTAGTCAAGTTGCTTAAGAAAGAAGGAAGAAATGTCACTTCAAGTGGCTCGGACTTTGTTTCTCAGTCGTGGGATGTTAAAAAAATGTAGTTATTAATCTTATTAGATCTTTTTTATTATAAGCTATTGTTTTCAATAGCTTTTTTATATTTTATATATGCAATTAACCCGTCACGAAAAGCACGATCAAATTATCAGTCTTCTAGAAGAATACTTAATACATCCCGATGGGAAGGGGCTTGCCCATGTGTATGATCATTTTTTTAAATATTATAACAAGGCCATAGAAAACAAATATCCAGATACGGCTTTTGCAAATATTGAGGAATTTAAAGATCCCATTAAAAATTATTTTAATAGCCCTTATAAAAAGTCTTTGTGTCCTCAAAAGGATTTCATCACTACTATTGGAATAGATCTTCCATCCTATTTTGCTTCCAACAATCCAATAAAAAAAACAATGATGGTTTGTGCAATGGATCCGTTGCCTCCTCCACCAGATGATTTTAAAAAATCCAATACTGATGTTGCTTTTGGCGTTCCATTTGATTTGATTGAGTTGAATAGGGAAATAAAGGACTCTTTGAAGGGGAATGGCCCTTTTTTAGAAATGTTGTCAACTGAATATAATCTCTATGTTACCGATATCTATAAAGTCTTTTTCAGGTTAATAGCTGATAAAAAGTATAATACTGAGCTCATTGATAAAAAAGGAAACCTAGTTCCATTTATTATAAGCAATACTATACCAGGGTATACAGATAGATTAAAAAAAGGAAATGCAAAGGAGATTGCTGATCTTCACTCTATCATTTTTGCTAATGAAATTGAAATCGTTAAACCAGACATCATACTAACGTTGGGTAACGATGCAAGGGATAAGATACTGTTAATGGACAATCAGTTAAATCAACAAGCCAAACAAAAAGCTGATAATTGGGAAACTAACACTAAAACCGGCAAGGCTGATTTTCAGCATTACAATTGGAATGGGGGAAATAAAATTAATATTATTTCATCTCCGCATATTTCCGGAGCTGCTAGGGGAACATTAACTCAAATATTTAATAATTACAACGTTGGGCAAGAAGACAGAATCGAAAATAGAGCAACTAAAAAAATGGCCGAACTTCTAATGAACTTTATTAGAGAAAAGACTATAATATAGTTTAGCTGGAAACAACTATTCTTTCATTATTTATTTTTCACACATCTTATATAATGACCCATTCCGCCTGCAGTCATAGAGGAGTAAATAAGAAATCGCTCATCCCATTTTAATGTTACCCCGGCTATTTTATCAATATCAGAAGAATACCAAGTAGCAAATCTTTTTAAATCGTCGCTATCACAACATCCGTTCCAACTCCTTTCACCACCTGGTAATCCATTAAATCCACTTTCATTGGTTCCATTCTTTTTACGATACCAGCCATCTGTGAATTTTAATTTTGTACCGGCATCTCTGTTTCCTAAAAACTTTTCAAGTTCTTTCCATTCGCTTTCAGAAGGAATGTGCCAACCCTCAGGAGCGAGTCCTCTTGCATCAATTACTGTAGGCCAGTTATATAAGGACCCATATATTTTACCATTGGCAGGCTTATTTTGGAATACGCAAACTGCAGGAGACTTTTCCACCCCTGCCTTATCCCACTCTTGATCATCTTCTATAACGGGGATTAATTGTCCATCTTTAAAGCGGGTGACACGTAGATTTTCGGACATCCATAGTTGATTGCCGATTTGAATGGTATTATATTTATTACCATCAATATCTGTAATATGTTTATCCATCGAAGAGCAATTATTTTTCTTAATAAAAATTATCCTAATAAAAATTCTATACTAGTTAAATTGTCTTGACCAAATGTATCAACACAATCACAACAAGATTCATAGTCCGAAACATCTGTATCGTGAAAACTGTTGAAGCCGGCTAAGTCAACAGATCCAAAATCATCTTCTTTTACTTTCTTTACAAAAGAACTAATATCCAAATTATTGATATGCGTAATTCTTAGGAAATTATATGCAGCATTAGAAACAATTAACAATTCATCATTGTCGTGCTTTTTGATATTTGCAAGACTTTTCGCCAAGAAATCTTTGTTGCTCATTAGTTCTGTATAGGTATCCTTATCCACTTGTTTAGCTTCGGCTAATGTTGGATTCGTAATTTTTTCGCTAATCTCAAGCAATGTTTCATTTCCTTGCTCTTGGAAAACTTCCATTTTGATAATTGTTGACATATTTTTTTAGCAATTTAGTAATTAAATTTTATGAAATTAAATTTTTTAGAGAATTGAACCTGATTTGATTTAAAGTTCGATAAACTTACGTCTATAGTTTTATTGGTGTATAAATTTATGTTTTTACAAAGAATTGTTCCCCCTAGAAGCCTTAATTTTAAATTATTATTTGTCATACTCCAATTTATATAAATAGTTATGTCTTCCACAATATCCAAATCCCGTTTCGTTTCTGGAATGCAATGCGAAAAGAAGTTATTTTTTGATGTATATAGAAAAGACCTTAAACCCGCTTTAACAGAGGAACAAAAAAATGTCTTTAACATCGGTAATCTGATAGGCCAATTAGCGCAACAAAGATTTCCTAATGGCAAAGATGCCTCTCCCGAAAATTACTATGATTTCTCAAAAGCTATCTCTGATACAAAAAACTGGATTGCTACGGGAGTAAATACAATTTATGAAGCTGCTTTTTCTGAGAATGATGTGTTGGCAGCCCTTGATATACTGCATCATCAAAATGGCGAACGCTGGGCAATTGAAGTAAAGAGCAGTACTGAAGTAAAGGAATATCATATCACCGATGCCTCTCTTCAATATTGGGTAATGTCTAAATCCGGATTTGTGCCCGATAGATTTTTTTTAATGCATGTTAATGCTGATTATATAAAAAAGGGGCCAATTGATCCTAAAGAACTTTTTACCCTAAATGATATTACAGATCAAGTAATTGAAAAACAACCTGAAGTAGAAATAGAGTTGGTTCGATTAAAGAATATATTGGTTCATCAACAAGAACCAATCATTGAAATTGGAAAGCATTGCAATAAGCCATTTACCTGTGATTACATACATCATTGCTGGAATCATATTCCTAAAAATTCTGTTTTTAATTTGTCTTATGCCAAAGGGAAAGACTGGAAATTATACAACAAAGGCATACTAGAACTATCTTCTATTCCGGAAGAATTTGAACTCAGTCATCGTCAAAAACTACAAGTAGAGGGTATTAAAAACAACGCTTCGTTTATAGACAAAGCCGCGATCAAAGAATTTACAAAAAACTGGACCTATCCATTGTACTTTTTCGATTTTGAAACTGTGTTTCCCGCCATTCCTATTTTAGATGGCACATCGCCTTTTCAACAAGTGCCTTTTCAATATTCTTTACACATTTTAGAAAATGAAGGAGCTGAGTTGCAGCACAGAGAATTTTTAGCTAGCCCTACCTCCTTCGGCAATTCAAAAGAAATACACCCTTGTCTGGCTTTAATAAATCAATTAAAAACAGATATTGGATCATCAGGAAGTATTGTAGCTTACAATGCAGGTTTTGAAATGGGCGTATTAAGTGATTTGGGTAAAATGTTTGCTGATGAAAAAGAAATGATTGATGGGTTGATTGAGCGATTTGTAGACTTATTGATACCTTTTAGAAATGCATGGTATTATACGCCTGCAATGGGCAAATCGGCTTCTATTAAATCTGTTTTGCCTGCTTTGGCTCCAGCATTTTCTTATGATGATTTAGAAATAGGAAACGGGGGATTGGCTAGCGATACATTTCTCTCTATGATATTGAATCAGTTCAACGGAGATGTTGCATTAACAAGAGAACATCTATTATCTTATTGTAAAAGAGACACAGAGGGAATGGTAGTTATTTGGAAGATACTTGATACCTTATGATATTAAGCAAGTTTACTAAGAATCAAATCCTTCATTTCCACCACTTCATTTTTTGTAAAGCCATGAGCTTTGATGTTGCCTTCTCCAGTTGTTTCAATTGTGATTGTAGAAAATCCAATAAAAGGACAATCTATATCCACGGATGAAATACGACTAAATGGAATAGCCTTTTCATTTCCACTAAAAAAACCAGGGAGTTTCAAAGTCACTTTATTCTCGTCGATAGTGATAGTAGGCGGAAATAATTTATTTCCATTGGATAATCTTGATGCTATGTATTTTTCCATGATATTTTAATATTGATTGTAAGATACAAAAATGGAAGGGTTATCAGTAATCGAGAGCGATGGCTATTTTTTAATGATTTATTTATATATTTTTCGATTAAAATTTTGATTTATACTACTCAGAGAGTTGATATCTGTAACAGAAACTCAACCTTTAAACTAGCGCAGCGAATGAAACCCTTAAACCTTTTCAACCTTTACTAAAAAGTGGCCTCGCCTAGAATCGAACTAGGATCTAGAGCTTCGGAAACTCCCATACTATCCATTGTACTACGAGGCCTGTTATAAAATTATTTTCCAAAATTTTGAATATTCGTACCAAAGATTTTTACGGCAATAGCCAAGAGCACTATTCCAAAAAATTTACGAACAACAATAAGACCACTGGGCCCTAATACTTTTTCAATCCAACTCAAGGATTTTAAAACAAGATAAATAACGATGAGGTTAATGGTGATGCCTATTAAAATATTGACGTCTTGATAATTCGCTTTGAGCGACATGATGGTGGTTAATGTTCCAGAACCTGCAATTAATGGAAAGGCAATGGGTACCACACTGCCGCTTTTAGGATTACTGTCTGATTTAAAAAACTCTACCCCCAATACCATTTCTAATCCGATGATAAAAATCACAATGCTACCTGCTACTGCAAATGATTTTACATCCAATCCTAAAACATATAAAAATTCTCTTCCCAAAAAAAGGAAGAGAATCATTAATGCGCCAGAGGCTACAGTTGCTTGTGTGCTTCTAATATGCCCACCCATTTTTTCTTTCAAACTAATCAATACAGGCACAGAGCCTAGCATATCAATTACCGCAAACAATGTAAATGTAACGGTGAGTACTTCTTTGATGGCAATATTTCCAAATTCAAACATTGATTTTTTTTACAAATATACTAACCCTATACAATGTAGCAATTAAAGTCAATCAGCAACAATCCGCCTTATTATTAAAGACTGATCTTGAAACCTGCTGTAACATTCAATCCCATTGTATTGTAACCATAAGTCTCAATGAATTTACTATTCGTTACATTCATTAGATTTAGAAAGGCTTTGAGGTGGTTTTGCTTAAAGGTATATTCTCCATACAAATCAATCAGTTGATATCTTTTTAATAAAACAGGTATTACATTATAATATGAATCGTATGAATTAATCCATCTTTTTCCTACAAGATTACAATTCATACTGATAAAAATATTGGAGCTGAGCTGATGACTAATATTTATTCCGATGCTATTTCTGGGCCTTGCAGTTAAATTGAAATAAGAAGTGTCTTTTGCACCAGTAGTAGTGGTAACTTTTCCATCCACATAAGTGTAAAAGACTTTGATGGTTGTTTTATTACTAGGATGCCATTCGCTTTCTATTTCCACTCCATTGTCATTTTGCTTGTCTTGATTGATATAATAATACTTATCTGTATTCACATTGTAATAAAACGCAATGATGTCTTTGATGCTGCGATTGAAATAAGTAATTCTGCTTGAAAGCTTTCCATTGGTTGTATGATATTGTAATCCTCCTTCAATATTGAGAGCAGATTCAGGGGTTAGTGCATTGTTTCCATATTCAGAATACAATTGATATAAGCTAGGTGTTTTATAACCGGAAGAAAAATTAGCATATAATTTCCACTGATCTTTTATTAGATAAGAGGGATTCACATTAAAACTAATATTGTTTCCGTAAGCAGAATGGTTATTGAATCTCCCACCGGCTTCTATATTCAATCCACCTTTGGTATTTATATTCAATGCGGCATATGCGCCGAGTTGATGTTGTTTTACGGTGTCTTTGTTCATATAAGTATCATATGGCCCATACATATCTACCGATTTATACGATTGATCCGTATTAGATTGTCTGTAATCCAATCCTGCTGTAAGTTTTAGTAACTCGTTGATAGGAACAAAAAGATAGGCTTCTGCATAATGTTCATTGCTCTTGTATTTTCCTAAGCTATAGATCGACCAACCATTTCTACTTTTTGTAGAGTCATCTAAAAAACTTCTATCTATGTTGTTGTAGTTGTACAATACATTTAAAATACTTTTGCCAATGGTAAATTTATTTTTGATTCCCGCCTGAATATTCTTTAAAGTAAAAGTATAATCTAGTTCATCAATATATGCTTCTTGATCTATCGCACCATTGATACTGGTATAACGCAGGTAAGGTTGAATGCTTATATTTTTATTGGGCTTCCATCCAATGGCTGCGTAAAGATTTTTTTGTTTGTATCCGTCTTTATCAGGTGTAGTAGGATTATTTTTGATGGTATCTATTGTTTCGTTGATGCCATCCGTTTTAAAATAACTGTAATTCACATTGTAATCTATTTTGTGTGCAGTTCCTGTAAAACCACCATTCACGCGGGTGCTGTTGAAGCTTCCATAGCTCAAGGACCCGAAACTTTTTATTTTTTTTGTGGTCGCTTTCCGAGTAATAATATTAATAACGCCTGCAATTGCATCGCTGCCATATAAAGTTGATTGACTTCCTTTTAAAATTTCGATTCGCTCAATATTATCTAGTGAAAACAATCTGATATCAAAATTACTTCCAATGCCAGATGCGTCATAGGTAGGAACACCATCGATGGTAATGAGTGTGTAATCTATTTTAGCGCCGCGCACAAAAAGCGACTTGTCTTTTCCAGGATTGCTGCTCGCGCCATTGATATACACACCACTTTGTTCATTTAGCAACTGTGCCAAATCTTTGCCTCCGCTTTTTTCAATTTGTTCTCGAGTGATTACAGTTATTACTTTTCCAGTAAGAGAAGTTTTGTTTGGATACTTATTGGCGGTAACAACTACCTCGTCCAATGTTTTTGCTAAGCTGTCTTTTTGAGCTTGTGTGTAACTGCTAATGAATAGAGCAGTCAATACAAAAAAATGTCTTTTCATTTTTAAATGAATTTTTTTGATGACTGCTTTCAGGAAATAAAAAAAAGATAGAAAACTGAAAAATGAAAAATCATTTGTCAATCTTCAAGCCTTTCACCCGAAAGCTGAATATTGTTTGTTGACTAGGCAGGTCTTCTGACTTACTCTTTGTTCACCGCCTTCCCATTTAATACAGTGGCATGTAGAATGAACAATTAATAGAGCTTACAGCTACGGGGATAGTGCCGGACTTACACCGAACTTCCCTTTTAATTCCGACAATCGGAAACCAAATCAGATTCAAAAATATAGGGTAGCAGGAAGAATGTCAAAACAAGTTATGCGAAGGGTGTGTATAAGAAATCGAATGCCGGTTAACAGTAGCGTTGAGCCATTTTTATTCTATGGCTACTTTTCTATATAAAATCATCTAGTAGCCTAATATTGGTTAGTTATTTTGGTCTATTTCTCGATAATTAGCTTTTAATAGTTAAATATCTACCGTTTATAAAATTGACTATGCTTTGATCAGTTTGAATGGTTTATTTTTGCACTATGCGCCAAACTATTGCTATTATTATTTTTTTAGTTTTTGCTTGTCTGGGAAAAGTATCAGCTCAAGAAAAATGGGATCTTAAAACCTGTGTAACGTATGCAATGAGTCACAATATTGCAGTAAAGCAGAGCATATTACAGGCTAAAACTACTGTTATTACGTATAAGCAAAGTCAATTGTCGCAAATTCCTGCTTTTAACCTAGGAGCAAATGGTGCATACAATACCGGTAGCAATCAGGATCCTACTACATTCACCCGCGTAACACAGAATTATTTATCTGCGGGGGTTCAGTTGCAGTCTAGTGCGGATATATTTAATTTTTTCAGTAAGCGCAATACGATTGCAGCGAACGAATGGGAAATGATGGCATCAAAAGCAACTGTCAATAAAATTGCAAATGATGTCGCCTTGTCAACGGCGAATGCTTATTTACAAGTATTGTTGGCAAAAGAACAACAAAACATTGCTGCTGTTCAAGTTCAACAAACTACTGTTCAATTAAGCACTACGCGCAAAATGGTTGATGCGGGCGCCCTTCCAGAACTCAATGCTACTCAGTTAGAAGCACAATTGGCTGCAGACAGTAGCAATTACATCACTGCAAAAGGAAATGCTACACAAGCGTTGTTGTCATTAAAAACATTGATGAATATCGATGCCGATAATGCACTCGAGATTGAAACTCCTCCGGTAGAAACGATTCCTATTCAAACCATCGCAGATCTTCAACCAGGGTTTGTTTATGAACAAGCAGTCATTAACCAGCCACAACAACAAAGTAATGAGTATAAATTAAAAGCGGCAAAGAAAAGCTTGTCTGCTGCTAAAGCCAATAGATATCCTACCATTGCGGCTTTTGGAAACATAGCTTCCAATTATTTATCGTTTCAGAAAATGCCTATTTACAATAAGGTGTTATCAGGATACGCATCCACTGGTTTGCTAGCCGATGCAGGAGCTGGATTGTTTTATGATGTGCAAACGCCCGTCTATACAAATGGTGAAATCATTGGATATATTTCTCCTGCAACATTTGGATCTCAACTTTCAGATAATTTAAGAAAGTCAGTTGGACTTAGTCTAAGCATTCCGCTTTTTAATGGAGGAAATGCACATGCCGCGTATGAAAGAAGTAAAATAAATTTACAATCTGTTCAGCTGCAAAAAGATCAAGACAATCAAAAATTAAAACAAGATATTTACCAAGCTTACGATGCAGCTGTTATTGCACAAGAAAAATTCAACGCCTCTAAAAAAATGGTGAATGCAAATGACAAAGCATATGACTTTGCCACCAAAAGATTTGCTATTGGCGCATTAAGCACTTTTGATTTAATTACAACCCAAAATAATTTATTGAGAGCAAAACTTGAATACAGCATCAATCAATTTGATTATGTCTTTAAAATGAAAGTGCTAGAGTTTTACAAGGGACTTGGCCTTTCTTTGTAAATGATTCAATATTGCTGCATCACTAATATTCTAAACACTAATAAGATGACTAAAAAAACAAAATGGATTTTGATTGGCTCAATACTATTGACAGTCGCAGTTATAGGAATGGCTAAATTAGGAGTGTTTGGTAAAGATGAAGGAACAAAAGTGACCATTGAAAAAGTTCAAAAGCGCACAATCATTGAAGTGGTAAATGCCAGCGGCAAAATTTTCCCAGAGGTGGAAGTAAAGATAAGTCCAGATATCAGCGGAGAAATTACTGAATTAAATGTGCAAGAAGGAGATACCGTTAAAAAAGGGCAACTGCTTGCGCGTATTTATGCAGATATATATAGTATTCAGCGGGAGCAAGCTTCTTATGGAGTCGATCAAAGCAAAGCTCAGGTAGCCAACTCACAAGCGGGCTTAGATGCATTGGATGCACAGCTTGAGCAGTCGCAACGCAATTTTGATATGCAGAAAAAATTATTTGATGACAAGGTGATCAGCAGAAGCGAGTACAATGTTGCGGAAGCAAATCTTAAAACCGCTAAAGCCAATTACAATGCTGCTCGTCAGGGAATCAAAGGCAACACTGCAACTGTACAATCTGCAAAAGCAAATTTAAGCAGAGCAAACAAAGACTTGGGAAGAACTTCTATTGTTGCGCCGATGGATGGAGTAGTTAGTTTACTCAATGTAAAAAAAGGAGAAAAAGTTGCGGGCAATAGCTTCAATGTAGGAACAGAAATTTTACGCATTGCCAATATGGATAAAATTGAAGTGCGTGTAGATGTAGGAGAAAGTGATATTCCAAAAGTGAAACTAGGTGATAGCGCTTTGGTGGAGATTGATGCTTATAGCGATCGCAAATTCAAAGGCATTGTTACGCAAATAGCGAGCAGTAATAATGGAGCGGCCTCTCAAAATTTATTAGCTACTACTTCTACCGATGTTACTCAATACAAAGTGTTTGTTAGATTGCTGCCCGAAAGTTATGCGGATTTATTAGGTAAGGGAACTTTTCCATTCAGGCCAGGAATGAGTGCCAATGCTGATATTCAAACAAAGACAAAGGTGAATGTACTTAGCCTTCCAATCAATGCAGTTACTACTCGTGATAAAAACGAAGCATTACAATTAGACAAGAAAAAAGAGGATGAAAGCGCGACAGCTCCTGCTACTTCTATCGATGATTTAGAAGTACTTGTTTTTGTTGTAGACAAAGAGTATAAAGTAAAAAAAGTTAAAGTAAAAACAGGCATACAAGATATTAATTACATTGAAATTATTGATGGCCTCAAAGAAGGAGAGGAAGTTGTAACCGGTCCTTATGATGTTGTAAGCAAAACATTAAAGGAAGGAGATGAGGTTAAAAAAGTTGATAAAAAAGAATTGTTCGAAAAAAAATAATTTCAAAATTGGCATCATTGCTTTTTTGATTTTTCCTATTGTAAGTGAAAAGATATATTTATTTAACAGGCTGTTGCTTTTTTCTGTGTGTTAATTTGTTTGCACAGCAATTGCAGTTGAGGGTTTCAACTGTTAATGAAAAGAACGAACTGTTCACTGGCGCAACCATTGCCATTTATCACCTTCCCGATAGCATACTACTCGAAAAAAAAATTGTATCAGATAGCACTTCCTTCTCAGTAAACAAGCAAACGGCCTATCAGCTGATTGTTTCCTTTGTAGGTAAGCAAGAAAAATCAACTACAGTTTACGTAAAGGATTCTTCTGTAAAGATTGTACTTACATTAAAAAACAACGCTGCTGATTTATCTGCCATTACCATTGTCTCAAAAAAGCCGTTGATTACTCAGGAGGATGACAAAACCATTGTAGATGCTTCAGCACTTACTATCAGCAGTACCAATGCATTTGAAGTATTGGAGAAAACACCCGGCACTATTATCGATCAGGATGGTAATGTTTATTTAACAAGTACCAATCCTGCCACTGTTTTTATCAATGGAAGAGAAATGAAATTGAGTAGTTCGGATCTAACATCCTTGCTTAAAAGTTTACCAGCGAATAGTGTCAGTAAAATAGAAATACTTAGAAGCCCTTCTGCAAAATATGATGCGGCAAGCAGTGGAGGTATTTTAAATATAATACTCAAAAAAGGAGTAAAGCTAGGGAGTAATGGAAGCCTTAACCTGGCCTACTTTCAAGGGGTGTATGCTACTCAAACTGTAGGATGTACGTTTAATAAAAATGGTCAAAAAATAAATAGCTATATAAATTATCAATATACCAATCGTACCAATTACGAGGACTTACAATCTGATAGAAGGTTTCCTATCGACAGCGTCATCATTCATCAACAATCCTTTACAAAATACCCCACGCTTACACATTATGTATCTACTGGAATAGATTATGCATTCAATAAAAGATTCAATATTGGATACGACTTGCGTGTGACCAACACTAAAAATAGCAATACAGCTAACAATGGAGTAGACATATCCAACGAATCAATTGGTTTGTTGTTTGGAAAAAATCAATCTGCTGTTTCTAATGACAACACTTCTACATATTGGTCCAATGTTATTAATACAAAATATAAAATTGATTCATTGGGAAGTGAATGGACAAATAGTATTGAATATTCTCGTTTTACATTCAATAACAACCAAGCGTATCAAAATGATTATCTGTTGCCTGCTGTTCGAGTTGTAACTGGAGAGGGGATTACTAACAATGAAAAAAACAATGCATCTCTGCAATCTGATCTGGTTTTAAAAACGGCTAATAAGTACACTATTGAAGTTGGAGTGAAAGCCGCTATGAGCAATAGTGATATTCAGTCGGACTATTTAATTGACACAGGCAACCACATCAAAACGATTGATTTGTTTCAAACAAATAATTATAGGTATAAAGAAAAAATAAATTCAGCGTATATACAATTAACCAAAACGATTGCTGGATTTACGATTAAACCCGGTATCAGATTTGAATCAACAGATATAACGGGCACGCAAATTTTCCCTAAGGACACTAGTTTTTCAATAAAGAGAAATGATTTGTTTCCCTATGTTTTTCTAAAACACAAGCTTTTTAAAATGTATGGGCAATCATTAATGGCCAGTGTTATTTTTAGAAAAAGCATCAAGCGGCCTTATTATGAAACCTTGAATCCTTATCCCAAATATGTTGATCAGTATTTATTTGATGTAGGTAATCCTGCCTTGAAGCCGCAGTTTACTACCAATTATGAATTCAATGTCACTTTTAACGACATCCCTGTTGTAGCGCTGGGCATCAATCAAACAAAAGATATTTTTACCAATGTGATATATCAGGATGAGATAACTAAAATTGCGTATCGCACGTATGATAATCTGGGTACAAACAAAGAATTCTATTCAAGATTAATCATGGGAATTCCTCCCGGAGGAAAATATTTTTTCTATGTGGGCGGTTTGTATAATTACAATGAGTACAGAGGATTGTATCAGGGTCAGCCTTTTCATTACAATCGTGGAAGTTTTACTTTCTTTACTTTTCATGAATACAAGGCCACCAGTACGTTTACCTTTAATTTGCAGGCATTTATGCGTACCAAAGCATTGCAAAATTTTTATGAATTAAATACATTTGGCGGCGTATTTGTATCGGCCAATAAAAGTGTTCTTGGTAAAAAAGCCAATATCATTCTTTCAATAAATGATTTATTACATACCAATCAGGTCTCGTTTACATACAATCAAAACAATCAAAACATTATTGGAACACGTGTGAATGACACCAGAAGAATTGGACTTACGCTCAGGTATAATTTTGGCATCAAGCCGAAAGAAGAAAAGAAACCTTCTTATGAAACTCCTACGGAGACGAATTAAAATACTATTCGAATATTTTTTCTGCTGCTGCTACACTTTCTGGTTTGCCCACATCAATAAATTGATCTCCACTATGATCATAGCCCATAATTAAATGATTGGGTGCTAAACTTAAGTAAGTATCGGTTAAAGAAAATTTTCCTTTCTGAGGAATAAGAGTAAAAACAGCTTGCTCAAAAACGGCTACACAGCTATAACCCATTGCATGAAGTGGCTCTTTGTTGATTGCTATCTTTTTTTCACCTGTACTACTGTTTTCCCATCCACAAAGCCGATTGCTTTCATCAAATAAAAAACTGCGAGAAGATTTTCTGTTGGTAATACCGAAAGAAATCAATGCATTATTTTTTTTATGAAAGGATATTAAGTCATTGATGTTAAGGTTGGTGAGGATGTCTGCATTGAGTGTAATAAAAGGCTCGTTTGATTGAAGTAGTTGTTTGGCATTTAGTAAACCTCCTCCCGTTTCAAGTACTTCATTTCTTTCATCGCTGATGATAATATTGCTTCCCCATCCTTTGTTTTCTTCAACAGCTGCTATAATCTGATCTGCAAAATGATGCACATTTACCACTACATCAGTAATATGATATTGCTGCAAGTATTCTACATTTCTTTGTAGCAAAGACTTATTATTTATTAGAGCAAGCGCCTTCGGATGCTTGTCGGTCCAGGGTTTGAATCTGGTTCCCAATCCTGCGGCAAAAATCATTGCTTTCATTTTACCCAGTTTTCTTTGTTAATATGAGAAAGCGTTGTTTTTACTGAAAATTTATTTCTCAGATGTCGATTGAGTTCTTCTGCAGCATATACGCTTCGATGTTGACCGCCAGTGCAACCAAAATTAATTTCTACACTTTCAAATCCTCTGTTGATGTAATCTTCGATAGTAATATCTACAATATCAAAAATGCTATTTAGGAAATTGGGCATTTTTGTTTGTTGTTCTAAAAAGTCTTTTACGGGCTTGTCTTGTCCGGATTGTTTTTTATATTCTTCTACTCTTCCTGGATTTAATATTCCTCTGCAATCAAAAACAAATCCACCGCCATTGTTGGTTTCGTTTTTTGGATATCCATTTTTTAAATAAGAGAAACTATTTATTTTAACTACCAGAGGAGTTTGTGCGTTGGCTTTGGTTGTTTCGAATTGATGAATTGTTTTTTCTGACACAATGATGGACAATAGTCTTTCAAATTCGACACAGCTGATACCTACATTTTTATTATTGAGGAACCATTGTAGATTTTTCAATGCTAAGGGAATGCTGCTTAAGAAATGAGCCTTGCGTTCAAATAGTCCACGAAATCCATATGCACCTAGCACTTGCAACAATCTAATTAATACGTATCCATTGTATTGGCTGATAAAATGTGTTCTGTTGACAGGCGTTGTTAAAATTTCATCCACACAATCTAT
>CANJJU010000035.1 GCA_947474815.1 Chitinophagaceae bacterium | reverse complement strand
AACAAGGGAATACTTCCAATCATCGCAAGCATTCCCACTGAAACCAATACTATTTGCCCTCCAAAATCTGCATTAAAAATACCGTTTGCTTCTACATCATCCGATGCCCATATAAATCCCACTCCTGCTGCTATTGCTCCGCCACCAAGCAATGCATAAGCAGTCGTTTTTTGCGAATGACTTTTTTGTAAATAATAAGATTCGGCTTTTATAGTTGGATTTTGAATTTGTTGTGCATGCGAATGATTCAAGACAATCAAACAAATAAATAAAAAGACAGATAACTTACCCATGGACAATTGATTTTACAGAAATGAAAATGACTCATTTTTATAAAATAATAAATGATACAATTGCGCTGCTAACTGATTGTGCTCATCAAAAAAGAGAGGCCTTACAAGACCTCTCTTCAAAATAAAATAACTAATAAAATATTAAATACTTAATGTAGACAACACGCTGTTCATGCTTCTAACGGCATCTGCACTTTTATTCATAGCTGCCATTTCAGTTTCATTCAATTTGATATCTACAATCTTTTCCCATCCATTTTTTCCAATGATAACGGGCACTCCAATACAGATATCTTTCAACCCATATTCTCCTTCAAGCAACACACAGCAAGGCATCATTTTCTTTTCATCTCTAATAATAGATTCAACCAATGTAGCAGTAGCAGAACCTGGTGCATACCAAGCTGACGTACCTAGTAAGCCTGTTAACGTAGCCCCTCCAACCATTGTATCAGCAGCTACCTTAGCTAAAGTTGCTTCATCCAAATAATTGGATACAGGTGTACCACAATACGTAGCCAACCTTGTTAATGGAATCATCGTAGTATCACCATGACCTCCTACTACAGTAGCTTGCAAATCATTGGGAGAACATTTCATTGCCTGACTTAAATAATAACGGAAACGCGCACTATCTAACATGCCTCCCATTCCAATAATTCTATGCTTCGGTATTCCACTAGACTGAAGTGCGAGATAAGTCATGGTATCCATCGGATTGCTTATCACAACAATAATAATATCTGGAGAATATTTTAATAAATTTTGAGAAACTGTTTTCACAATACCTGCATTGATGCCAATTAATTCTTCACGCGTCATACCTGGCTTACGAGGAATTCCAGAAGTAACTACTGCAACCGTACTGCCAGCAGTTTTAGCATAATCATTGGTGCATCCAACAATTTTAGTATCAAATCCTTCCAATTGTGCTGTTTGCATCAAGTCCATTGCCTTGCCTTCCGCAACGCCTTCTTTAATGTCGAGCAATACCAATTCATCGCACAATTCTCTACGGGCAATATTGTCTGCACAAGTGGCTCCTACTGCTCCTGCGCCTATTACGGTGATTTTCATATAATTTGATTTTATTATTAAATAAAAATAAACACGGCAAAGTTAATCTGAAACAACCTTGTTGAAGAAAGAAAAGACAAAAATATTTTTATGAGGGCGGTTACAGAAAAAGATTGCCTATTTTTTGTTTGCCAATTCACTTATATCAATGTCTCCTGCAATTTTATTTAGATATTTTCCTTTCTTGTTATATATATACGCAGAAGGAAATCGCCTCACTTCAAAATGGGTAACGAAAAAATAACTCCCGTCTCTACCCACCGTCATAAAGGGATGATCCTCCATTTTATAATTGGTATAGAATTTTTTAATATCGGAATAATCTACTGAAGAAACCATTACAATTTGAGTCTTTTTAAATAGAGCAATGCTATCCATTAGGTTTCTGGTGAAATGTTGACAATGACTACAGTCTGGATTAAAAACAACAAAAATGGTTCGCCTGTTTTTTGTCAAACTTTCTTTTGTAAACTCAGTACTATCTGGCGCCGTAAAGATTTTGAATGATGGAAGTTCCGCTATTTTATTATCATTAGCAGGGGGTGTATTTTGGCTAAATGATAAATAACTCATTAAGGCCAGGCCAATTGATAAGCATAGATGTTTCAATGTGACAAGTTTTAGATGTACAAATATGTATTAAAAAACAGCAATTCATTTAAAATTGTTTTTATTAACAACTATTTCGGATTTAACTATAGTATTGCTACTTTTGCTGCTTACAATAAATGAATAATTATGGCAACTACAGCGGATATGCGTTCTGGGCTGATTCTTAAAATAGACAATAGCCTTTACACTGTTATCGAATTTGGGCAAAACAAAACAGCCCGTGCAGCAGCAAAGGTTTGGGCAAAGCTAAAAGGGGTTGACAATGCCCGCACCATAGAAATAACCTGGAATAGTGGTGAAACCATTTTCCCTGTAAGAGTGGAGAAAAAGGCATATCAATACCTTTATAAGGATGATACAGGGTATAGTTTTATGGACAATGAGACTTTCGAACAAATTACAGTAGCTGAAAGCATGATAGATGCGCCTGCCTTTTTAAAAGACGGTCAGGAAGTTTCCGTATTGATTAATGGAGAAACAGACCTTCCAATGGGGGTTGAGTTGCCTGATAAAATTGTTTTACTCGTTACATACAGCGAACCAGGTATGAAGGGCGACACCGCCACAAGAACACTTAAGCCTGCAACGGTAGAAACGGGGGCAACGGTGAATGTTCCCTTATTTGTAAACGAAGGAGAATTAATTAGAGTAAATACCAAAACAGGAGAATACGTAGAGAGAGTAAAAGAATAAAATTATCATTAATAGTACTAAAGCCGGATATGATATCCGGCTTTTTTCATTTTGTCAAAAAAGTGTCATTTTTGAGTTTTTTTGAGCCTTTTTACCTCATTTTGAGCATTTTTATGCCCTTTTTTGATAAAAACGTCCTTTTTATTATTTCTAATTGAATAATCATTCCCTATCTTAGCAGCCCGTTTCAAACATCCAATTAATCATTTAATTCATTAAAATGGACATCAAACAAATTCAGGAGCTTGTAAAGCTTATCAACAAAACCTCTATAGGAGAAATTACTATTGAAGAGGATGGCAGAAAAATCACCATCAAACAAAAGAAAGATCCTGTACAAAATATTGTTGCAACTTCTACGCAATCATTTGCACAACAACCTAGCGCAGCAGCAGCAGCTCCAGCGGCAGCGGTTCCCGCAGCTCCTAAAGCAGAGGCTGTAAAAGAAGATAATTTAATCACTGTTAAAAGCCCTATGATTGGAACTTTTTACCGTCAGGCAGGCCCAGGCAAGCCATTGTTTGCAAGTGTAGGCGATGACATTACTCCAGGAAAAGTGGTTTGTATTATTGAGGCAATGAAACTATTCAACGAAATTGAAAGTGAGGTAAAAGGAAGGATTGTAAAAATCCTGGTAGATGATGCTAGTCCGGTAGAATACGATCAGCCTTTATTTTTGGTAGATCCTAGTTAAGAAATTCCTGAAATAATTTGAATGATATGCCATCCATTATTGATGCCTGTTATTTAGATAATTCGAAAAATTATTATCCAACAACAACCAAGTAATGTTTAAAAAAATATTAATTGCAAATAGAGGCGAAATTGCACTTCGCATCATAAGAACTTGCAGAGAGATGGGTATTAAAACAATAGCCGTTTACTCTACTGCTGACAAAGACAGCCTTCATGTAAAATTTGCAGACGAGGCGGTTTGTATTGGGAAGCCTGCTAGTGCAGATAGCTATCTAAACATGGCGCATATAATGGCTGCCGCAGAAATTACGAATGCAGATGCCATACATCCTGGCTATGGCTTTCTTGCAGAAAATAGCAAGTTTGCTAAAATATGTGCTGATCATGGAATAAAATTTATAGGCCCTACTCCCGAAATGATTAATTCAATGGGTGATAAGGTTACTGCAAAAGAAACCATGATCAAAGCAGGCGTACCTGTAGTACCTGGGGTAGAAGGACTTTTACAAGATGTGCCGCACGCAATTAAGTCAGCTAAAGAAATTGGATACCCTGTTATTTTAAAAGCCACTGCAGGTGGTGGTGGTAAGGGAATGAGAGTAGTATGGGAAGAAAAAGAAATTGAAAAAGCTTTTGAAAATGCCAAAACTGAAGCAGCTGCCTCTTTTAAAAACGATGGCATCTACATGGAAAAATTTGTAGAAGAGCCTCGTCATATAGAAATACAAGTTGCAGGTGATCAATATGGCAATATTTGTCATTTGAGTGAGCGCGATTGCTCTATCCAACGTCGTCATCAAAAGCTAGTGGAAGAATCTCCTTCACCCTTTATGACGGATGACTTAAGACATCGCATGGGACAGGCAGCCATTAAAGCAGCCCAAGCCATTAATTATGAAAGTGTAGGAACCATTGAATTTTTGGTTGACAAACATCGCAATTTCTATTTCATGGAAATGAATACACGTATTCAAGTAGAACATTGCGTAACAGAAGAAGTAATCAATTACGATCTGATAAAAGAGCAAATCAAAATTGCTGCTGGTGAAAAAATTGTAGGGAAAGAATATTTTCCTCAAATGCATGCAATCGAATGCCGTATCAATGCAGAAGATCCTTACAATGATTTTAGACCAAGCCCAGGAAAAATAACCGTGTTGCACACTCCCGGTGGTCATGGAGTAAGAGTAGATAGCCACGTATATGCTGGTTATGTTATCCCTCCCTATTATGATAGCATGATTGCAAAATTAATTGCAGTAGCACAAACACGTGAAGAAGCAATTGATACCATGCACAGAGCATTGAGCGAATATGTAATCGAGGGCATTAAAACAACCATTCCATTCCATTTGCAACTCATGCAAAATGAAGATTTCAGAAAAGGAAACTTCACCACTAAATTTTTAGAGGGATTCAAAATGAAATAAATAATTTTCCGGAAAGTCATATAAGTCTTTCCGGATTTTTTTTACTCCTAATTTACCAATGGCTTCATCCAATAACATACTGCTAAATGCCTATCGGCATATGTGCACTGCCAAAGCAATGGCGGATACGTATGAAGCCAATAGAAGCATCTGTAAATATGTACACAGTACTTCTCGCGGACATGAGGCCATTCAACTAGCCACGGCATTTAACTTATTGCCCTGCGATTATATCAGCCCTTATTATAGAGACGAAAGCATCATGCTTGGCTTAGGATTTTCTCCCTACGAATTAATGTTGCAATTACTTGCTAAAGGCGATGATATTTTTACAGGTGGCAGAGAGTATTATAACCACCCAAATTATAGAGGAACAGACAAGCCTACAATTATTCATCAAAGTAGTGCTACAGGCATGCAGGTAATTCCTACTACCGGTATAGCACAAGGGATTCAATACTTTGAGAAAATAAAACACCCCTCCATAGCCAACACCTCTCCGGTAGTGATTTGTTCACTTGGAGACGCCTCTGTTACAGAGGGGGAAGTAAGTGAGGCTTTTCAATTTGCAGCACTACATCAATTGCCCATCATTTTTCTTGTTCAGGATAATGATTGGGGAATTAGCGTAACATCTAAAGAAGCCAGAACATCGAATGCTTACGAATACATTGAAGGATTTAAAGGCATCAATAGAATCAGTATTGACGGAAGTGATTTTGCAGCGTGCTTCGACACCATGAAAGATGTTATTGGGAAAGTGAGAGACAAAAGACAACCCTGGTTGGTGCATGCAAGAGTGCCCTTATTGGGACATCATACAAGTGGAGTAAGAAAAGATTTTTATAGAGAAGAAAAAGAAATAATAGCTTCTTATAAAAATGATCCCGGACCAATTCTTAAAATGCTTTTATTAAAAAAAGGTATTACAGAAGCCGAACTCAATACAATAGAAAAAGCAGCGCAAGATAACATACAAAGAGAATTTAAAAAGGCAGTAGATGCGGCAGAACCCAATCCTGATAATGTAAGTACCCATGTATTTGTGCCTACTCCAGTGATAGAAGAAAAAGGAAATAGAACCTCTGCAAATAAAGAAAAAATATTAATGGTGGATGCTGCATTGTTTGCTATCAGAGAAATCATGGAAGAGAATCCTGAAGCAATTCTCTACGGTCAAGATGTAGGCAGAAGACTAGGAGGTGTTTTTAGAGAAGCAGCTACACTTGCAGAGCAATTTGGAGATCATCGTGTTTTCAATACAGCCATTCAAGAAGCGTATATTATTGGCTCTACAGTAGGCATGAGTGCGGTAGGCGCAAAGCCCATTGTAGAAGTTCAATTTGCTGATTATATTTATCCAGGTTTCAATCAATTGGTAACAGAGATTTCAAAAAGCTGTTATCTGAGTTGTGGTAAATTCCCGGTACAAACACTTATCAGGGTGCCTATCGGTGCATACGGTGGCGGGGGGCCTTATCATAGCGGAAGTGTTGAAAGCACCTTGCTTACCATCAAAGGAATTAAAATCGTTTATCCTTCTAATGCAGCCGATATGAAGGGCCTAATGAAAGCCGCTTTTTTAGATCCCAATCCTGTCATCATGCTCGAACACAAAGGATTGTATTGGAGTAAAGTGCCCGGAACAGAAGATGCAAAAACAATAGAACCCGATGCCGATTATATTATTCCATTGGGTAAAGGCTCTGTTGTAGTAAATGCAACAGATGAAGCAATCAATCAGGGAGAAAGCTGCTGTATTATAACCTATGGAATGGGAGTATACTGGGCAAAAGCAGCCGCAAAATTATTTGAAGGAAAAGTTGAAGTCATTGATCTCAGAACTTTATTCCCACTAGATGAAGAATTGATTTTTAGCCGTGTTCAAAAACATGGTAAGTGTATTATCCTTTCTGAAGAGCAACAGAATAACTCATTTTCAGAAGCATTGGCCGGAAGAATTTCAAAAGCCTGTTTTAGATTTTTAGATGCCCCTGTAGAAGTAATAGGAGCATTGAATTTGCCTGCAGTTCCCATGAATATGGCGCTTGAACAAGCGATGTTACCTAATGCAGAAAAAGTAGCTGCTGTTATAAAAAACTTATTAAATAGCTAAGCATCCCAAATGATTGTAGTGTTACTGCTCAATCATTCTTCCATCTTTCATCTGAACAATCCTATCACTCATTTGAGCAAGCTCTTCATTGTGAGTAACAATTAAAAAAGTTTGTTGAAAGCTATTTCTTAGTTCAATGAATAATTGATGCAACTCTTTAGCATTGGAAGAATCAAGATTACCCGTAGGCTCATCCGCCATTACAATCGAGGGGTTATTAATTAATGCTCTTGCAACTGCTACCCTTTGCTGTTCCCCCCCTGATAACTGATTAGGTTTATTGTCTAATCGATGTCCCAGACCCAATGTTTCCAATAAGGCAATCGCTTTTTTTGTTGTAACACTTCTTTTATTCCCTGCAATCCAACCAGGTATGCATACATTTTCAACAGCTGAAAATTCAGGTAAAAGATGATGAAATTGAAAAATAAACCCAATATGCTGATTCCTGAAAGCGGCAAGCTGCTTCCCAAATAGATTGTCTGTTCTAATGCCATTCAGTTCAATTATTCCAGCATCTGGCTTATCCAAGGTTCCAAGAATATGCAGCAAAGTGCTTTTGCCCGCCCCAGAAGATCCCACAATACTCACTATTTCTCCCTTTTGAATCTGAATATCCACCCCCTTCAACACGTCTATCCCTCCGTATCTCTTTTCTATGTTTTTAGCTGTTAACATTGCTTAAAAATAACTAATTCTGTGTTTAAATGTTAATAAATAAATCTTTTAATCCGCTATATGACGAAAAACACTTTTGGTTATTTCGTAGTAACCTATACATTTGCAAAAATAAACCCTTTCATAAATGTTTTGGACACTCGAATTAGCCTCGCATCTTGAAGATGCACCATGGCCAGCCACAAAGGATGAATTGATTGATTTCAGCATTCGCAGTGGTGCGCCAATTGAAGTAATTGAAAACCTTCAGGAATTAGAAGATGAAGGAGAAATTTATGAAGGACTAGATGATATCTGGCCCGACTATCCTAGCCAGGAAGATTTCTTCTTTAATGAAGACGAGTATTAATACTATACAAAAGCTATTATATGTAAAAAGCCGTTCAATATGATTGAACGGCTTTTTCTTATCTTAAAGAGAAAATTATTTTTCCATTTGTTCAATTACCGCTTGCGTCACTCCTGTAAAAGAGAATCCACCATCATGAAATAAATTTTGCATCGTTACCATTCTAGTCATGTCGCTAAACATCATCACGCAATAATTTGCACAATCTTCTGCTGATGCATTTCCAAGTGGACTCATTTTTTCTGCATAATTAATAAACCCATCAAATCCCTTCACACCAGAACCTGCAGTAGTACGAGTAGGCGACTGAGAAATGGTATTTACTCTGACATGCTTTTTAACCCCATAATGATATCCGAAACTACGTGCGACACTTTCTAATAAAGATTTGGCATCTGCCATTTCATTGTAATCGGGAAACACACGCTGTGCTGCTATATATGAAAGCGCAACTACACTTCCCCAATCATTGATGGCTTCTTTCTTCATACAAGTAGCCAACACTCTATGCAAACTCATGGAAGAAATTTCAAATGTTTTCAAATTATGAGGATAATCTATTTCAGTATAGTGCTTTCCTTTTCGAACGTTTACACTCATTCCAATAGAATGTAAAATAAAATCAAAGCCCCCTCCAAAATGCTCCATCGATTTTGAAATCAAATTTTCCACATCTTCCCCGTTGCTTACATCACAAGGAATTACTGGTGCATTTATTTGTGCAGCAAGTTTATTGATTTCTCCCATACGCATTGCAACAGGCGCATTGGTAAGTACTATTTGAGCACCTTCTTCATGGCATTTAATAGCAGTAATCCATGCAATGGACTTTTCATCTAATGCCCCGAAAATGATTCCTTTTTTTCCTTTTAATAAGTTGTATCCCATAATAATTGAATGTTACTATTTATGAATTGGTTATTATTTGTAAAAATAACTGATATGTTTGAAAAACAGCACACTTTAATAGGATAAGTATCATAACAAAGCCCTTAAGATCAAAGTCCTATCATTTCTTTTGCATTTGCCAAAGCTGCAGCAGTAGGCTTTTCGCCACTAAGCATTTTTGCGATTGCAACAATACGCTCTTCATGATTCAGTAGCTTAACTGCTGTTGTAATTTTTTCGGCTTTTGCTTCTTTGTAAACAAAATAATGCGCATAAGCCATTGCTGCTATTTGAGGTTGATGAGTAATGGCAATTAATTGATGTGCGGTAGAAAGTGATTTCATAATAATACCTACTTGCTTAGCCGCTTCTCCACTGATCCCTGTATCTATTTCATCAAAAATCAATGTGGGCAAGGAAAGTTTTTTGGCAACCAAAGATTTAATGCTCAACATCAATCTACTAAGCTCTCCCCCACTAGCCACTTTGCTTAATGGCTCAAAGCGATTGCTTTTATTGGCATCAAACAAAAATGCTATATCATCTATACCTGCAGCAGTTAATGGAGCAGGCGTTAATTGAACTTTAATTTCGGCATTGGGCATTCCCACTTGAGCAAGCAATTGATTTACTTTTGAAACAAAAGATTTTATTTGCCCTTGTCTATTGGAAGAAATTTTTGAAGCGGTTTGCAAACAAGCATCATATAGTTTAGTTTGTTCCTTTTCAAGAGACTCAATGGAAGAAGCAACATTTAATACGCTTTGCAATTTTTCCTGCAATGATTGATGAAGGGAAATTAATTGGCCTGTTTCTTGAACACCATGCTTTTTTAATAATTTGTATCCACTAGAAAGTCTTTCATTTATAATCAACACTCTTTGATCATCTAAATGCACTTTGCTTTCCAACTGTTCAAGCTCATCGGATATGTCTTGTAATTCAATAGTTGAACTAGCCAATCGCTTGGTGATAGGCTCTATGTCAGTATGATATTGCTCCAACGCCTTTAGCTTTTGTTGCAATACTTTTAATTGCTGAACAATGGGCTGATCGCTCTCTTTTAAAACAACATTTACAGCATGGAGTTGTTGCTTAATATTTTCTGCGTTGTTTAATATTTTCAATTCTGCATCCAGCAGTTCTAGTTCATTGTCTTTTAAAGACAATTCTTCTAATTCGTCAAATAAAAATTGATTGTAATCCAACTCTTTGTTTGATACGCTTTGTTGCTGAATGAGTTGATCCAATAGTTTTTTATTCTTAATATACGAATCAAACTGAGAGGAGAGTTCTAAAAGAAAAGGGCCATTATCGGCAAATGCATCGAGCACTTCACGTTGAAAATTTTCTGAATTTATATCCAGTGTATCAAATTGTTGATGAAGATCAACCAACAATATCCCCAATGCTTTTACCTGAGAAAGATTTACAGGAGTGTCGTTTATAAAACTTCTAGATTTTCCATTCGAAGAGATTTCTCTTCTGACCAATAGCTCTGCTTCAAAATCAAGTTCATTGGTGGTAAAAAAATATTGAAGCGCTTTGTTGCTTTTGATTTGAAAGGCTCCTTCTACAATACATTTTTTATCGCTATTGTATAACACACTACTATCTGCTCTTTGCCCAAGGATTAAGTTAAGGGCCCCCATCAAAATACTTTTTCCCGCTCCTGTTTCGCCCGTAATAATATTTAACTGATCAGAAAAATTGATAGACAAGTCATCAATAATGGCATAATTCTGTATGTGAAGTCTTTGTAGCATGGTAATACTAGCAAATTAATGAAAAGTTGGGAAGATACATTCCTAAAGCCAATATTAAGTATTTACAAAAATGTGCAAAATCAAAAAAGCCTACTCAGTAGAATAGGCTTTAAAAATATTATTTTAAAAAGATAGACTATTTAACCGTTACTGAGTCACTTAACTCTGCATCAACTAGGATTCGTCCGCAGTTTTCGCAAACAGTTATTTTTTTACGTAATTTAATTTCACTTTGTTTTTGTGGTGGAATAGCGTGAAAGCAACCTCCGCAACTGTCTCTTTCAACAGGAACCACCGCAAGACCGTTGCGATAATTTTTACGAATTCTATCATAACTCATTAATAAACGTTCGTCAGCTTGTGTTCTTGCTGCAGAAGCATCTTTGTTATAATGCTTTTCTTCTTTTTCAGTTTCGCTAATGATTTTCTCTAACTCCGACTTCTTTCCACTTAGATTTGTTTCTTTTGTAGAGACTGCTTTTTTAGCAAGTTCTAACTGGCGAGCTTTATCAGCTATTTCTTCTGTAGCATCTTTGATATGCTTTTCGCAAAGCTTCTCTTCCAATTGCTGCATTTCTATTTCTTTGTTGATTGCTTCAAACTCACGATTGTTCTTAACGTTCTCACTTTGCTTTTCGTACTTTTTTATCAACGCTTGAGCTTCCTTTATTCCTTCTTTTTTTTGCTCAATAAATTCCTGAATTCCATTGATTTCTTCTTCTACACGAGTTTGACGAGCATGAAGGCCTTCAATCTCATCTTCAAGATCTTTAACCTCCATCGGCAATTCACCTTTGAGAATTTGAATTTCATCAAGCTTGCTATCAATTTTTTGTAAGCGAACCAAAGAAGTTAATTTTTCTTCAATCGAAAATTCTTTTACTGCAGCCATATAGTTTATAATTTATTTTTGCCCGAATATTTCTTTTTCCCAACATCCACTCATCTTCAAATAGCCTAGGCTAAAAATAGTGAACAGGATTGGTAAGAACACCGGTTTTAAGGACGGCAAAGTTAGGGAAATTTTGCCTCAAAACATCAGCCAAAAGATCAATTGTATACTGCTCACTCTCAAAATGACCGATATCGGCAATCACCAGCTTCTGTTCGGCATCAAAGAACTCATGGTATTTCACATCCGCAGTAATATAAATATCTGCCCCTTTTGCAATAGCAGCGCTCGTTAGAAAGCTTCCCGCCCCTCCACAAACCGCAACTCTTTTAATAGGCTTGTTCAGTAAAAGGGTATGCCTTATCACACTTGTATTAAATATTTCTTTAATGTGTTTAAGGTATTCTTTTTCATCCATTTCCATTGCTAATTCCCCTATGAGTCCGCTACCAATCATTTGATTTGAATTAGCCAGTGTAAAGACCTCGTAAGCCACTTCTTCGTATGGATGGGCTTGTTTCATTGCAGATAAAATTTGTCCCTGAAGCCAAATAGGAAAAACGACTTCAATTTTTATTTCATTGTCGGAATGCTGCACTCCAATTGTTCCTGAAAAAGGATGGGCATTTTCTCCTGGCTTGAAAGTTCCTATTCCCTCTGAAACAAAACTACACTCACTGTAATTTCCTATGTTTCCAGCACCCGCCTCAAACAATACCTGTAATAACTGATCTTTATTAGCAATGGGAACAAAAACGACTAGTTTTTGTATTAAATCATTCTTAGGCTGAAGTATACTTCTGTTGATAAGCCCCAGCTTATCCGCTATTTTGCCATTCACCCCATCAATAACATTATCAAGATTGGTATGGATAGCATAGATAGCAATATCATTTTTAATGGCCGTTATAATCGCTTGCTCAACATAATTTTTCCCATTGATTTTTTGTAGCCCTTTAAAAATAATAGGATGGTGCACTACCACCAAGTTGCATTTTTTTTCTATTGCTTCATTTATCACTTCTTTGGTTGCATCAAGGGCAACAAGCACCCCGCCGCATTCCCATTGACTATTGCCAATGATTAAACCTGCATTATCATAAGACTCTTGCAGATAAGGAGGAGCGATTCTTTCTAATAAAGTGAGTATCGTGGAAATTGTCATAGTTAAAATTATGATTTTTTTATGAGCAGAAACAGAATATACATAGCCCAAAACATGCCGCCCTAAAAAAAATAAAAAACATTACTCAACCTTTTCTATAAATAAGATGTTTATTATTTTGCAACACTTATATTTACAAAAAAAATAAAATATGCCACTTCAACAAGGACAAAAAGCACCTGCATTCACTTTACATGCTTCAATCAACGAAAAAGTAAGTTTAAGTGATTTTTTAGGTAGCAAGAATGTTTTAATTCTTTTCTTTCCACAAGCATTTACAGGTGTATGTACTAAAGAGCTTTGCGCTGTAAGAGATGAATTGTCTAAATACAATGATGCCAATGCGCAAGTGCTAGGCATATCAGTGGATTCTGTTTTTACCCTTGCAAAATTTAAAGAAGAACAACAATATAACTTCACTCTATTGAGCGATTTTAATAAAGAAGTTTCAACTGCCTACGAAGCCATCTATGATTCATTTACAGGCATGGAAATGAAAGGTGTAAGTAAAAGAGCGGCTTTTATTGTTGATAAACAAGGAGTTATTCAATACGCCGAAGTATTGGAAAGCGCAGGAGATTTGCCCAATTTTGACAAAATCAATGAAGTACTAGAAAAAATAAAGTAAAATTCAAATTGCAATTTTGACATTTATTTGGCTAGATTTATAGAAGAGTTGAATAACAAAAGGGTTAATTTTATATTGTTGAGAAAAGCACTTTACATATTAGGTTTAATAATGGTCTCTTTTTTGAATGGGTTCACTCAAGACAGACCTTCAAACGATCCAAGTAATGTAGTTGCTAAAATTATCAAATTTTATCCCAATCCCGCTACCAGCATAATCAATTTCGAATTTCAGCGCGACTATAACAACAGCTTTTCCTTGCTCATCTTTAATTTCATGGGAAAAAAGGTTTATGAAGTTAAAAGCACTGCTTCTCGCATGAGTATTAATCTCGATGAGTTTTATAGAGGTATCTACATTTTTCAATTGAGAGACAAAAATGGCAATATCACTGAATCAGGTAAATTTCAAGTGGTAAAATAGCTTTTTCGTCTTAATTCCTCTCTTCCCCAAACAATCCTCCTTTTTTTTGTGTCAAAATGACCGCAAATCATTGATTGGCAAAATGTTTGACTATCGTACTTTTGCACACATTTAATAAGTTAAGATGGAAGAAAACAAATTACCTACGGAAGAGAGCGCAATACCAGACTTGAGGGTAGATGACAATCAAGAAACTACCGAGTTGACTGGCCAATTGGAAGATGATACTGAAGTCATCAAGCTTGCCGCTGAATTAGCCGAACAAAAAGATAAGTACTTACGATTGTTTGCTGAATTTGATAATTTCAAGCGTCGTACTGCCAAAGAAAGAATTGACCTCATTCAAACCGCTGGCAAAGAAACAATCGTTTCACTCCTTGAAGTAATAGATGATTGCGATAGGGCTGAAAAGCAAATGAAGACATCTGATGATATGAAACTTTCATTGGAAGGAAATTTGCTTGTATTCAATAAGCTTAGAACTATACTTCAACAAAAAGGATTGACCGCCATGGAAAGCATGCACAGCGATTTTGATGTAGAAAAACATGAAGCAATTACTGAAGTAGATATGGGGGAAGCACTAAAAGGAAAAGTAGTTGATGAGCTTGAAAAAGGATTTTACCTTAATGATAAAATTATCCGATTCGCCAAAGTGGTTGTTGGAAAATAGTCAATATACGCAGGGACCCATTTGCTGAAGAATGGGATAGCTGCTTTGAAAATAAACTTCAGCATTTAGAAATTCATATGTCAACAAAAAGAGATTATTACGAAGTACTAGGTGTCAATAAAAACGCATCTCAGGAAGAAATTAAAAAGGCTTACCGAAAAGTTGCTATGCAATATCATCCGGATAGAAATCCTGGTGATAAAAGTGCGGAAGACAAATTCAAAGAAGCAGCAGAAGCATATGAAATATTAAATGATTCGGATAAAAAAGCACAATACGATAGATTTGGCCATAATGCATTTGGTCAGGGAAGAAGTGGCAACGGATTTGGTGGAGGCGGAATGAACATGGATGACATCTTTAGTCAATTTGGAGATGTTTTTGGAGATGAGGGATTTGGTAGTTTTTTCGGCGGAGGCGGCAGAAGAAGTGGCGGACGTGCGCAGGGTACAAGAGGAAGCAATCTTAGAGTGAAAATCAAATTGAACTTTGAGGAAATGGCCAAAGGCGCTTCCAAAACAATTAAAATAAAAAAATATGTAAAATGTACTACTTGTCAGGGCTCAGGTGCAAAAGATAAAAACAGCGTACAAACCTGCGGTACTTGTGGTGGTAGTGGACAAGTGAAACGTGTTCAAAATACTTTCCTTGGTCAAATGCAAACAGTAACGACATGCCCTACATGTAATGGAGATGGCACAACGATTACCGTGAAATGCACCAGTTGCAAAGGGGAAGGAAGAGTATATGGCGAAGAAACAGTTACCATAGATATTCCAGCAGGTGTTCAAGAAGGAATGCAACTGAGCCTAAGCGGAAAAGGCAATGTAGGAGAAAGAGGCGGAAGTACAGGAGACCTGATAGTACTGATTGAAGAAGAACCGCATGCACAGTTACAAAGAGACGGACTCAATGTTGGATTTGATCTGTACATATCATTTCCAGATGCTGTGTTTGGCACACAAGTAGAAGTGCCCACGATTGATGGAAGGGCCAAAATAAAGATTCCGCCAGGAACACAAAGCGGCAAAATATTTAGATTAAAAGGAAAGGGATTCCCTAATGTAAATAGTTACGAAAAGGGCGATCAGTTGATCCATGTAAATATCTGGACACCTCAAAGCGTAAGTGAAGAAGAAAAAACGATGTTGGAAAAAATGGGACAATCGAAAAATTTTGAGCCGAAGCCTGAAAAAAATGAAAAATCATTCTTTGATAAGGTGAGAGAAATGTTTGGCTAGAATGTTATTCTTTTTCTTTTTCTCGAGCCATATAACTTTTGAGCTTTTGCTACTAAAGACAAAAACTCCTTTTGTAAGTAATCATTTTCATCTGCAGCTTTTTTAGAGAATGCTGCAATGAAGGGCCAATCTATATTGCCTATTAATTTTGAATCTTTCAGTTTTAAAGCAAACATAGTAACGGCAGCGGCAAATTGAATGCTTTTATCGGTACTATCAATTGAAGCAAAATTATCAAAGACATTATACGCAATTCTGCTAGTAGTAGTATCGTTTACTTTTCTATATTTTAGTTCGAGTGTGGCAATTTGATTGGCCGGTGTTGAATTATTATTTGCAAGATTTTCAGTAGGCGATATTTGGAAGATCGCCAACACATTGCTTCCGCTACCAATTTCGCCGCCTTCCAAATCGTTTGCCTTATCTAGAAGTGCTTCCTTTCTATTATCAAACCCAATCAATCTATATTGTTTTACGACTGCAGGATTAAATTGAACATTCATGTACACATCGTCCGCTACTGCATATAGCGTTTGAGAAATTTCTTTTACCAAAACTCTTTCTGCCTCATTCAAATTATCTAAATAAGCATAATTACCATTTCCTTTTTTAGCAAGGGTTTGTAATTTGGAATCTTTGAAATTTCCCATCCCTACCCCTAAGCAAGTAAGATAGATCCCCGATTGTCGTTGCTTAGAAATCAGTTCATCCAAAGCCTTTTCAGATGTTTCGCCTACATTAAAATCTCCGTCTGTTGCCAATATTACCCGGTTGTTGCCTTGTTTGTTGAATGTTGTTCTTGCTAATTGATAGGCCACTTTTATAGCTGATTCACCTGGTGTATCTCCTGCTGCTTCTAGTTCTTCAATTGATTTAAGTATGGTAGCCTTATCCGCACCAGAGGTAGGCCGAAGCCACACACGAACAAAGCCTCCATAAGTCACTATAGATACGGTATCAATGGCTCGAAGATTTTGTACAAAAAGCTGAAAGGCGGCTTTAAGAAGCGGAAGCCTGTTAGGCAAATCCATACTACCAGAAGCATCAATTAAAAAAACAAAATTTCCTGGAGGAACTTTATTTAAATCTATTTTTTGGGCACTGACGTTTAAATAAAGTAGTTGGTCATTTTTGTTCCAAGGACAAGAAGTTGTCTTTGATTCTATTTTAAAATGATTCCCGTCTGCCGGCGAGCGATAATACAAATTAAAATAATTAACCAACTCCTCCGTTCTAACTGCATCAGGCGGCACCTTACTTCCTGTATTTAAAAATCGACGAACATTGCTATAAGAAGCTTTGTTGACATTTAATGAAAATCCTGTATTGGGATAATCAATTGGCTTAACAAAATCATTTTCTATTAATTGGAAATATGTTTCATCACTAGAAAAGAAATTGTTCTTCTCAACTTGATGCAGGTCTTTTGTAACAGAAATTAACTTGGGCTTATTTTTACTCGCTACATCAGCAGAGATTTTTAAAATAATTGTCTGCCATTGATCCGTTCTTACTCCCACAGAACGAGTTTCGTATCCATCAAGCGAAATAGTAAGTGAGTCGTATAAATTCTTTACGGTAATGCCGAAATCGCCCGTATTGGCTCCTGAAACATAAAATGACCTAGAAGAAAGTACAAAAATTTTAGCGTCGGGAAGTGGCCTGTTCTTTTCGTCTTTTATTTCACCCCTTAGATAATACTGACTATAAGCAGGGAATGCTAATAAAGCGAGAATGCAATATGTAGTGAGTTTCTTCAAGGAATAACAATAATTTAAAAAGCTATTATATCCCAAATGGAAAATATGTATAAATACTATTCCGCCTCAATCAACTGATAAATCTCCTTCAAGTTACGTCCAAATCCATCATAATCAAGGCCAAACCCCAACAAAAATTTATTGGGAACATTAAAACCGATATAATCAAGATGAATAGGATATATCAACGCATCGGGCTTGTGTAAAAGAGTAGCTATTTTTAGTGAAGCCGGACTTTGATTAGTAAGTTGGGGCAAGAACTCATTCAATGTTTTTCCTGTGTCTACAATGTCTTCAATCACCACTACATGCCTGTCCTTTAAGGTTGCATCCAATCCAATAGAGGTAATAACTTGCCCTGTGCTTTTTGTTCCTTTATAAGAAGCGAGTTTAATAAAACAGATTTCTACATCGATTGTAAGCTCTTTAAATAAATCAGAAGCAAACATAAAAGAACCATTTAGTATCGCAATAAACAACGGCTTCTTGTCTTTATACAATTCGTTGATTTCACTTGCGATGCGCTTGATTTCGATATCAATCTGGGCTGCAGTAAGATAGGGTGTAAATTTTTTATCGTGCAATTGGATAACTGACATGTATATGTTATTTTGAAATAATTAATTTTTGACCAATTTGCAAATCATCTGATTGAAGATTGTTCCATTCTTTTAAATCTTTTACAGAAACGCTGTATTTTTTTGAGATACTATACAATCCTTCTTTAGGTTTTACTTCGTGCACATGTGCCTCGTTTTTGGAATGTCGATTTGGAAAAAACCTATCTACCAAAGATTCCTTTTTTTTATTCTCTATTAAAACCCATCCATCTTGATCAAGCATGCCATCGCTTTTCAATCCATTGTATTCTAGAAGGCTTGTCAATGAAAGGTCGTTTTTTATTGCGATCGCTAGTAATGATGTTCCCTTTGTGGCAAAAACCGCTTTAACTCCATTGATCAACTTGAAAGAAGACGAGGCAGTAGTGGAATCAATGCCCTCCTTTTGCTGAACCGACAATTGATTAGAATCCATTTTAGACAAAGCCGCCAAACTATATTGATTAAGATTATAATTTTCAATGCTTTTAATTAACATTTGAGGATAACGAGGATTAGTAGCATATCCAGCTTTTTTTAACCCGTATGCCCATCCTTTATAATTTGCAGGCTCTAATTTAAACAAGAAAGCATAATGACTCCTGCCTTTTAAGAAGTCGCTGTGATCTCTATAACTTTCTTCTGAGGTATTGTACTTTCTGAAACATTCTCCTGAAGCATCATCATCATGATAAACCTTCTCCCCATTCCAAGAATTTTTACACTTAATGCCAAAATGATTGTTTGATTTTTTTACAAGCTCACTGTTGCCATTTTCCGTTTCCAACAATCCTTGTGCTAACGTAATAGAAGCCGGCACACCCGATCTTATCATTTCGCTGATAGCAACATCTTTGTACATATCAATATATTGCTGAGCACTCATATCTTGTGCAGAAGCAAGAACGAGATTAAAAAGGAGTACAATAAATAAAAATAATTTCTGCATACACTACAATTTTCTAATTAAAGAAAGACCATCTCTAACAGTTAGCATCACTTGCTCTATGCGATTATCTGATGCGACGTGTTGATTAAAAGCGTGAATAGCTTTAGCGCTTTTCCCTTTTATTGGACTTTCTAACACCTGGCCATGAAACAACACATTGTCAGCCAATATCCAACCTCCAGGCCTTAGCATAGGCAAAGTTAATTCGTAATAATCAATATAATTCACTTTGTCTGCATCAATAAATATTAAATCCCAGGTTTCTCTTATGCTAGGAATGATTTCCATAGCATTTCCAATATGAAGTATAACTTTTTGGTCAATGCCCGCTTTTTTAAAGTAGGAGGAAGCAATGGCCGCATCCTCTTCTCTAATTTCAATGGTGTACAAAAGTCCCTTATCAGTCAGTCCTTTTGATAAACAAATCGCGCTAAACCCTGTAAAAGTGCCTATTTCTAGGATTCTTGAAGGATTAATCATTTTGCTAATCAATTCTAGTAGTTTTCCTTGAAAGCTGCCGCTATGCATGTGAGCATGTCCATGTGTTGACGAAGTAAATACTTCGTTTTCAGTAAGTAGGTCATCTACAGGAGATGAAAATTCTTTAACATACGCTTCTACTACGCTATTGATTAACTCCATGTTAAACTTTTATAGTATTAGATTTTTTTGAAATAATTAACAAGCCAGCAAATGTAAAAATTCCATTCAATAAGATTAATTCATTCCCAATCTTGTAGCCAGTAAATATTTTTTCTGATACAGTCGATAACCCTAGTGAAATATGCAATTTTTTCTCATACCATTCAGGGCTACTCATTACGTCAACTCCTAGAGCCAACAATGGCGCTAAAATACAAACAAACCAAATTAAGCGATCATTCAAATTTCTTTTTGTTAAGATGCCAAATGCAAACAATCCAAGCAATGGACCATACGTAATGCCTGCAAATTTTAAAATAAAATCTATTATTAATTTATCGTTTATTGCTTTAAATATCAATACTAAAATGAAAAACAATATCGCAAAACCAAAATGAACTTTCAGTCTGGTATTTTTTTTCTGTTGTTCAGACGCGTCTATTTTATTTAACCCCAATATGTCAATACAAAAGCAAGAAGTCAATGAAGTAATTGCCCCGTCCACACTAGGAAACAAAGCAGATATCAATGCAATAATAAACAACACTCCAATGGTTCCACTAAAAGCATCACTCAATGCAATGGTGGGAAACAAATCATCCGGGGGAGCAGAAATACCTTTTGAGTCGGCATACAGATACAAGATGCCTCCTAAAAATAAAAATAAGAAATTGACAATCATCAACACAGCAGTAAAACTCATCATGTTTTTCTGAGAGTCTTTTAAATTTTTAACGCTTATATTT
>CANJJU010000034.1 GCA_947474815.1 Chitinophagaceae bacterium | reverse complement strand
TGAAACTGTTACTTATTTAAAACCGTTTTATGCAATGCGTTCATTTGGAGGGTTTTTATACCTAACAGGAGTATTGATCATGGTCTATAATGTTTACAAAACAGTTAAGTCTGGAAAATTAATAGCAAATGAACCTGCAGAATCAGCTCGATTTATTCAAGAACATAAAAAACATCCGAGCGAACATTGGCATAGATGGATTGAAAGAAAGCCTATTCATTTAATGGTATTGAGTTTAGTTGTGATACTTATTGGAGGCGCCATCGAACTCATTCCTACTTTTTTAATTAAATCAAATGTGCCTACGATTAGTAGTGTGAAGCCTTATACACCCCTTGAATTACAAGGAAGAGATCTTTATGTCAGAGAAGGATGTTATGTGTGCCATTCTCAAATGGTAAGACCTTTCAGAAGTGAAACGGAACGTTATGGTGAATATTCCAAAGCAGGAGAATTTGTATACGACCATCCTTTTCAATGGGGAAGTAAACGCACAGGGCCAGATTTGGCACGCGAGGGTACAGGAAATTTAAAGAAATCAAATGGATGGCATTTCAGGCACCTAAGAGAACCATCCTCTATGAGCGAAGGATCCATTATGCCTGCCTATGCTTTCATGCTTGAACAAAATCTAGATACTTCAACAACAGCTGCTAAAATAAGAGCTATGAAAACTTTAGGCGTTCCCTATGAAAAAGGATTTGATCAAAAAGCAAATAGCGCTTTAATGGTGCAAGCCAATCAGATTTCAGAAAATTTATTATCAGACAGTATTCGTGTTTCTCCTAATAAAGAAGTGATTGCCATTATAGCTTATTTACAAAGACTTGGAAAAGATATTGGTAAAACTAAAAATTAAAAACATGTTCAAATTCATTAAACAATATGCTGAAACGATTGATAATGCACAAATATATCCGATGATTTCACTTTTTATATTCTTTGTGTTTTTTGTGTTCTTACTATGGTTTGTAATAAAAATGGACAAAAAAAATATCAAAATTCTATCTGAAATCCCTTTGGATTTAAAAGAAGCAGATTCAATCAATAATTAACTATTAAAAATATCATATGTCAACTAAATTAAATAAATCCACTTTAGTGCTATTGTACACTTTTCTTTTGCCCATCTTTTCTTTTGCACAAGGAGCTACTCCCAAAGCGGTTTCCTCTACGAATAACTTGCTGGCAATAGTTATGATTATAATTGCTTTTGTATTGGCATTTGTTATTTGGGGAATGGGACAAGTGCTTATTACACTCACTAAACAACTAATGGAAAAAACCAAACAAGCAGGCAAAATTGCAACAGTATTATTGATTATTTGTTTATCATTTTCCGTAAACTCTTCTCATGCTCAAGCAATCACTGAAACTGCTGTTCTTCCAAGTTCTATTAATTATGAAGGAATGAATTATGTTGGATTTTGGCTGCTAGCATCAGTAATAATAATTGAATTTGTTGCTATTTTATTTATACTTTTCTTTATCAATAGAATTCAACAAGAATTAGTGCCTGCAAAAATTAAGAAGCCCCTTTTACTAAAAGCTTGGTGGTCGAGATTGGATAAAAAAGTTTTTACCAGAGCTGTTTCCATCGAAAAAGAAGCTGATATTTTACTAGATCACGACTACGATGGCATTAAGGAACTCGACAATGCATTGCCGCCCTGGTGGAAGTACGGATTTTATATAACCATTGTGGTTGCAATTATTTACTTACTAAATTTTCATGTATTAGGTTATGGACAAAATCCTACAGAAGAATACCAATCTGAAGTGATGAAAGCGAAAGAATCAATGGCAGAATATGCAGCAATGAACGCAGACAAAATTGATGAGAACAATATTAAAATGTCTTCAAAAGCTGAACTCGAAAAGGGAAAAGAAATATTTACTTCAGTTTGCTGGACATGTCACGGTAAATTAGGAGAAGGCGGAGTGGGACCCAATCTTACAGATCAATTTTGGATACACAAGGGGTCATTAAATGACATTTACCGTTCAATTAAAATTGGATACCCAGATAAGGGAATGCAATCATGGGAAAAAAATTATTCAGGAAAAGAGATGAGCGAATTAGCTGGATATATAAAAACGTTGATAGGCACAAATCCTCCCAATCCAAAAATTGCCCAAGGCGATATATTTATTGAAGATTCAACTAAAAAAATAAATGATGGTTTCAGAAGATATCCATAATGAAATTTTTCGGGATTCAATTGCTACTATTTCAAAAGAAGGGAAGCGCAATTTTATTTCCCCTAAAAAGCCAAAGGGAAAGTTTTATAATAAAAGAACACTATTTAGCTTATTCTATCTCGTTGTGTTTTTTTCATTGCCCTTTATTAATGTAAATGAGGAGCCTTTATTTATGCTAAATGTGCTGGAAAGAAAATTCATCATATTCGGAATGATTTTTTGGCCTCAGGATTTTTTCATTTTTGGACTTGCGATGATTACTTTTATTGTTTTCATCATTTTATTTACGGTTGTATTTGGAAGAATCTTTTGCGGATGGGCTTGCCCTCAAACAATTTTCATGGAAATGGTTTTTAGAAAAATAGAATACTGGATAGATGGAGATTCATCTGCTCAGCTTTCCCTAAGAAAAAAAGCATGGGATAAAGAAAAGATTTTTAAAAGGACATTGAAATTTATTTTGTTTTTCGCTGTATCATTCATCATTGCTAATTTCTTTTTAGCCTATTGTATAAGTATGGATGAATTAATTGATCACATAAAACATTCAAGCGAAAATATTTTCACTTTGGTTTCTCTAATTATCTTTTCTTGCGTATTTATGTTTGTGTATTGGTGGTTTAGAGAGCAAGTTTGTATTGTTGTTTGCCCTTATGGAAGGCTACAAGGAGTGCTGCTTGATAAAAATTCAATTGTAGTGGCGTATGACCATGTAAGAGGAGAACCTAGAGGGAAATTGTCGCATAAAGATCACCCTCATAATTCAAAAGATACTAAAACAGGGAAATGTAAGAATTGTACAAATGGATGCAATAGCATTAAAAAGTAAAATCAAATGAATGGAGATTGTATAGATTGCATGGCATGTGTTAGGGTTTGTCCTACAGGCATTGATATTCGTAATGGCACACAACTTGAATGCATTAATTGCACCGCATGTATGGATGCTTGCGATGCCATCATGTTGAGTTTAAAAAAGAATACTGGGTTAATTAGGTACGCATCCGAGAATAGCATTAAAAACAATGTGAAACTTGCCATAACCAATAGAGTAAAAGCCTATTCAACAGTTTTGATATTACTATTGTCTTTTTTGACTTTTCTTTTAGTAAGCAGAACAGATCTTGACGCAAGATTAATGAGAACAGCGGGGATGACATACACATCGATGCCCGATGGAAAAATTAGCAACCTCTACAATCTAAAATTGATTAATAAAACACATGAAGACATTCCTATACTCATTAAGTTAGAAAACTTTCCAGGAGAAATTACCCTTATTGATAAAAACAGTACAGTAGTAAAAAAAGAAGACTACGAGTCTATTCAGTTTTTTATAAAAATAGATAGAAGTCATATTAAAAACTGGAAAACTGAACTAATGATTGGATTATACAGTTCGGATGAAAGAATAAAATTGATAAAAGCTACTTTTATTGGACCAGAAATTTATAACTAAAAACAACTATATGAATTGGGGAACTAAAATTATAATTGTGTATATTTTATTTGTGATAGGGATTATGTTTCTAATTTTCAAATCTTCGAACCAAAACATCGATTTGGTAACGCCCGATTATTATGCAAAGGAATTAGTGTATCAAAATACAATTGAAGCAAGGAATAGAACCAATTCTCTATCTGAAAAAATTAAAGTCAATCAACTGGATTCATTTATAGTTATTCAATTGCCAACAGAAATGTCTACAAGCAATGTTAAAGCATCGATAACGCTATATTGTCCATCAGACAAACAAAAAGATGTACATTTTAATCAGAGCACAAGAAATGCAATGATTCATTTACCCATATCTACTGTATCTAAAGGATATTATGAATTACAAATAGATTGGAATACCAATGGACAACGCTATTATTATGAAGATAAATTAATCATAAAATGATTCTAGCAATTACTTCAGCTTTTATTTTAGGGATACTCGGTAGTACGCATTGCATTGGAATGTGTGGCCCAATCGCCTTATCGCTTCCTACCATTAATCAAACATTGGGATCAAGATTTTGGGGTAGTTTTTTATATAACATTGGACGTGTAGTAACCTATTCTATTATTGGATTATGTATAGGGCTAATGGGTAATTATATTGCTTTAGCTGGTGCGCAAAATGCATTTTCTATTACAATGGGCGCTGTTATTTTGTGTTTCTTATTATTTCCCTTTATCAATCATTTAATTGGGAGTAAAAATATATTTTCTTCGTTTTATAATCATATCAGATTGCTTATTATAAAAGTTTTTTCAAGAAAAAAATATTCAAGTTTTTTTATAATTGGCCTTTTGAATGGACTGCTTCCTTGTGGCTTAGTTTATATAGCAATGGCGGGTGCACTTACAACTGATGGGCTTTTAAAAAGCATGGCCTTTATGGGATTTTTCGGACTGGGAACGTTGCCATTAATGTGGGCAGTGGCCTTCTTTGGGAATTTTGCGACGACTAAGGTAAGAAAGGTATTTAAACTAACATATCCAATTATTGTGTTCACAATGGCTTGCATGTTGATATTAAGAGGAATGGGAATTAATATTTTGCATCCAAATCCCAACTCGTCTTCTTCAATTCATCAAGCTGTAATTGAATGTCTTCATTAAGGGATTTTTAAATTAGAAAGGATTACTAAAAATTATTGAGCATATAATCAAATACTTTATCAGCATTTTTTGTAGTAACCGCCTCTACTTCTGCTACACTGCATTTTTTTATGGATGCAATATGATGAGCGATTTCTTTTATATAAGCACTTTCATTGCGCTTGCCCCTAAAAGGCACAGGAGATAAATAAGGAGCATCAGTTTCTAAAACAATTTTATCTAAATCTATTTCTTTCAGTACCACATCTAATCCGGCATTCTTATACGTAACCACTCCCCCAATACCAAGATAAAAACCTACATCAGTAATTTGCTTTGCCTCCTCTATACTTCCGCCAAAACAATGAAAAATACCTGTGAGACCTTTTGATACATATTTACTGACAACATCAATAGTCTCCTGAGTAGCATTGCGTGTATGAAGGATGATAGGAAGATTATAATGCAATGCCCATTCAATTTGCTGCTCTAATGCCAAGTATTGTTCTTTTACATATGTTTTATCCCAATAAAAATCCAATCCGGTTTCACCAATACCTACAAATCTCCTTTTATTTAGCAGCCCTTCTATAAAAGCCAGCTCATCTTTATAGTTTTCTTTTACAGAACAAGGATGTAATCCAATCATTGCAAAACAATATTGGGGAAACTTTTCTTCTAATTGAAGCATCACCTCCGTTGTTTCGCTATCAATGGCAGGTAAATAAAATCTTTCAATATTATTTTCTTTCGCTCTAGCAATCACCTTATCTATATCTGCTTCAAATTCTTTTAAATAAAGATGACAATGAGTATCTATCAACATACTGTTTGTTTAATTAGAATTTTCTAACGTTATTTTTTTACAGGTAAATCCAGTTGAATCAAAGTATTCGAGCGTTCTTGGTAAAGCATAGGCCACTCTTTCAAATGCTTTTTCGCTATCATGAAAAACAATGATGGAGCCTTCTTTAGATGAAAGCAACACATTTCGTAAACATTGTTCCTTAGAAAGAGTTGTATCAAAATCACCACTCAACACCGACCACATGATTGTCTTTAATTTAAAGCGAGGGAATAACAATTGACGCAATTGAAATCGAGTAATTTTTCCATAGGGAGGTCTGAATAAATGGCTATCTATGTACTTTTTTGCCAGGGTAATGTCATCTAAATAAACATCATCTTTTGTTTTCCAGCCATTTAAGTGATTAAAAGTATGATTGCCTACCATATGCCCTTCGTCTATTATTCTTTTATACACTTCTGGGTATTTTTCTACATTTTTTCCAATACAGAAAAAGGTTGCTTTGGCATGATGTTTTTTTAATTCATCTAAAACAAAAGGAGTGATAGTTGGATGTGGGCCATCGTCGAATGTAAGAAACACTTCTTTAGCACTGTTTGGAATTGACCAAATACAATTCCTGTAAAAAAATTGTAAGAATCGAGAAGGTTTTATCAAATAAAACATGAGGCAAGTTAAACAATAATTCAAATGCATAAAAAAAGGCTACTTAAAAAAGCAGCCTTTAAAAAATTTTACTTTCTATTAATAAGGTAAAATAAAGGTTCTAACAACCCCTGTGGCACTTGTCCAAACCAATTTAAAATAATAAGAAGACCCAAGGGCAGGACAACTTGATGCATCGCCATTTGAATCTAATCCAAAAGTCACAACTACATCAGCCACCAATCTTTGGTGAGTAATCTGCCCACTTACCAATCGGAAATCACAATCCTGACGGATAACCATTGGTTGAGTAATTGCTGCAGTAAAAGCATTGCCAAACCTATTGCTGCCCCATTCTGCAATACCTGTTGTAGCGCCATCGGTATGAGTACCCACGGTAGATATTACAATGCCATTATTATAGGTAAATGTTCTTCTTTTAGCTACCTGCCAAACTCTTTGTGATCCATCATCAAAGGTAATTGTCATTCCGGCGCTGCTAATATCATGAATAATGGTTCCTAGAGTAGACAAATCACGTAAGCGACCACCAGTAACATTGGTAATAATATGCGTACCATTAATTACAATACTCTTATTATCGCTTACACGAGTAATTGCTAAGTTTTGTATGTTGGCCGTAAGGACCGCTCCCACATCTCCCCAATGCTGTGATAGGGGAATTGTCAATAAAATTACTCCAGTTCTTGAACGAGTGCCTGCACAATTAAGTCCATTATAAGTAACCGTTATTCTTCTTAGAGTAAGAGTAGAATCTAACACAACTGTAGCATTACAAATAACTGAATTAAGGCCTTCTACCCTTCCATTAAATGCCCCAAAACCATCAATTATGGCGTTTGCATCATTGAAAACCTCATCCGATTCTGCAGAAATACGAGATTGATCATCTGTATGGGTTTTAAATTCATTGGCCCAGTCACTCTCAATAGTAGATTTTTTACAACTCGAAAAAGTAATAGAAATCGCAGTAATAGCAATTAATACTAAGCGAAATTTGTTTATCATATGAATATGTTTTAAAAAGTTACTTACTGTAGATATAAATAAAAGCTAATAGTTTAATGAAATTATAATAATTAGCTAAAAATAACCTTTAAAACCACTAAAATAATTAAGCATGTTAACTAATTAACTGATCCTTAACTTTGCAGTATGAGTAAAAAAATCAGGGTTCGATTTGCCCCTAGTCCAACAGGAGGACTGCATCTTGGAGGTGTTCGTACGGTTTTATATAATTATTTGTTTGCCAAAAAACATGGAGGAGAATTTATTGTAAGAATTGAAGACACAGACCAAACCCGATTTGTAGAGGGTGCTGAGCAATATATTTTTGATTGTCTTGCTTGGTGTGGACTTCAGCCTGATGAAAGCCCTTTACATGGAGGAGCATACGGTCCTTACAGACAAAGTGAGCGCAAACCTATGTATAAGGAATACGCAGAAAAATTGATAGCAAATGGCCATGCCTATTATGCATTTGATACCCCTGAAGAATTAGAGGCAATGCGCAAGGATTATAAGACGGCCGAAAATCCTGCCCCACAGTATGATGGAAGCATTAGAATGAAAATGAGGAATTCTCTGACGTTGCCAGCAACTGAAGTAGAGAAGTTACTAGCAATGGAAACACGCTATGTAATAAGAATTAAAGTGCCTCAAAACGAAACAATCAGTTTTAATGATCTGATTCACCATGAGGTAAGTTTTGATTCAAATGTAGTAGATGATAAAGTGTTATTAAAAGCAGACGGCATGCCCACGTATCATTTGGCAGTGGTAGTAGATGACTACTTGATGAAAATCAGTCATGCCTTTAGAGGAGAGGAATGGCTGAGCAGCGCTCCCGTGCATATTCTCTTATGGAAATATTTATTTGGACTAGATCAGATGCCTCAATGGGCTCATCTTCCACTCATTCTTGGGCCAAGTGGTAAATTGAGTAAAAGAGATGGTGCCAAATTTGGATTTCCTGTTTATGCAATGAATTGGACCGACGCAAAGTCGAAGGAATTGACTGAAGGATTTAAGGAAAAAGGATTTTTACCTGAAGCCTTTATTAATTTATTAGCTATGCTGGGCTGGAATAGCGGAACAGAAAAAGAACTTTTTTCTATTGAGGAACTTATTGAAAACTTTTCAATTGAAAGAGTGCATAAAAGTGGGGCTAAATTTGATTTTGAAAAAGCAAAATGGTTTAACCAGGAATGGATAAAAAAACTTCCTGTTAGCAATTATGAATCGATTGTAAAAAAATGTTTTACTGATAAAGATGTCAAAATTGAAAACGATGAATATTTTATCAATATTTTAGAATTGGTGAAAGACAGGTGCACTTTGCTCACTGATTTTTACGATCAAGGAGTTTATTTTTTCAAAGCACCCATTCAATTGGATAGCGAAGCGGTTAAATCTAAATGGAACAATGAAAAAACTGATTTTTTTCAAGACTATATTGATAAGTTAAATGCAATTCCTACATGGAATACAGCAGAAATTGAAGAAGCATTTAAGCATTTAGCAATAGAAAAAAGTATCAAACCCGGAGAATTACAATTGCCCATGCGCATTATGTTGGTGGGAGGTAAATTTGGTCCCGCGGTCTTTGAAATAGCCTGCAAGATTGGGCAAGAAGAGACAATTAACAGAATTAAAAAAGCATTGCCTATTTTTAATGCATGAATATGAATAGACCCATAAGAGTATTAGTAGCTAAAGTTGGGCTCGATGGTCACGATCGTGGAGCAAAAGTAATTGCCACTGCATTGAGAGATGCAGGCATGGAAGTGATTTATACAGGCCTTAGGCAAACCCCTGAAATGGTTGTAAATGCAGCGTTACAAGAAGATGTAGACGCTATTGGGGTAAGTATTTTAAGCGGAGCTCACATGACTGTTTTTCCAAAAATAATTGCACTCATGAAAGAAAAGAAAATGAATGATGTGCTGCTAACTGGCGGGGGTATTATTCCTGAAGAAGATATGAACACATTAAAAAACTTAGGGGTAGGAAATCTTTTTGCCCCCGGTACTACTACAACAGATATTGCAAGCTATATAAAAACATGGGTCAAAGAAAATAGACAATTCTAACAATAAAAAATTATATGTACACTACTATATTAACAACTCTTGATAAAGGAATCTTCACTATTACCATCAATAGACCCGACAAACTCAATGCCTTAAACAAAGAAGTATTCAATGATTTGGATAAGGCGATGGATGAGGTGTATTCCAATGCTGATATCAAATCAGTCATCATTACTGGAGCAGGGCCAAAAGCATTTGTTGCTGGAGCTGATATTACAGAGTTTTCTTCTCTCAATAAAGAGGAAGCGATGAGTCTTGCAAAAAGAGGGCAAGATGTCTTTTTTAAAATCGAAAATTGTAACAAACCAGTGGTAGCTGCTGTAAATGGATTTTCGTTAGGGGGTGGGTGCGAGCTTGCGATGGCTTGTCACTTCAGACTTTGCAGCGACAATGCCAAATTCGGCCAGCCGGAAGTGAATCTTGGGCTCATTCCTGGATATGGTGGAACGCAGCGATTAACCCATCTAGTAGGGAAAGGGAAAAGTATGGAAATGCAAATGAGCGGGTTACTAATTGATGCGAATGAAGCACTTCAATTGAAACTCGTTAATTATGTAACGACCTCTGAAAGTTTGCTTGAAAAAACTACTGCAATTCTACAAACCATTCAATCAAAAGCACCTATCGCAGTAGGAAAAATTATTGAATGTATCAACGTTGCGATGGTGAGTGACAGCGCTAATACCAATGGTAAAACTGGATTTGAAAAAGAAATTGAATCTTTTGGCGATTGCTTTAATACTTCAGACATGATAGAAGGAACCACTGCTTTCCTAGAAAAAAGAAAACCAAATTTTAAAGGACAATAATTAAAAATATACATCATGGAATTTAGAATAGAAAAAGATACAATGGGTGAGGTGAAAGTTCCTACAGACGCTTATTTTGGAGCGCAAACTCAACGCAGTATTGATAATTTTAAAATCGCTCAGGACATCAATAAAATGCCTAAGGAAATCATTCAGGCATTTGCTTATTTAAAGAAGGCTGCTGCCATTACAAATTGTGCAGCAAACGTTTTACCAAAAGAAAAATCAGATCTAATTGGAAAGGTTTGTGATGAAATTCTTGAAGGAAAACTAAATGACTCTTTTCCATTGGTAGTATGGCAAACCGGAAGTGGTACCCAAAGCAATATGAATGTAAATGAAGTGGTAGCTTATCGTGGACATGTTATCAACGGAGGTAAATTAGAGGATAAGGAAAAGTTTTTACACCCCAATGACGATGTAAATAAATCACAGTCAAGCAACGATACCTTCCCCACCGCAATGCACATAGCAGCATACAGAATACTCGTTGATACTACCCTACCCGGAATTGAAAAACTAAGAGATACACTGCAGCAAAAAAGCAATGAATACATGCACGTGGTTAAAATAGGAAGAACACATTTTATGGATGCCACTCCATTAACCGTTGGGCAGGAATTTAGCGGTTATGTTTCTCAGCTAAATCACGGAATAAAAGCAATTAAAAATACTTTAACTCATTTAAGTGAATTAGCGCTTGGCGGCACTGCTGTAGGAACAGGTATTAATACGCCTGAGGGCTATGCAGAAAATGTGGCTAAGCAGATTGCTACACTAACCGGACTTCCTTTTATTACTGCAGAAAATAAATTTGAAGCCTTGGCTGCACACGATGCCATTGTAGAAGCACATGGTGCATTAAAAATGGTAGCAGTAAGTTTAATGAAAATTGCCAATGACATTAGAATGCTTTCATCGGGACCTCGCAGTGGAATAGGTGAAATTTTTATCCCCGACAATGAGCCAGGATCTTCCATTATGCCGGGTAAAGTAAATCCCACACAATGCGAAGCCCTTACCATGATTGCGGCACAAGTGATGGGAAATGATGTTACCATAGGAATTGGAGGGAGCAATGGACATTTTGAATTGAATGTGTTTAAACCGGTAATGATTTATAATTTCTTACACAGTGCTAGATTGATTGGAGATGGATGCGTTTCTTTTAATGACAAATGTGCAGTGGGGATTTCTCCTATTGAATCAAATATTAAAAAACACGTAGACAATTCATTGATGCTGGTAACTGCACTTAATACTAAAATTGGATACTATAAAGCAGCAGAAATTGCACAGAAAGCTCATAAAGAAGGAACTACTTTAAAAGAGATGGCTGTAAAGCTAGGCTATGTTACTCCGGAAGAATTTGATGCCTGGGTGATTCCGGCCAATATGGTAGGGAAACTTTAATAGACTGATTGTATTACAATAAAAAAAGCCGCGTAGATAAAACTATGCGGCTTTTTTAAATAAATATTATACAAAAGACATTAAGAAATTTGAGTTGTATCATCCACCAATGCACCCGTTTCAACTGTTTGATTGCGTGCATTTTTGTTTCTATATTCAAAAAATCTTTTTTGAAAAACCATTATACTAATTACTCCTCCACTAATCGCGGCATCTGCTATATTGAAAATAGGCCTAAAAAATTCAAAGTCCTCTCCACCCCACAATGGAATCCAAGAAGGAAAATGACCTTTAATAATGGGGAAATAAAGCATGTCTACGACATTGCCATGTAAAAAGGAAGCATATCCGTGATTAGCGAATACTGCAAGGCCTTCATAATAGCCATAATCATTATTTGATTGATTAAAAACCATTCCCTTATCAAAAATTAATCCATAAAAACAAGAGTCGATCAAATTACCCAATGCACCCGCAAAAATCAAGGCCGCACAAAAAATAAATCCTTTGTGGTACCCTTTTTTAATGATGCTACCTAAATACCACACTCCAAATACAACCGCTCCCATTCTAAAAATAGTTAATGCCATTTTACCCCAATTGCCTCCAAATTTCCAACCGTAAGCCATTCCTGGATTTTCTACAAAGTATAATTGAAACCAATTGCCAATCATTGGGCGAGAGGTGTTTAGCGGAAAAGTTGTTTTAACATAATACTTCAATGTCTGATCAATGATCACAACAAGCGCAACAATAATGATTACATGTAATTTTTTCATAATTAGATAACAAATATACATTTATAGTATAAGCGCTTTCACTCATCCTATAAATTATTCTTCATAATAAATTCTTTTTACCCGATGAGATATGTTTGTAAGAATTTCATAGGGAATGGTGTTTGCCCAGGCTGCTACCGTTTTAACTGAAATGTTCTCTCCAAAAACAACTACTTCATCTCCTTCTGTTGCATTGATTCCTGTGATATCAATCATGGTCATATCCATACATACATTTCCAATTACAGGAGCCATTTCGCCATTAATCAACATTTTTCCAATTCCATTACTCAGTAATCTTGGATATCCATCTGCATATCCTATTCTAACCGTTGCAATCATAGAATCTCTGTTCACTATTCCCTTTCTTCCATAACCCACCGATTCTCCTTTTTTAATTTGCTTGATTTGAGATATAGTTGTTTTTAAGGTAGTAACATTCTCCACAGGGTAATTATCATCAACGCCATATAATCCAATTCCAATTCTGATCATATCAAATTGAAGAGCAGGATGCCTTTTTACAGCGGCAGTATTAGCAAGGTGTTTAATAACCGGATAGCCAATTGTATTTTCAATCTGCTGAGTCATTAGTAGAAAAGAAGCTGCTTGTTTGGATGTAAAAGAATCTTGAGCAGGATTTTCACTTGCTACCAAATGCGAAAAAATAGATTGGACTTTAAAAACTTTTTCAGTTTTCAATATGTCACATAATTTATCTATTTCCTTGGGCATAAAACCTAGCCGGTGCATACCTGTATCCAATTTAACATGAATGGGATAATGGCTAATCTGATGACGAAGAAGATGTTCCTTAAAAGCATTCAATATAGCGAAAGAATATATTTCAGGTTCTAATTGATAGGCAATCAGGTTGTCGAAACCTATGCTAGTGGTATTCATCACCATAATAGGTAAACGAATGCCTGCTTTTCTTAACTCGACTCCCTCGTCTGTATAAGCTACTCCAAGATAATCCAGGCCTTCGTGTTGTAATAAATTAGCTATTTCATAACTCCCGCTTCCATAACTAAAAGCTTTTACCATCGCCATCAATTTCACTTCTTTATTGATGGCTTGTCGATATGTTTTAATATTATTTCTAAGCGCATTCAGATTAATCTCAAGTACAGTTTCATGAATTTTTTGTTCTAACGCATTGCTAATTTTTTCAAACTCAAAAAAACGAGCTCCTTTTAAAAGAATGGTTTCATCTTGAAATTGTAGCTCACGAAAATGTTTAATAAAATCTTGTGTTGTAGAAAAAAAATGGACATTATTTAGTTTACCAAAAACTTTTTCAAATGACTTTATTTTTGGACCAATACCAATAAATCTATACAAATTTTTCTGTTCTAGAATGCTCGCAATTTCCGAATAAAGCAACTCATCAGACTTTCCAGACTGAAGCATATCACTTAGCACAATGGTTTTTTTGGAATGCTGTTGTTGTTGCGAAAGGAAGTCTAGTGCAATTGAAAGCGAATTGATATCGCTGCTATAGCTGTCATTGATAATAGAACATTGATTAATGCCTTGCTTTAATTCTAAACGCATTGCTACGGGGCGAAGCTCATTCATACCAACAGCAATGGAAGAAGAATGTTCTTGCATCTGAAGCAATACCGCACAGCAAGTAATAGCATTGTAAATAGACGCCTCGTCAGTAAATGGAATCAAATAACTAAATGAAGCATGCTGATATTTACAATGAATGACAGCTTGGTCATTTCTTTTATCAATATGAGAAATCGACAAATCAGCTTGATCATCTGGATTTCTACTCCAAGTGAATAATTTGATTTTATTATTTACTGACTCATTAAATGCCGTTACAGATTCTTTTATCATTGTGTTTTCAGCACAATAAACTAAGCTGGTACAATTTTTAAAGAGTGTCAACTTCTCATTAATTTTTTGTTGCAACGAAACAAATCCTTCAGAATGAGCCTCTCCAATAAATGTAAGCACGCCTATAGTAGGCTGAATAATCGGCTCCAAGTTAATCATTTCATTAGGCTGAGATATACCCGCCTCAAAAATACCCAACGTATGTTCGCTATTCATTTGCCAAATACTCAATGGCACACCAATTTGAGAATTGTAACTCTTGGGACTTCTAACTACATTGTACTTATTGCTAAGAAGTTGATACAGCCATTCCTTTACAATTGTTTTACCATTACTACCCGTGATTCCAATGATAGGATAATCAAATTGATGTCTATGATGAGCAGTCAATAAATGCAATGCATTTAGTACATCGTTGACTAAAAGAAAATTTCCTTCTGGATATTTTTGAAGCAAAGAAGAACCTATTGAATTTCCAATGATAAAATTGCGAACGCCTTTATTATACAATTCATCAATAAAATCAATCCCTTTTCTTCTTGGACCATCTAAAGCAAAAAAGAGCGACTTGCTGGGAAATAATACTTTTCTACTATCTAATAACAGGTACTCAATTCCGCCTGCATTTGACTGCTGCAAAACAGTTGCCTTTGTGAGGGTAATAATATCGGAAAGTAAATAATTCAATTATATCTATTTTTTAAAGTTACAAGACATCTTTGGGGACTCCCTTTTTTTGGTGATAAATGGAATACAGAATAGACCCTGTTATAGCGGATACTATTATTAAAAAGGACAATAGCACTTGTGTATGGTCATCATTAAATAATTTGTTGATCCATTCTTGTGCAAGCATTTTCGTACCAATAAAAATCAACACAAAGGCAATGCCTTGTTGCAAATAGTCAAATTTAGATACTGCACTTCTTAACAAAAAGAATAGACTCCTCAATCCTAGCACAGCAAATATATTTGAGGTGTAGATAACCATTTTATCACGAGAGATACCCATTACTGCGGGGATGGAATCCAGTGCAAATACAAGATCAATAGCAGCAAGCAACACCACTACTACAAACAAAGTAGTATAAACAGGTTTCCCATTTTCTTTAATGATATAGCTACCGTTTCCATCGTGATTGGTGAGAGGTAGATACTTTTTCAAAAATTTATAAATCTTGGATTCCTGAGGAACAAATTCTTCATCCTCATTAGCGGTAAACATTTTATACCCCGTATATAATAGAAAAATACCAAACAGATAAAGAATCCAATCAAATTGATGTACCAACGCCACGCCAACTGTAATAAAAATCACTCTAAATGCTATAGCCATTAATATTCCTATCAATAAAACCCTTCCGTAAAAAATTTCTTTCACTTTGAAAGCAGAAAAAATGATAATGAATACGAAAATATTGTCAACACTGAGGCTCCACTCCATTAAGTAAGCGCTTAAGTATTCTAAGGCAATTTTATCTCCTTTTTCAATCCACATAAAAATAAAAAAACCCAGCGCCAAGATTACCCAAAAAATAGTTTGAATGAAAGCCCCTTTAATACTTACGGCTTTGTTTTTTTTGCTTAGCAAGCCAAGATCCGCAATCAAAGCAAGTAGGATTACAATACCAAATACCAAATATAAAAGCTGTGTAGAAGACATATTACAATTTAAATAGTAGCATATTTTCTTTTGCGAATCCATTGAAAAATAAATGCGAAAAAGATTACAATTAATATAGGGGCCACAATGTTTACACATTGCCAAAATACTCTAGATTCATTTACTTTTTTAGTATCCAATAATCTTACCACATAATCTTTTGCCTTGGCTTCACTCAACCCATTTTCATTAATCAAATAATCAAGTGAATTTTGTAAGAAATCTTTGTTGGCAAATGGAAATTCTCTTTGAGTACCATAAGTAAAAGCATTCATTCCCATCTGTATAGGCTGGTTACCCTTTACAACTGCGTTTAAGACCATGTCGCCATCTGATACTACAATCATCTTGTTTTCAATAATACATTGAGGCAAGAAAATACTGCCAGCAAGTTCAAGAGAATCATTCATAGCAGCAGACAACCTATTTGAAAACAACGATTTAAATTTTCCTTCAAGCAACACAGCTACAGGAATCCCTGCTCTTTTATATTTATCATTTTCCGGTGCCGTCACATTTTCCTTGCTGCTAATCAAGGCAGGCGTAGCAATTGTTCTGGAATTAGCAGAAGACTGTAGTAAAATTGTTTTTTGAATACCCTCTACTTCAACCGTGTCGATTGAGTTGACAAATTTTCCTGAAACAAATCCTATGTTTTTAGTGATGGGATGATTGGAGTTAGACTCAAAGACAGGAAAATAGTTCCAAGGAAGGAAGTCGAACTGACCATTTCCATTTACATCAAAAGGAAGATAGTCACATTGTAAATCCATTATCAAATCTGGATTAATACGAACACCATATTTAAATAACTGATCATCCAAATTCAGCCTACGATCATATGCAATCACTTCATTCTTTATTTGCAGGCTGTCTAATTCGGCATTCAACTTTTCTATAAACATCAATATCTTACCTCCATTCATCAAATACTGATCGAGTTTAAGCTTTTCTATTTCAGTAAATCCTTGAGTGGGCTTCACTAATAACAATGCCTTGAATTCAAGCGGGATTGTCGGCTGTTTGAGTAAGTCTATTGTATAAAAACGATAATTAGGACTTAAAATATTTTCAACCAAATCATAGGTTTCATAACCCATAGGCTCTCCGTTACCAATTGCATAACCAATCACAGGCTTTTCGATTTGCGTAATTTTTGCGATGGCATTGGCAACATTATATTCAAGCAAGGCTTCAGCACTATTCAATTCTTGAAAATTAATTAACGGAGTTTTACCCTTGTATAATTCTATTGACTGTGTCCTATCTTTATAATGCACTAAAGCAACCGGATACACCAATTGCTGCTGTTGGCCTTCTTTAATTTGAGAAGTAAGATTAATAGGAAAAAAACCCATCGAAGACAGCGTATCAGCATAAGTAGTAGAAGTGCCTTCCATTAATTCATCAGGAGAAATGAAATGGTAATTGAATTTGTTTCCTGCCACTTCTTTGAATTCATTTAAAAGATCCTCCGTTGCAATAGAAAGACGTTTGAATCCACTAGGAAAATTGCCTTTTAAAAAAACATCTACGGTTATAGGATTGTCAATTTTTTTTAAAATATTTTGGGTGGGGGCACTGAGGGTAAATCTTTTTTCATTGGTTAAATCAACGCGGAGATGCCAGTTTGACGCCATCCAATTGATAGAAAATAACACCAACAGGATCCATAAAATCCATAGCTTACTTTTTAATATTTTATGAATTGCTTTCATTATTTTTTGTAAAGGTTTTTAACAGTTACTAATAATGAAAAGAAGACAATGCTGATGAAATAGATCAAATCTCTGCTATCCAATACTCCTCTGCTAATACTTTTATAATGAAAATCAATGCCTAGCATTTCGATGTAGTAATCTGCCTCTCCAATAAATAGGGGCAATTTACTCAATGCATTGAAACCGAAATATAATACCAAACAGGTGAAAGCACTTAATAAAAAAGAAACAACCGCATTGCTAGTGAAACTACTACAACAAATACCGATTGCCGCAAATCCCGCACTTAATAAAAAGAGGCCGATATAACTTCCGGCAATACCTCCCGTATCAATAGAACCCGAAGCACTCAATGATTTAATAGTAATGATATAAATACATGTAGGAATCATTACAAAAAGGATAATAATTAAAATTGACATGTATTTCCCAAAAACAATTTGCCAAAGTGACAATGGCTTGGTTTGCAGTATTTCAAATGTACCCGTCTTAAATTCATCCGAAAAAGACCGCATTGAAATGGCGGGCACAAGAAAGAGAAAAATCCATGGAGCCAATTCGAAAAATTTATCTAAGCTGGCATAGCCATACTCTAGGATACTACTATCCTGAAGCAGAAAAAGAAACATCCCATTTATCAATAAGAATAAAATAATGGCAATGTACCCCGTTAGGTTGCTAAAAAACTGTCTAATATCCTTTTTGCAAATACTCCACATACCTTTAATAATTGATGCAATTTACTATATATGAAACGAATACAATTAAAGGGAAATGAACAGTTTTAAGTTTTTTTTGAGAACGATGCAGCGTTCTTTGTGCAATTGGTGTCTTAGTTATGAGCCAAATCGAGAAATAGGCGCTGATTTTATTGCCAAAACCTTGATTGGCGTCCATTTTAATACCAAATATTACCAAAACCAACTGCGTCCCCCAATTTATTGGGGGATTTTTTATGACTGCTGATAGTAGGCAAAAGCTTATTTTAGCTTTAATGGATTTTAATTAAGAAACAAATTATGGTTCCTAGAGTAAAATTTTTAGCTGGTTATTGGGTAATCTGGATGATATTTTTCGAAATAGCTCGTTTGGCATTTATTGTATTCAATGCAGATCATGCCAGCCAAGTAAACGCAACAGATATTGCCCAAACTTTTATCTATGGATTCCGAATGGACGCCTCTATGATTAGTTACTTAATTATTCCTATGTGCCTTACACTATTGCTAGGTGTTTTTTTTGAGTTTGTTTCTATTAAACGAATCCTTCCTATTTACACAGGAATTATTTTACTACCCATCATCTTATTAGTGTATTGTGATGTGCCTGCCTTTAAAGCATGGGGCTATCGTATTGATGCAAGTCCTTTAAAATATCTTGCCTCACCAAAAGAAGCATGGGCCTCTGTGAGTCATTTGCCTGTTTTTTGGATTCTTTTTTCCTTTTGTATAACCTATTATTTTATATTTAAAATATTTCAATATTACATAAATAGTCAACAGCATTTAATTACAGCTCCTTTAAAAAATAAAATTATTACTTCTTTGCTCTTTTTTTTATTGACTGCTGTACAAATAATACCCATGCGGGGAGGCTTACAACTCGCTCCTATTAATCAAAGCAGCGTATATTTTTCTAGTAATAATTTCTTAAACTTAGCTGCCATTAATGTTCCCTGGAATTTCATGCACTCGCTTTCTCAAGATATCAATTCTACTAAAAATCCATTTATCTATCTTAATAATCAAGAAGCTGTTCAATTAAAAAAAGATTTATTTTCTGATACTGGGAGTACAGAAAAAATAATTGATTTGTCAGTTACCCCCCATCCAAACATTATTATGATTGTTTGGGAAAGCTTTACACAAAAAGCAATAGACCAATATAAAAATGGCATTTGTATTACCCCTGGCTTTAATGAATTAAAAAAAGAAGGCTATTATTTTTCAAATATTTATGCATCAGGCGATAGAACAGATAAAGGCATTGTAGCAGTATTGAGCGGATACCCTTCTCAGCCAACGACTTCTATTATTAAAATCCCACAAAAGGCTTCAAAGCTTCCTACCATTCCTAAAGTACTTGCAGCGCAAGATTATCATTCCTCTTTCTATTATGGGGGCGAACTAGAATTTGCCAACATGAAAGCCTATTTAATGGGTTGTGGCTATGATCTATATACAAGCATTAACAATTTTGAAGAAAAAGATCTGAGCTCTAAATGGGGTGCTTATGATGGAGTTGTAAAGGAAAAATTATTAACAGATCTTAGAAAACAACAAGCCCCCTTTTTTACTACATGGCTAACACTTAGTAGTCATGAGCCCTTTGAAACGCCTGTAGCTAAAGTAATTAAAGGAGAGGATGAAGAATCCCTCTTTTTAAACTCCTTACATTATACTGACCAAGTTGTAACCGATTTTATTGAACAATGTAAAAAAGAAGCTTTCTGGAAAAACACCCTCATTGTTATCGTAGCAGATCATGGTCATCCTTTACCCAAGACAACTCAGAAAATAGATAATTTTAAAATTCCTTTGTTGATATTAGGTGGGGCGCTTACCAAAAAAGGAGTACGAAACGAAAAAATTGGTTCGCAAATCGACATTGCCTCCACTTTACTTTCTCAAATTGAATTGCGAAAAGATGAATTCATTTGGAGTAAAAACTTATTGAGTAGCGATGTGAAAAATTGGGCGTACTTTTCTTTTAACAACGCTTTTGGATTTGTAGATCCAACTAAATATTTCATCTTCGACAATGTAGGAAAGCAAGTCATTGAAATAAAAGGACCACTGTCTAATAATGAAATAAAAAAAGGGCAATCACTTGAACAGCTTTCATTTGCAGACTTCTTATCGAAATAAAAAATCCGACTATAATTGTCGGATTCTATTAAG
>CANJJU010000033.1 GCA_947474815.1 Chitinophagaceae bacterium | reverse complement strand
TGTTTTGCAATAAGTTTTCTCAAGCGATCCATTTCAATAATTTCAACATTGCCCTGATATACAACAGGAGGTTGGTTGTTATTAGCAGGTTGTTCGGTTGTTGTATTGATAACAGATACTTGTTGAGTGCTAACAGTATTTGAGCTAGCTCCACGATTGCTTACATACACTAAAATGTCTTTTTTACTTACTCTTCCATCAAGACCAGATCCTGGAATGTTTTCCAACTCACTCATGCTAATACCTTCGCTTTGTGCGATGTTTAAAACAAGGGGAGAATAAAAGCGCATTCCGCTATTGTTTGCAGTAGGTTGAGTTTTAATGACTGTAGGTTGAAAAGGTATTTCTTCTACAACTTTAGCATCTTCGTATTCTTTTTTAGGTGCTGCTGGAGCAGGAGTAACGGCTGCTGTTGACGAGCTAGCGCCCACTTTAATTTTTGCAATCACAGTCCCTATGGGAACGACGTCATTTTCATTAAATAAGATGGCTTCAATGACTCCTTCGGCAGTGGAGGGAACTTCGCTATCTACTTTATCGGTTGCTATATCCAATACGGTTTCATCCATAGCAACTTTATCACCCGCCTGCTTGTGCCATTTTAAAATGGTGGCTTCCATGATACTTTCGCCAAGTTTTGGCATAATCAAGTCTACTAAACTCATATAAATAATAGCTTATAATTCTTAAATAATATAGGCAAATGTAAGCAAAAAGCGGTTAGTTGTGATTGGCTTATATTAAATTTTTATTGAATATTGAATTTTGTAAAATAAAAGCCGATATAAATAGAAAGCGTCTATTTCCCCTCCTCAATAATAAACATCCTAAGTAGGTTTAAAGCATTCATAGCGGTCAGTTGAATATTTTTTTGTCTGTCGAATCTAAAATGAAATTTCTTGGTGATTATTTTTTTGTTGTCGCCAACAGCAACCCAAACTGTTCCGGTAGGTTTATCAGGCATGCCGCCATCGGGCCCCATAATACCAGATACGGCTATCGCATAGGTTGTTTTTAATTTTTGCAGCAATCCTTCAGCCATTTCTTTCACAACCTCTTCGCTGACAGCTCCTTTATTTATCAGTGTCTCATTTTTAACTTGTAACAAATCTTCCTTTGCTTTATATGAATAAGTGATCATACTTCCCTCATAAAATCCTGAAGATCCAGGGATAGAAGTTAGCAAGTGAGCAATGTAACCACCTGTACAACTTTCTGCAGTAGAAACTGTTTCATTTCTCTTTAACAACAAGCTTCCCAATACTCTTTCCATGGGCTCATCTTTATTTGTTACGAGATATTCTTTTACCAATTCCTGTAGTGTAGTAAATTTTTTATTGAGTTCATTTTCAACTATCTCTTTATTTGCTCCAATAGATGTTAATCTTAATCGAACGATTCCGAAGTTTGGCAGGTAAGCAAGTTTTATATGAGTAGGGAGTGCTTCTTCAAAATCTTGAATCATATCGGCGAGGGTAGATTCGCCAATGCCGAAAGTAGCCAAGGTTTTATGGGCAATGTGAGGGAGGTCGAATTTTTTACTGAATGCAGGCAACACTTCCTCTTCCATTATTCCTTTCATTTCATGTGGTACTCCTGGCATACTAATAAACAAATTGCCTTCTTTTTCAAACCACATGCCTGGAGCGGTTCCTCTGGGATTAATTAATACTTTAGCGGTGTCGGGTATTTCAGCTTGTTTAAGGTTTCTAGGAGTAATTGGTCGTTTAAAAATATTTTCAAAAAGGTGAATCACGTTTTTCAACGCAGCATCATTTACAATCATCTTGCCATTGAAGTATTTACACAGTAGCGGTTTGGTAATATCGTCAGCAGTAGGGCCTAGTCCTCCTGTAATTAATATAATCGAGGAATGAGCAGATTCTTCATCGAGGGCCTTCCATATTTCATCCCAAGTATCTCCCACGGCTACGCGCCGTTTAACAAGAATGCCTATTTTATTTAACTCTTGCGCTATCCAGGCACTATTGGTGTCAATCACTTGGCCAATAAGTAGCTCGTCTCCAATAGTAATAATAGATGCATTAATCATACTTCAAATGTAAAACTTTTGTAGTTGCTATTGGTGTGGGGATATTAAATTTTAAATGAGTGTCAACAGTTTTGTAAAATAAAAATCTGTCTACCTGTTTTTTAAGTAGTTTTACAAATTATTCAACTAAATCAATTCTAATGCAATCGCAAAACATCACTAATCATACTCGTAAGGTTCCTAAAGCGTTTTACCTAGCTGTTTTATTGGCTCTTTTCGTTTGGGTGTTGGCTGTCTTTTTTTCATGTAGTTATTCTACTGCTTGGGGAGGATTATTAGTGCCCGTTTTGTTTTCATGTTTAGCTGTTGCCATCATACTGATTGGTTATTTTGCTCGCGCCTTTGCATTAAAAGCGCAAGACAGAGCCATTAGGGCAGAAGAAAATCTTAGATGCTTTTCTTTAACTGGAAAATTATTAAATAGCCAACTTTCTATATCTCAAATTATAGCACTTCGCTTCGCAGCTGATGAAGAGTTTGTTGAGTTGGCTCAAAAAGCACTCAATGAAAAGTTGAGTAATAAGCAAATCAAAGAATCCATTAAAATTTGGAGAGCAGATTTTTATAGAGTGTAGCGATTAGATGAATCACTATTTACAATCTGCCTAACTGCCAAACTTTGTTTTAAATATGTTTACATCAGAAACAACCGTTCGTATCCATTATGCGCTGACTGATCAGATGGGGTTTGTTTATTACGGCCATTATGCTCAATTTTATGAAATAGGTCGTACAGAAGCCATTCGTGCTTTAGGGTATACTTATAAGGATATTGAATCGATGGGAATTATCATGCCAGTAGTAGACATTCATTTTCGTTTTTTGCACCCAGCAAAATATGACGATCTCATCACTATTAAGACTACATTAAAAGAGATGCCTTCCAATCATAAAATTATATTTCATGGCGAAATATATAATGAAGCAGGAACACTCTTGAATATGGGCGATGTTACACTTTTCTTTATGCAGGCAGATGGAATGAAGAAATCCGAAATGCCCATAGTGCTTAAAGAAAAATTAGAAACTTTTTTTACCGTTTAAGTAATCTTATCTCCCCGTCATTCCGTCTACACTTACTTTTCCAGGCCCTACTAGGAGCAATGCAAGGTAGCCTCCAAGGTATAGCGCAGCCATTTCTCCTTTACCAAAAAAATCATGATTGTTTACCATGAAAAGGGCTACTATCATTACAATGATTATAGGGATAGCTGCTAATCTCGTAAACAATCCTATTACAATAAAAAGCGCACAAAAGAATTCTGCAAAAATTACCAATAGTAAAGAAGTGGTGCTTCCTATGCCCATGAAGTTCATAAAATGAGCTTTATAGGCCGCAAAATGAACAAGTTTATCATACCCATGGCTCATCATCAAGATGCCGAAAACGATTCTTAATAATAAAGTAGCGGTATTGAAAGCGCCTGCAGAGTAATGAGTAGTGATTAGTCTTTTCATATTTTTTGGTTTAAAGAAATCAATGATTCATAAAAATAAAGCATCGCATCAATATTTAAAAATATTATTTTGTCTTTCCTTTAACAACGAATAATAGTTCAAGCTATACTCGTTTCCTATTTTTAAAGAGATTTGTACAATCAAATAACCTATAAAAAATCCTGTACGAATGATACCTTTGCTGTAGCATCTTGAAATAATAAATCATATGAGTAAACAAAAGATTTTTATTGCCCTAGCTTTTCAATTATTCGTTATTTGTTTGGTGGCTCAGCCCACGCATCCAATCACTGATATAGATAAGCGATATAAAGAAGCAGCATCTTTAATCCTCAAAGAAGATTATGCCATAGCTTATCCATTATTAAAAGAGCTGACAGATGCTTATTCTGAAAACAGTAAAACCAACCACGCGTATATTAATGATGATGTTCTTTATTCGTATATTTTATGTGAATTAAAATTGATGCTTCCTATTGGAGAGAAAGAAGCGGCTGCCTATATCCTAAATAGCAACAATCAAGCAAGAAAACAAATGATGAGTTTTCATTTAGCACATTATTGTTTTTTAAATTACAATTTCAATAAAGCAATTGAATATTTTAATCTGGCTTCTTATGACAATTTAAATAATGATCAAATAGCAGATGCTAAATTTGAAAAGGCCTACGCTTATTTTAATGAAAAGAAATTTGCTGCAGCCAAACCGTTGTTCAATGAAATTCATCAAATCCCTAGCAATCAATACTATCTAGCATCTAATTATTATTACGGCTTTATCTCTTATTATGAAAAAGACTATACAGAAGCTTTAAAGTCTTTTAAGTTAGTGGAGAATGACGAGGCCTATAGTCAAGTAGTGCCTTATTATATAGCTGAAATATATTACGCACAAGGTAAAAATGCCGAGGCATTGAATTATGCAGAATCTCTTTTATCGAAAGGAGTTAAATTGTATTATGAAAAGAATTTGCAACTTTTAATTGGCCAGTTACACTTTGAAAATCATGCTTATTCCAAAGCTCTTCCTTTTATTGAATACTATGTTGCTGATACAAAAGAAATTTCAAATGAAATATTGTACGAATTAAGTTATTGTTATTATGCAACTAAAAATACTTCAAAGGCCATTGAAGGATTTAAGCAATTGAGTAGCAGTAAGGATTCTATGGGGCAAAACAGCATGTATCTTTTAGGCGGATTATATTTAGATGTTAATGACAAAACCAGCGCTAGAAATGCATTTCAGTTTTGTGCTTATAATAGTAGCAACGCTACCCAACAAAGAATCTCTCGTTTCAATTACGCAAAATTATCTTCCGAATTAGGATTTCAGGATGTTGCATTAAACGAGATTAAATTGTATTTATCAGATTATCCCCATGCTGATAATGAAACAGAAGCAAAGGAGCTGTTGATTAATCTTTTGGCCAATACAAACAATTTTAAAGACGCCCTCGATCTGTATAATTCATTTGGTACCCCAACAGTGTTGATGCAAAAAGTATATCCCAGGTTGCTCTATGGCAGAGCCATTGAATATATTAACGATCAGCAATTATCTCCTGCAGATACTTTATTAGCTAATATTACTTCTTCTAAGCAAACGGGCAATATTTTTTATTACGCTCATTTTTGGAGAGCTGAAATAGCTTATAGAAATCAACGCTTCGATGAGGCAATTAAATTTGCAAGTATATATCTTCAAGGCAATCCTCCCTCACAAGGAGAAGCCAATTCAATCGCTGCAAAATACATTTTGGGGTACAGTTGGTTTCAAAAAGAAAATTATAAAAACGCATTGCCTTTTTTCGAGTCCATTGGAAAGTCTTCTAAAACAAATTCTAGTCTCTTAGAACAGGATGCCTTTACAAGAACTGCCGACTGTTATTATATGACAAAGGAATTCTCAAAGGCCGCTGTATTGTATGACAATGTAATCGCTAATGGTCTTTCTCAGGCCGACTATGCATTGTATCAAAAGGCAATGATTGTAGGATTAAAAAATAGCTCAGAAAAAATAAAGGTGTTAATTGGGCTTCCGGCTCAATATCCCACAAGCAATTTAATCATAGAATCTCAAATGGAAATAGCAGCTACCTATGTTGCAGATGAAAAATTTTCTGATGCGGTTCCTTATTTAAATGCAGTGATTTCTTCTGACCAAGCTGCAGGAGTAAAACCCAAAGCTTATTTGAAACTTGGACTGGCATATTATAATAACAATGATAATAAAAATGCACTATCTACTTATAAGCAACTACTTCAGTTATATCCGCAGTCTGCTGAAACAGACGAAGCGCTTTCTATTATTAAAGATATTTATGTAGAAGATGGAAAGCCTGATGAATATGTTGATTTAATGCGCGCAAGCGGAATCAATATTTCAATAAGTGATGCAGATTCTTTGAGCTATACTGCGGCTTTATTAAAATACGAATCAGGTGACTGCAATGCTGCTATCGCAGGTTTTTCAAGTTATCTCTCCCGATATAATAATGGAGCTTATTCAATAGAATCTAATTATTTTGCAGGGGTTTGTGCTCAAAAGAACAAAGATTTAACCAATGCGGTAAAATATTTTGAGTACGTTAATAATAAAGGGCTAAGCAAGTATTTTGAAATAGCTACATTAGAACTTGCTCGTATATATTATTTTGAATTAAAAGATTATTCAAATTCCAGAAAATACTTTGAATCATTGCGATTGAATGTTGCTTCACAAGAAAATCGATTAGAATCATTGAGAGGATTGGTAAGAAGTTATTATCAATTAAAAGATTATTTAATTGCCAATGAAGTTGCCATTGAATTGCTTTCTAATAAAGGAATTGGTACAGATGACAAAGCTGTTGGGTACTTGGTATTGGGCAAATCTCAGCAAATGAATAATGATTGTGTAAGTGCAATAGCTTCTTTTAAATCTGCTGCTTTAATTAATAAATCTGCTTGGGGCGCTGAAGCTCGGTATGAGATAGCCCACTGTTATTTTTCATTGAATAATTATACGGCATCTGAAAAAGCATGCATGTCTGTTATTAAAGAGACAGGATCGTATGATTTCTGGGTAACCAAGTCTTATATTTTATTGGGAGATATTTTCCTAAAGAAGAAGGATTACTTCAATGCGAAGGCTACGTATGAAAGCGTGGCTAATAATGCTGCAATTGTTTCTTTGAAAGATGAAGCACAGCAAAAGTTCAATCAGACGGTTGAGATGGAAAAGCAATAAATAAAATTGACTATTAAATTTTTATAAATGAAAAAAAGAATCATCATTATTGTTTGTGTGTTTTTTAATTTGTCTTTGTATGCTCAAAAGGATACGACCAAAAAGCAAACTGTTGATATCGTTTCTTCTTATAAGCCGACCTTGCGTCCTGCTATTAAAACAAACTTATCGGGGTCTCAATTGTCAACCGATACTACAAAATTGATTAGGCCGTATAGTATCCCTGCTCAAAATTTGTTTTACGGCTATCAGCCAATTTCGCTAAAGCCACTTGCATTGCAAACTGACACACTTCAAAGTTTAGGGGCCACTCAATATTTCAAAATTGGTGCTGGTAATTTGTCTACGCCCTATGTAGATGCCGCTATTAGTTTGGGGGATGGCACAACAAGTTTGATAAACGTTTATGGTAATTACATTTCTTCTAAAGGAAAAATTAAAAATCAAAATTATTCGCAGCTTTCTCTAAAGGGTGCTGGTAGTTATTTTCTTCCACAAAACGAATTGTATGGTTCGCTTGCATACAATCGCAATCAGTATTTTTTATATGGATATGATCATAACTTGTTAGACTATAACAAAGAGGAGGTTAGTCAGCAGTTTAATAATATTGCCATTAAAGTAGGTGTTAGAAATACTGTAGAAAACAATCTAGGAATACAGTACAATCCTAGCATTGCCATTGATTTCTTTAGTAATAAAGAAAAACTAAGTGAAACGAATATTAAAGTAAATCTTCCTGCAGAGAAAGCAATCAACGAGTCAATCGCATTGAAAGTGGAAGGGGGTATTGACTTTACAAAATATAAAACCAAGAATGGGCAACCTCAAAATATTTCAATTAGTAATAACATTGCTCAACTAGCTCCATCCATCGGCTATCATCATCAGTCCATAAAATTGAATGGAGGATTTAAAGCAGCATGGAATAATGGAAATTTCGATTTATTACCTAATGTTACTGGAGAGTTTTCATTACAAGGCCAGTCAATAATTTTTCAAGCGGGATGGGTAGGGAGTTATATTAAAAACTCGTATCAAAACATTTCAAATGTTAATCCATATATAGAAACGATGACATCTCAGCAGAACACTAAGATGAATGAAATATTTGGTGGCATTAAATCTTCATTTGGAAAGCATCTTTCTTTTTCAGCAAAAGCTAGTTTTATTAATTATAAAGACTATCAATTTTATTTAAATGATACGGCTGCTCTATCAGATGGAAAGTCTTTTGTTTTATCAAATGAAGCGAAATTGAATCATGTAAAAATACATGGAGATATAAGTTATATAAATAAGGATAAGTTTACCGTCTCTGCTGGAATTAATTTTAATGGGTATACAGGAATGAAAATAAATGAAAAAGCTTGGAATACCCTTCCAATGGAATTGACTTCTTCGCTACGTTGGTACGCGTCCCAAAAGCTACTTATAAAAGCTGATGGATACTTGTTTGCAGGGGGATACTATATAGAAAAGAACAATGTTAGCAAAGCGGCAAACGGGGGAATTGATCTAGGGATAGGTACTGAGTATACAATAAATAGTCGATTTCATGCTTTTATCGATGTAAACAATATCTTTGGAAATTCTTATGAACGCTGGCATAATTATCCTGTTTACGGATTGAATGTGTTGGTGGGAGTAATTGCAAGGTTTTAAAATATTTTTATTTACATGGAAAATTTGATTGAGCACTTTTTCGTACAATTTGGCTATTTCCCATTGCCTAATATTGGTATGCTCAAATTAGTAGACAAGTCGGCTGTTGTGCATTTTAGTGAAAATAAAATGTCTGCACCCGTTAGTGAGATATTGATTCTAAAAGAGGAATGCTTGGTTGAGGAGGCTGTTTCTTTTGTTAGCATTACTAAAAATATTTCTACTAATGATGCTACTGCATTATTAAATGAGTTTTGCAATAGTTTACTTAATAAAGAAAACAATAGTGAATACAAGGTTGGTTCTCTTGGCTCTTTTATAAAAGATGGTGCTGGCAAATTACATTTCAAACAAACTGTTTTGGAAGATGTTTTTTTTCCTGATGTGCCATTAACAAGAGTGATTCATCCAAATGCGATTCATCAGGTTAGAGTAGGGGATACTGAAACAACGAATGCTGTAATGACGGAATTGCTTAATGTGCCAGTTAAAGTAAGGCAAAGCAAATGGTGGATTGCAGCAATAGTATTTACTTTTATATCCCTTTCATTATCGCTTTATTATTTTAATAATCCTGGTCACAATCATAGTTTCGGCAATGCGACTTTTGTAGTGCCCAATGAGGAGCCAGTCACATTTAAAACAGTAGATTAATATTCAATGATTCATTATTCTAACTGCCCTGTTTGCAAAAGCAATTCTATTGCACCTGTATTTTCTGCTAAGGACTATACAGTGAGCAATGAGTTGTTTGAGATTTGGGAATGTGATCATTGTACCCTTCGATTTACCCAGAATATACCTATTCAAGAAAATATTGGCAAGTATTATCAAGCCACCTCGTACGTTTCTCATACTGATTCAAAAGAAGGCGGGATAAATAAATTGTATCATGTAGTGAGATCATTTACGCTTTATCTAAAGCGATTGATTGTAACAAGAAATGCACATGTGGCGAAAGGTAGTTTACTCGATATAGGATCTGGTACAGGGGCTTTTTTAAATACGATTCATCATGCTGGATGGTCTGTTGCTGGGTTAGAGCCCGATGAATTGGCTAGAAAAAAATCAACAGAGTTGTATAATATTACTCCAGGGACTCCTGAAAAATTATTTGAATTAAAAAACAGCTCCTATGATGTAATAACGATGTGGCATGTATTGGAACATGTTCATCAATTACATGAATATATTTCTACAATAAAAAAAACATTAAAATTAAAGGGGGTGCTTTTTATAGCTGTTCCTAATTTTACTTCTTTTGATGCAAATAAATACAAGGAGTTATGGGCTGCGTATGATGTGCCTAGGCATTTGTATCATTTCTCTCCAAAAAGCATGAAGGTCTTATTAAGAACCCATGGATTGGTTATTGATAAAATAAAGCCAATGTGGTTTGATAGTTTTTATGTGAGTATGCTCAGTGAACAAAATAAAAGCGGCTCTCTTTTTATTGCTTTTGTAATTGGGTGTTGGTCTAATGTTATTGCTTTTTTTAGAAAAGATAAATGCAGCTCTTTAATCTATGTTATTAAAAAAGCATAAGTTTCCAATGAGTATAAATAAATTCCAATCAATTATTTGTAGAACTAAATAACGTGAATAAAGAAAGTTTACTCAATGAATTAAGGTGTCAAACCTTTGTGGCATTAAAGCCATCCGCTGTTGCGGGGATTGGTGTTTTTGCTATAACGGATATTAAGAAAGGGCAAGGTCGTTTGTTTTCTAATGATTCCTCAGAATGGATAAAAATTCATAAGGATGAAATTGCGCTCTTGCCTGAGCACAGTCGATTTTTGGTAGAAAACCATTGTTTATACGACGAGGATCATTATTTCGTTCCTGAATATGGATTTAAAATGATCGACTTGGTTGTTTACCTCAATCATTCAGATCAGCCCAATGTTGTCTCCATCAATGAAGGAGAAGATTTTATTGCCTTGAGAGATATTCAGGCTGGGGAGGAATTGTTTGTTGATTATGGAAGTATTGTGGAAGGGGAGTAGCGTTGATTCGTTTAGACGGTTAGTTGTTTGGATGCTGTTAATTTAAAAAACAACTCAACGGCTCAACAAAGTAATAGCATTCTCAATGCGTTCAATCGTTTCTGCTTCTGACAATACAACTGGAATAAATTTTTCTCCAATTACTTTTTCGTATAATTCAATGTATCTATTGCTGATTTCTTGAATCCAAGCTTCACTCATGGTAGGAATAGATTGACCTTCTTTTCCCATGAAATTATTTTGTATCAACCATTCTCTTACAAATTCCTTGCTCAATTGCTTTTGTCTTTCTCCTTTTTGTTGTCTTTCTTCAAATCCATCTTTTATGAAATATCTAGAAGAATCAGGCGTATGAATTTCGTCCATCAAATAAATTTCATTTCCAATTTTTCCAAACTCATATTTTGTGTCTGCTAAAATCAGTGATTGATGATTGGCAATTTGTTTACCTCTTTCAAATAATTGTAATGAATAATTGCTGAGTGTTTCCCATTCCATTTCTGTAGCCAATCCATTTTTTATAATGTCTTCTTTACTGATGTCTTCATCATGTCCTTCACTTGCCTTTGTTGAGGGCGTAATGATTGGAGTGGGAAAAAAATCATTTTCTTTCATTCCTTCTGGAAGTGAAATGCCGCAAAGTGTTCTTTTTCCTGATGCATAAGTTCTCCAAGCGTGCCCGGTTAAACTTCCCCTCACTACCATTTCAATTTTAAATGGCGAACATTTTTTACCAATGCTAACATTGGGAGCGGGAGTATCAAGTAACCAATTTGGACAAATATCATTGCATGCATGAAGCATAAAAGATGCAATTTGATTCAATACTTGTCCTTTAAATGGGATAGGATGAGGTAAGATTACATCAAAGGCAGAAATGCGATTACTAGCCAACATCACCAACCATTTATCAGAAATGGTATACACATCTCTCACCTTTCCACGATAAAAAGAAGTCTGATTTTTAAAACGTACTGAATTCATATAGCTAATGTAGTGATATTCAAGCGATTCTGAAAAATATGGTAAATAATAAGATTTCAACAGATGTTTAAAAGTAAAATTTAATTAAAGATTAACAATTCTTAATTTGCCGTATATATTTTAAACCAAAATAACCAAATATGAGAAAAGTTGTAAGCTATTTGGGTGCATTCTTGCTGGCAAACATTTTTAGTGTTGTTGCCTACGCTCAAAATGTAACCATCAGCGGTAATGTTAAAAACAGTCAGTCAAACGAAAGTGCATCGGCTGTTTCTGTTACCATCAAAGGTGCTAACACTGGAACGTACTCTAATGATAAAGGAAACTTTAGTATAAGTGCTCAGTCTTTGCCAGCAACCCTTGTTTTTTCATCCATAGGATTTGAAACAATGGAAGTGAGTGTTTCTGATGCAGGAACCAAAGTGAGTGTTTCATTAAAACCTGCAAGTACATTAGGACAAGAAGTAGTAGTATCTGCTTCACGTGTTCCTGAAAAAATTCTTGAATCTCCTGTGTCAATCGAAAGAGTAAATGCAACTGCTATCAGAAATTCTGCAGGAGCAAATTACTATGATATTGTAAAGTCTTTAAAAGGGGTAGACGTAACAACGGCCTCTTTAACATTTGCAACTCCTACTACACGTGGATTTAACTCTAGCGGAAATACACGTTTCAATCAATTGGTTGATGGAATGGATAATCAAGCTCCAGGATTAAACTTCTCTGTTGCTTCTATCATCGGCTTAAGTGAATTGGATGTAGACAATATGGAATTATTATCAGGTGCGTCTTCTGCTTTATATGGATCAGGCGGTATGAATGGTACGTTGTTGTTATCTAGTAAAAACCCTTTTAAATATCAAGGGTTATCTATTATAGCAAAACAAGGTGCAATGCATTATAATAATGATGAGCATGCCCCCTCTCCTTATCTTAATCTTGCATTTCGTTATGCCAAAAAAGTGAACGATAAGTTTGCATACAAATTAAATGCTGAATATATTACTGCTGAAGATTGGCAAGGAAATGATTATAGAAACTATGCTAGAGCTGCTACAGGTGGTCATGTGATTGGTGGCACAAGAGCATCTGATCCTAATTACGATGGTATCAATGTTTATGGAGATGAAACTACGGTAGAAATCAGAACCAATGTATTAAATCAAATTGCTGCTTCTGCTCCTTTCTTACAAAATTTTATAGATACATTGAATCACGGGAATGCAATTAATGTCTCTCGTACTGGATATTTAGAGAAACAAATAATAAATCCTACAACTACCAATTTTAAATTAAGCGGTTCTGCTCATTATAAAATCACCCCAAATACTGAAGCAATAATTGCTGGGTATTGGGGCAATGGGAATACCACTTACACCGGTAGCGAAAGATATTCTTTAGAGAATTTCAAAATGGGTCAGTATAAACTAGAATTGAATAACAAAGATTGGACAGTGAGATTATTTACTACTCAGGAAAACTCTGGTGATTCATATAATACTACTGTTGCAACAAGATTATTCAACGAAAGTTGGTTGCCAAGTGCTGGAGCTACTGGATGGTATTCTCAATATTCTCAAACGTATCTTGGAGCAAGATTGAATGGCTACACAGATGCAGCTGCGCATACCGCTGCTAGAATGACTGCTGATTTCAACAGACCAGCCTACAATAGCGCACAATTTAAAAGAGCATACGATTCTATTAGAAGTCTTACCCTTGCGCAAGGCGGTGCTAAATTGTTAGACCGCTCTAGCTTGTATTCTGCAGATGGTAATTACAATCTTTCTAAATACACTTCAAAATTCGCCGACGTTATTGTGGGTGGATCATACAAGTTGTATCGCTTAAATTCAGAAGGAAATTTATTTGCTGATGCAGATGGCCCAATCACTACAAGTGAATATGGCGCTTTTGCGCAAGCGACTAGAAAAGTTTCTGATAAAATCAAATTAACTGTTTCAGGTAGATACGATAAAAATCAAAACTTCAAAGGAAGATTTACTCCAAGAGCAACTGCTACTTATAAATTAGCAGAATACAATCATGTTAGATTCTCTTATCAAACAGCGTATCGTTTTCCTTCAAATCAACAACAATGGATTGATTTAGGAATAGGAAGTAATGTTCGTTTGCTAGGAGGCAATTCATATTTTGCTCAGCATTATGATATGATCAATAATCCTGTATATGATTTTGAAAGCCTTCGTGCTAACCAAACTGTTATGTATACTCCTGTTGAGTTGAAGCCTGAAGCAATTTCTTCTTTCGAAATTGGTTACAAAGGTCTATTAATGGGGGGTAAATTATTGATTGATGTTTATGGATATTATGGTCAATATTCAGACTTTTTAGCAAGAAAAGTAGTAGTACAACATATTGGCGGACCTGGTATAACATTAGCTGATACTTCAAATGGCTTTAGATATTCTCTACCAGTTAATTCTACTGATAAAGTAAAAACACAAGGATTTGGAGCTAGCTTTGATTACAGAATGCAAAGAAATTTCAATATTGGTGTGAATGTATCTTCTGATCAATTAAATAATGTACCAGAAAATTTTGTTGCTTATTTCAATGCACCAAAATACAAAGCCAACGCCTATATCGCTAACAGCGGTTTTGGTCCTGCTAAACGTTTTGGATTTAACCTATCTTACAGATGGCAGCAAGCTCTTCTATATCAAGGTGATTTTGCAACAGGAAACTTGCCTGATATACACAACGTAGATGCGCAAGTAAGTTACAAATTGCCTTCAACCAAATCAATCATTAAATTTGGAGCAAACAATTTGCTAAACTCATACTACTACAATGCAATTGGAAACTCTAACATTGGTGGTTTGTACTATGTAAGTTTTGGCTATAATATTTATTAATACGTCTTTTTGACAACAATAATTTAAAATTAAAACACATGAAATATTTTAATAAAACCAAGCGCTTCAATTTATTAGTAGCATTTGCTGCTTTAATAATATTGGCTACTTCTTGTAATAAAGAATTAGAGCAAATACCTGCTGCAGTGGTGACAACACCAACAGGAGAAACATTGGATAAAGTGCTACAAGGCAATGCCGATGATAATTTGTATTATGAATTGGTTGTAAGAGGTGGTCAGGTAAACATGATTAACAATAATAACTTGTTCACCATGTTTGTACCAAACAATTTGGGTATGAAAGTGTTTATCAATGCAGCATCTGGTGGACTAATTCCCTTGAATGCTCCTGATGCCTATTTTTCTGGATTCATTGCAAATTATTTAACTGTTGATCAAGCTGCTGCCATTGTAAAGTACAATACAATGCCACAGGTAATTACTTCCGCAAGTATCCCGAATGTATTCCCGAATTTTTATTATCCTTCTACCTTTAATCCTGCTCCAGGAGTAAGTGCATTGGCAAGATTAGATGTATATCCTTCTACTAGAAATGCTATTGTACCCGGAGTTATCTATGGCTGGTTAAATAATATTCCTATTACAGGAGTAGATCAGATGGCTTCGAATGGTGTCATTCATCATACTGCAACACTTGTTACTCCGAATTCTAGAACGCTATGGGATAGAATCAGTACAGAAAGTGATTTAACTTATTTAAAAGCAGCTATTGAAACGGCTGATATAGGTGCTGCTCCTGGCTCAACCTTGCAAGGGTATTTGAGTCAATTTGGACCAGACTTTACCGTTTTTGCTCCCGTGGATACTGCGTTTAAGTCTTTTATAGTAAACTTACTTGTTGCCAATTCTGTTCCAGAATTTATAGCTAATATTATTGTTACAAATTATGGCACTATACTTTTAACCAATCCTAGTTCGATTCCTGTTATTGGCCCGTTGATTGCTCAACAAATTACACCAACCAATGTTAAAGGAATCGTAGTATATCATGTGTTGGGTCATAGGGCATTTACAAATAACTTCCCTACAACAGAAACTGCTTATCCAACTTTGCTGAATTCTGGATTACCTACTCACCCTGGGGTTAAGCTAAATGCTACATTCGGCATAGTGCCAGGATTGCCATTCCCTATTGTAACAAGTGCTACTGTAAAAGATGTTAGAAATAATGTTGCTAACATTTTTATTAATACACAACCATTAACACCTGATCCTTATGGAACAAGTGATCAAAACTTTTTGAATGGTACTTTGAATAAAATTAGTGCTGTATTGTCTCCTCAATAGTTGATATTGAATGTATATTATTTAAAAGGGCTTCCAACTGGAAGCCCTTTTAATATTTTATTATTAATGATTAATTCAGTTTAATTTCGAAAAGCTTGGGCCATCTTTTTCCTGTTACCAAAAAGTTTTTGGTGATGCTGTCATACGCAATGCCATTTAATACATTGGTGCGATAGGGAGTTATATCAGTAGCCTGCAATAAGTTGGCGAAATCCATCTTTCCTATAACATGGCCGCTTTCGGGATCTATTTTAACTATATAATTAGATTCATACACATTTGCATACACAAAGCCATTCACGTATTCTAGCTCATTTAAATAGGCTACACTACCCATATTGTCTTTTACAGCAATCGTGCTTTTTACTTTAAACGTTTCTGGATCTACAAAATACAAATTAGCTGTTCCGTCGCTTACTATTAAGTTTATTCCATCATTGGTAATTCCCCAGCCTTCATATGGCCATTGAAAAGTTTTGATGGGTTTATTGATATTATCAATATTGTATTGATATACGATGTTATTTTGCCAGGTTAGTTGATATATTTTATTTTTAAAGATGGTGATGCCTTCTCCAAAAATATCTTCTGACCCCATATTGTGAGATTCAGTCACTTTTCCAGTTTTCCAGTCTGTAATTCTTAAGGTAGATGTTTCGTAATCTCCTGTTCCTTCGTAGAGTTTACCTTGATAAATTTCAAGTCCTTGAGTATAGGCACTTGTATCGTGAGGGTATTGACTTAATACCGTATAGCTGATATTTTGAGGGGCTGCAATTCCCGTTGAGGCAGGGTTTAGGTCAGGATCTGTATCAGTGGTTGAATTATTATTACATGAAAACAAACCTACTAAACTAATGGCTATGAGGTATTTCATTTAAATTGATTGAAAGGCAAAAATAATGAACTGAAAACTAATCAATTCATGAATTCTTTATAATTAAATGGTAAAATTAGTTTTATTATACAAGATGCTAGTAATTTTGAGTATTAAATGAATTCTATGAAAAAAACAATCGTAGTAATATCCCTTTTGATCATTGCTCAGTATGGTAACGCACAAGGTATATTGGATAAGATTAGCAGCACGGTAAAATCTGTTACCCAAAACAATAGCAGCTTGTCTGCAGAAGAAATAGTTAGCGGATTAAAGGAAGCGTTGACTAATGGGGTAGATAGCAGTACAAAAAAACTAGGGTCAGTGGATGGGTTTTTTAAAGATGCTGCATTAAAGATATTAATGCCTTCGGAAGTGAAAAAAGTAGAGTCTAGTTTACGCAAATTTGGAATGGGCTCATTGGTTGATAAAGCGATACTTTCTATGAATCGTGCTGCAGAAGACGCGGCCAGCGGAGTAGGCGTTATTTTTATAGATGCCATCAAAAACATGACTATTACTGACGGCTTTAAAATTTTAAAAGGAGGCGATACTGCTGCAACTGTCTTCTTGAAGGAGAACACTACCAAGAGTCTTACTGAAAAAATGAGACCAGTTATTGAAAAATCTTTATCTAAAGTAGATGCCACTTCTCATTGGAAAGATGTATTTACAGCATATAACAAAATTTCCAGAACAAAGGTAAATACTGATCTTGCGGGATATGTTACTACCAAAGCGATGGATGGAATTTTTTATTCTATTGCAATCGAAGAAAAGAAAATAAGAAAAGATCCTGCGGCACAAGGAAGCGCCTTACTTAAAAAGGTTTTCGAAAAAAATTAAATCGATTCTTATTTCAACAATAAGGTTGCCAGTCTTTTGATCTCTGCTTTTTCTGCGTCGGTCAGCGGATCATTGTGATCATTTTTTGACTGTAAGAACAAGGCCATTTTATGTTGCGGGAATTTTGTTATAATGGCTTGCAAAGCGATTGCAATGCTTTCGTCTTTAAGGGGCTCCGGCGCTTTTTTAATTAACTCCGATTTGTATCTATTGGGTTTCTTTTTAATAATAGCATCTAAAGTTGCTAGTTTAGAGGAAGAAATCAATCCAGAAGTTTCAGCTTTAGCATACAATCCTTCTAATTGCTTTTTACTTAATCCTCCAAGGTTACAAAATTGATGATGAAGGCTATTAACAAATGTATTGTTGGGCAACGCTTTTATTAATGTTTCCAGTATGTTTAATATGATGTTTATTTCAGCCAAATTTTATTAATTCTGTAGCATGATAAAATTAAAATAGTCCGACTTTTCAATCGGACTATTAAGCTTGTTTAAATACATTTTAAATATCAATTGCTTCGCCATAAGCTGCAGCAGTTGCTTCTTTCAGCCCTTCACTCATAGTAGGATGGGGGTGAACTGCATTTAATATTTCATGAGCAGTGGTTTCTAATTTTCTAGCAACTACTGCTTCAGCAATCATTTCTGTAACATTGTTTCCAATCATATGGCATCCTAAAAATTCGCCATATTTGGCATCGTAAATTACTTTTACAAATCCATCGGTGGCACCTCCTGCAACAGCTTTTCCGCTGGCAACAAAGGGGAACTTACCTACTTTAATTTCATATCCTGCTTCTTTAGCTGCTTTTTCTGTATATCCTACAGAAGCAATCTCAGGAGAGGTGTAGGTACATCCTGGAATATTGTTATAATCCATTGGTTCTGGCTTATGACCGCTAAGGTGTTCTGCCGCATTGATTCCTTCTTTAGCTGCTACGTGCGCTAATGCTTGACCGGGAGTGCAATCCCCAATTGCATATATTCCTGCTACATTGGTTTGTTGATTGGCATCTACAATTATTTTCCCTTTATCTGTTTTAACACCCAATGATTCTAGTCCTACATTTTCAATATTCGCGACAACCCCTACAGCACTTAATAAAATATCAGCTTCTAATACTACTTCTCCAGTAGCCGTTTTTACAGTAGCTTTTACTCCAGTACCTGAAGTATCAACTTTGGTGACTTCGCTGCTAGTCATGATGGTCATGCCTTGTTTTTTAAATTGCTTTTCCATTTCCTTGCTGATGTCTTCATCTTCTACTGGTACAATGCGAGGTAAGAATTCAACGATGGTTACTTTGGTTCCCATGCTATTATAGAAATAAGCGAATTCACTTCCAATGGCACCGCTACCACAAATAATCATGCTCTTTGGTTGAGTAGGTAATGACATTGCTTCTCTATATCCAATAATTTTTTTACCATCAATGGGCATAGTAGGCAATTGTCTGGCTCTTCCACCGGTAGCGATGACAATATTTTTTGCTTCTACTATTTGTTTCGTATTGTCGGCAGCTGTTACTTCAATTTTGGTAGGAGAAATTATTTTCCCGTTACCCATAATCACTTCAATCTTATTTTTCTTCATCAGAAACTGAATACCCTTGCTCATTTTATCTGCTACACCTCGGCTACGCTTAATAACGCCTGTAAAGTCGGCAACAGGATTTTGCAAATTGATGCCATAGTCGCTGGCATGTTTTGCATATTCGAATACTTGTGCACTTTTCAATAGGGCTTTGGTTGGAATACAACCCCAGTTTAAGCAAATACCTCCGAGGCTTTCCCTTTCAACAATTGCTACTTTTTTGCCTAATTGACTTGCTCTGATGGCAGCTGGATATCCACCTGGTCCGCTACCTAATACAATTACATCGTATGCCATATTCTTGTGTTTTTAGTCTTTTAATTATTTATCTAATGTATAAGATTTTCTTGTAAATAATAGAATGCAAAATTACTTTGAAATAGGGTATTGACCAAAACCTAGTTTTTTTTGATTTTAAACTATAAAATCCTCCCCAATACAGTATTAATGTGTTTTTTTTCTTTCTTCTTCCTTACGGTTGCCTGCAATGATTTTAAGAGAGTTGATGCTTACATTTAATTCAAATCCAATCAATATAGCCAGCGCGTTTAGGTAAATCAAAGCCATTACCATCATTATGGTGCCAATCGACCCATATAATACATTGTACCTACTAAAATTCGTTACGAAAATTGAAAAGCCAATAGAAGAAATGATACTAAGAAAAGTGGTAGTGATGGTGCCGGGAGAATTAAGTTTCCAACGTTTTTCGACCGAGGGTACATATTTAAAAATAAATCCGTTTGCGAAAAATATCACTAAAACGATGAAAATCCAGCGTGTATTTGCAATGATATCTCTCCATCCTTTATCTTGAACAATAAGTTTTAATATCGCTCCTTGAGAAATGAGTAAAATAAAATAGCCTAATACCAAGCTGAAAATGAGTGCGGTGATTTTAATAGCCACCCATCTTTGTGCAATTCCCATTCTTTTTTCAAAGCCAATGTAATTTTTTTTATTAAACGATCTAGCAAGTCCCATGATTGCATTAGAGGCGAAATAAAGCGAAACCAATAATCCAAATGATAGTAAACCAATTCGATTGTCGTAAATGAAGGAGTCTACAAAATTGATTAATTCTTTATTGTACACCTTAGAAGGAATGATGTCTAATATCAATCGTTGAAGTTGTGTTTGAATAGAGCGCTTAGATATAAAAGGTAAATTAGGAATCAGTGTAAATAAAAAAAGCAGCGATGGCGGAATCGCCATGATAAAATTATAGGAGATAGCGGAGGCTCTTTCAGTTAAGCCATGCATTTTAATTTGCTTATAAAAAAAACGTATCACATCATAAAGGGGCACTCCCTGAAATCCAGGCAAGTGTAAGTTCTTTGTTTTATTTAAAACAAATGACAGGGGAGGATTGGTAATTAATACTCTTTCGAATTTTGTCATTTGTTGGATTGGGTTTGAGATCGACTATTAATCAAGCTATCCAATGCATGCTGATAAGCTTTTGCAAATTGCAAATGTTCTTCATAAGTAGAAGCGAAATTTGAATAACCGCTAAAATCAGGCTTTGCAACAAAGAAAATATAATTCGTTTCTGGCGCATCTAAAACGGCATCAATGGTATTCATCGAAGGGCTGCAAATAGGTCCAGGAGGAAGGCCTGTATGCTGATAAGTATTGTGCATTGAAGGGGCCAACAGATGACCATGAAGAATTCTTTTTAATTCGAAATTTCGCATGGAGTACTTTACCGTAGGATCTGCTTCTAGCTTCATCCCTTTTCTCATTCGGTTGATATACACGCTTGCAATTTTCCCTTTATCCTCTTCCTTGTTTGTTTCTTCTTCAATAATACTTGCCATGGTGTAGATCTCTACTGGAGTAAATCCTAATTTTTTTGCTTTGACTGTTCTCTCGCCATCCCAAAAATTATCTTTTTGATTTTTTAGTTTACTAAAAACTTTATCTATAGAAGTATTCCACCAAAATAAGTATGAATTTGGAATTACGATACTCATTACGGTATTGGTATCTACGTTGTAACGCGCCAGTGAGTCATTGCTCAATAAAAAGCGAATGGCGGTAGTTGAATCTATTTCAAAAGTAGCGGCTAATTTAGAGGCGAAGTCTTCTTTTGTTCTGAGTTTATTGATTACTAGTCTCGCAGGACTTTGTTTGCCTGATCTCAACAATCTTACTAATTGAAAAAGACTGCTATTGTTTTCGATCTTGTATTTGCCTGGCTTAATATTTTTGTTGTATTTAGATAAGCGGGATAATTGAGTAAAATAAAAATCGTTTTTAATTATTTTTTTTTCTATCAATAATGTCTTCACCTCTTCAAAGCTGCTTCCCGTTTTAATAAATAGGTATTTTTTTTCAGGGGCAGATACTGTTGGACCAAAAAATACCCATCCTAGATATGCGGCTAAAAGGAAGCCAATACTAATTATTGTTAAGAAAGCTTTTTTCATACAGTTTTAAATAATAGAGTTCAAGAACAAAGTAAAATAAAAAACCCCGCTATTGATTGCGGGGCAGA
>CANJJU010000032.1 GCA_947474815.1 Chitinophagaceae bacterium | reverse complement strand
TTATGACAGATTGTTGCTTTTGATACTTACTAAACAGCCTTCTAAAGGGAAATTAATCTTTGAAGCCTTATTCAAAAAAAATGAAACAAAAAATGTATTACAATTTTTAGATGAAAAGACTACACTGATTCAAGACATTAGAATCTTTTTAACATTACCAATGATACCCTTTTTAAAAGCTGTTGGCTGGGTAGCTTCATCTAGAATGCAAAGATTAATAACCCCATTTATATTATTACTGCTGTCATTATTGTTGTTGTTAATTTATAAGATCTCCCCCCATTCATTTAACTGGATACAAATAACTATGTTCTCAGTGGGAATCTTTATGGTAGGCATACCACATGGGGCCGTTGATCATTTGTTGGAGAATGACAAATTTAAAAGTAACATAACCCCTCGCTTTGTAATTAATTATCTTGGTTTGGCTATTCTTAATTTAATATTATGGTTAATCTTTCCAATTGCTGCATTGTTCTTTTTTATCGGTTATTCTGCATGGCATTTTGGACAAACCGATGTGAAAGAATGGGAACTTAAAAAAATAAATCGAATTAAAATCACCTCGTGGGGAACATTAATTTTAGGAATTATTCTTTTAGGTCATATAGCTGAAACCAATAGCATTTTGGCAAACATGAACACCTTGAAAATCCCCCTCAATAACACCATAGGAAAACAAATAAGCATATTACTAGCGCTCGTTGGAATGGCATGGGCAATCTTTGAAAAAAGATGGAAGATCTTATTAAGTTCTCTTATGCTTTTAGTTAGTATTGAGTTGCCGCTTATTACTTCATTTGGTCTTTACTTCATAGGACAGCATAGCATGAATGGTTGGTCACATTTAAAACAAGGAATGAAAATTAACAATACCTCTCTCTATTTGAAGGCATTACCCTTTACAATTGGCGCGCTTGTATTATTTACGGCTTTTGTTTTATTATTGATGAACAACCATTTAACTGAGTTCAACAAAAATTTAATTACTATTTTTTTTGTGTTTATTTCATGTATTAGCTTTCCTCATGTTATTACAATGAATAAATTTTACAATATAAATACTAAAAAGTAATCAACTTATAAACATACTTTCTTGTATGTTTAGCTTATATTTGAAGTATACTTTTTTATTAAAAAAATAATCGCAAATGTTTAAAAAATTCACAATAACAGACAAGTTATTATTCATATCAGCATTTCTTTCTCTAATATTTTCAGAGATTTTGTACTTTAATGGAGAACAAAATGCAGCTATATTTATTGGTATCTGGGTTCCCTCTATTCTTGCTTTTGGAATTTATTTAAAACTTATAAACAACAAGAAAAATGACTAATTTAATTCCATTTTTCGCAGGACTTATAACACTTTTATTCTCAGTAGGGTTTTTATTAGCACTAAGAGAAATGAAGAAACAAAAATTTTAAGTGCTTTCTAAGAATAATTTGAAGGCTCAAGAATATTTAAAAGATTCTGCGCTAAACAGCTAGAACTACTTCTAATTTAGCACTGCTAGAAAATAAAAAATTCTACGCTACAATTACACTAAACAAATCCTTCTATTTAATTGTTATACATAAAATAACTATTAAAAATGAAACAATACTTAATAATAGGGGGCTCTTCCGGAATTGGTAAAGAATTGGTAAACCAACTTAGCCTATCCGGAAATGAGATAATAGGAACTTTTAACAAAACCAAGCCCATAGATGAAAAGGCGAATGTTCAATTTCATCATTTAAATGTTTTAGATGAAACACTTTCTCTAGATTTTTTACCTGAGGAATTGGCAGGATTGGTTTACTGCCCAGGTAGTATCAACCTCAGACCCTTTGAAAGAATACTTCCAGAGGATTTTGAAAGAGATTATAAACTTCAGGTTATAGGAGCCATAAAGATTATTCAATTAGTACTACCAAGATTAAGGAAATCTGAAAACGCTTCAATCATTTTATTTTCTACGGTTGCTGCTCAAATCGGATTGCCGTTTCATACACAGGTGAGTGCTTCCAAAGGAGCAATTGAAGGATTAACAAAAGCATTGGCAGCAGAATTAGCTCCTAAAATAAGAGTGAACTGCATAGCGCCCTCTTTAACAAATACTCCGCTTGCTGCTTCTTTGTTAAATACCGAACAAAAATTGGAAGCAAATTCCCTAAGACACCCCCTAAAAAGAATTGGTACCGTAGAAGACATTGCAAATATGGCCATATTCTTACTTTCAGAAAAAACAAGTTGGATTACAGGACAGATTTTACATGTAGATGGCGGGATGTCTACTATAAAAATCTAAATAATAAATCCATAATTCTGTTTTATTTGTTATCGCTTTGCAATTTTATTTCCACTATTTCTTTGTCTAGAACATTTAAAACGGTTGATAGATTTCTCACGAAGGAAACTATGCTTTGTTTTACGCGATTTCATTCTCTTCCGCCACATTTTAAAACTAGAGGGCAAAGAGTTTTTTCTCATAAATTCAATAACATCCTTTTCTTTTAAACTAAATTGAAACTCAATTGCTTCAAAGGGGGTTCGGTCTTCCCATGCCATTTGTATAATTCGATCTTTATCTTCATCAGTAAAAACAGATTCACTTTCTACCCTATTTGTTGCCTTTCGAATTGAATGCAATACTAAGTTGCTGACTAATGGAAAAGATTCAGTACAAGAAGCGTCTTTATGTTTATTTGAGATCATTTTTTATTTTTTAATCCTACATCTATCACTGCAATATTTTACTTCATTCCAGTTCTTTTCCCATTTTTTTCGCCAAGTGAATGGCCTAAGGCAAACTAAGCAAATTTTTATAGGAAGGTTTTCTTTTTTTACCCCTTTCATTGTAATAATTTAAATAACAATCATACATAATGAATGCACGTGAAAAAAATTTAATAACAACATTAATTCTTTAAGTGCTTAATATGTTATTTCCGTCGGCATTTTATCTGTTTTAGCATAAGAGAGCCGGGCAATTCTATTTGTTGAATGATAACTATCCAGGCCTGATATTGCTATTGTTTCAGCTTTTTCAATATCTATACTTCCATCCATCATAACACAAACTTCGGGCAATAATACTTCAACCACCCTTCCAATAACTAATATGGTACCATTTATAACTAATTCGTGCTTTTCCAAAAATTCTAACCCATATTTAATTGAACTTTCCATAACATAAGGAGCTCTGATTGTTTTACTAAATTGAGGGGTTAGTCCTGTAGCGTCAAATTCTGAAATATTTTTTGGATAACGAGCCGCAGTTTGGTGTGCTTCTTTATAAATATTTTTATTGATGTGATTGATTGTAAAGCACTTCGTATCCAAAATATTTTCTAATGTATGTCTTTCAACCGAATCGGGTCTATTAATAAACCCAATTAAAGCAGGATTTGATCCCAAATGAATTACGGAGCTGAATATTGACAAGTTGGTCTTTCCACTATTATCGATTGTTCCAATTAAAGAGGCGCTTTTAAACCCGGTAAGGGAGTTCACAAATGCCGCTCTTTTTTTAGCCTCCATGTTTAAAATATCCAGTCCCGACAAGCATTTTGACTCCATATAATTGATGTTTATAGGTTATTGTATAACAAATTTGAAATAAATTTGTTCTGTGTCATAAATAGCCTTTTTAAAAAATAATAGTGCCATTGGTTGATAGTTTACTGGTTTTGCGGTAATAATTAAAATTACAGCGAAAATCAAACTTTTCAAATCTAATATTGTTATAAAATATTCATGAAACCCTTAATAGAAGTAACCCAGCTTTGTAAGAAATTCGATCAATTCACCGCCGTAAATGAGTTAAGTTTTACTGTTAACGAGGGTGATATATTTGGATTTTTAGGAGAAAATGGAGCAGGAAAATCAACCACCATTAGAATGTTGCTTACGTTGATTCAGCCAACATCTGGAAATATCAATATTTTTGGAGAAAACCTTCAAGAAAATAGAAAGGAAATTTTAAAAAAAGTAGGAGCCGTAATTGAAAAGCCTGACATGTACAAATACCTGTCTGCATTAGAAAATTTGAATTTGTTTGCAAAAATGAGCAGAATCAAATTATCAAAGAGTCAATTAATGGAGCAACTAGATCTTGTTGGATTAGCCGATAGAAGCAATAGTAAAGTAAAAACTTTTAGCCAGGGTATGAAACAGCGTTTAGGTATTGCTGTTTCCTTAGTTCACAATCCTGATTTAATCATTTTAGATGAGCCTACCAATGGACTTGATCCTCAGGGAATAGTAGATATTAGAAATCTTATACTTAAACTCAGTCACGAAAGAGGAAAAACAGTTTTAGTGCCATCCCATCTCCTAAGTGAAATTGAAATTATTGCCAATAGGATGCTCATTATAAATAAAGGAGAGAAAATTATTGAAGGTGAAGTAAATAATTTACTAGACCCATCTAAAACAATCGTAAAAATAGAAACAACAGACAATAAAAAAGCCTTTCATTTACTCACAAAGTCTGGTTGGTTAGAAAAATTAAAAACAAATGAAAGCCAAATTCAACTAGAAGTGGATAAAAAAGAGATTCCTAACATTATTCGATTTTTAGTTGAAAATAACATTGAAATAAACTTAATACAGCCTCGACATTCATTGGAAGACTATTTCTTAACCCTTACAAAATCTGCTGACTATGTTGAGCCTTTTACAAATTGAATTATTTAAAATATCGAGAAGGCCGAGGACCTATATAGCCTTTGCAGCAATTACAGCAATTGTGTTAATATTTCAATTTGCATTTAAGTCAGATGGGCAGAGCTACATGAATCTAATGCTACAAAATGTTCAGGATAATTTTGAGCTAGATAGATCAAAAGCCATCAATGGTTATTTTATGTGCTACATAATACTTAATACATTGTTGGTGCAGGTGCCAATATTAGTAGCATTAATTGCAGGTGATGCTATTTCTGGCGAAGCAAATATGGGAACATTAAGGCTAATTATGACAAAGCCTTATAGCCGGACTCAAATTTTGTTTGTCAAATTTTTAGCTTCTTTTATATTTACGATTTTATTGCTCATTTGGATGGCCATATTAGCTTTGTTTTTAAGTCTTTATATTTTTGGCGCTGATGACATGCTCATTTTTAGAGTAAAGGGAGATGAATCTCAGATTTTACAGATAACCAAAGATGATATAATGTGGAGATATTTTGCTGCTTTTGGTTATGCAACAATTGCGTTAACTGTAATAGCAGCACTGGGTATCTTGCTTTCTGTTTTTGCCGAAAATTCAATCGGACCTATTGTAGCTACCGTTTGTATTGTTTTATTTTTCACCATAGTTTCAAATATCAATGTTCCTATCATAGATAAGAATGTAAAACCATGGCTATTTACTTCCTACTTGGTAGGTTGGAAAGGATTCTTTTACATAGGATTAGATGCTGAAGGTCAGCCTGTAAAGGGCTCTATTGAAAACTGGCCAGCAATCAGAAATAGCCTTTATATTTTAATTGCGCACATAGGTGTATTTCTAAGCATTGCTATTTATTCATTTAGAAAAAAAGATATTCTTTCTTAAATAAAAAACATGAAAACCAACATCCTATATTTAATACTATTGACTTTCTTTTTTCAGAAAAATACATCTGCACAGGATATAAATATTTTAGTAGGGAATGCTAGAGCAAAAATTGAAAAAGTAACAGATTACGAAGCAACTGGGAAGATGAAAACCAATGTGACTTTTTTAAAAATACCAATAGCAACTATCAAATTATACTTTAAGAATCCAAATAAATTTAAATTAATTAGCGAGAAGGGCCTTTCGTTTGTGCCAAAAGGGTCTATGAGTATTAATCTTAATACTATTTTTACTGGAAATAATTTTATAATTATTGATGCAGGATTTGATAAAATTGAAAAAACAAATGTAAGAGTTGCCAAGCTCTTACCTACTGATGAGAATAGCGATTTAGTTTTGACTACGCTTTATATTGATCCAGTTAATTTCCTGATTTTAAAAAGCAAAACAACTACAAAAGAAAATGGAACTTACGAACTGAAAATGAAATACAAAAAGTATTCCCTCTACGGATTACCTGATGAAATTTTATTTTCATTCAACGCCAAGGACTATAAATTACCTAAAGGAATAACGTTTGATTTTGATGATGGCGCATCGAATAAAAAAACCATAAAATCCGAAAAACCTAAAAAAGGAGAAGTAGAAATATTGCTTTCAAATTACATCATTAACAATGGCCTGAATGACAATATTTTTAAATAAAAAAAATGTTAATTCAAGCCTGCTTTATTCATGCTAAGAAATCTACCTTTAATATTTAACGATTGATTACTTTCCGATACAAAACTTACTAAAAATATAGTCAAGCTTATCTTCATTAGTCACCTCACCAGTGATATCGCCCAAATGAAATAAACAGGCACGTATTTCAATGGCTAGTAAATCACCTGATATTTTTTGATCTAGTCCCTCTTTAATGGAAACGAGGGACTTTTTAATTTCTAGCAAGGCCTGTAAATGTCTGGAATTGGTAATGATCGTGTTATCGGCATTAATGGTTGCATTAACTGTTTTCTGATATAAAGCCTCTTTAAGAAAATCGATGCCTTTATTTTCTCTTGCTGAAATAGATACAAAGGGTTGATTCCCCTCTTCTACTTTCTGTGAAGAAACCACATCAGTTTTGTTGGCAATTAATAAATATTGAATTCCTTCCTCTAAAAACAATTTTTCTTGCAGAAGCAAATCAGAAGCAGTAAGCGTGTTTACGTCAAAAATATATAATACAATATCAGCAGAGCGCATTTTTCCATAACTTTTTTCTATGCCAATATTCTCTATTGCATCTTCACTATTAGATCGAATTCCTGCAGTGTCTATTAATCTAAAAACCACCCCATTAATATTGATTACTTCTTCAATTGTATCTCTTGTAGTACCAGGGATTTCACTTACAATGGCACGTTCTTCATTCATTAAGCAATTTAACAAGGTAGACTTGCCTGCATTAGGCTTTCCAATTATGGCAACACTCACGCCATTTTTTATTACATTACCTAACTGAAACGAATGTATCAATCGTTCACTCGATAGTTGCATTTGTTCTATGAGCGCATAAAATTTACCTCTGTCCGCAAATTCTACATCTTCTGTTGCGAAATCGAGTTCAAGCTCAATCAAAGCTGCAAACTGAATTAATTGCTCGCGCATCTCTTTTAATTCCAAAGAAAATCCTCCTCTGATATTATGGAGCGCTGTCTTTTGAGAAGCTTTTGAATTGGAGGAGATTATATCAGCTACCGATTCGGCTTGTGTAAGATCCAACTTGCCGTTTAAAAAAGCCCTTTGGGTAAATTCTCCAGGCTTAGCTAGCCTTGCGCCATATTTAATACAAGTATTAATGATTTGTTCTTGAATAAAAGGACTTCCATGGCAGCTAATTTCTATACTGTCTTCTCCCGTGTAACTTTTGGGGCCTTTAAACAACGAAACAACTACCTCATCGATCGATTCATTGGCATCTTTTAATATTCCTACATGAATAGTATGACTAGATTGTAAAGAGATCTTTTTAGAAGGGAAAAGTTGGTCAATAATTTCAAATGCTTTTTTTCCACTCAATCGAATCACGCCAATTGCAGCCAACCCCGGTGCAGTAGCCAATGCCACAATCGTATCGTCCCATCCATATAATTTCTGATTCATCAAGCAAATTTACTAGATAGTTGGTAGTAGTTACAAAATAAAAATCCTTTTACATTGCTGTAAAAGGATTCAATATATTCAACAGTCGATTTACTCCTGAACAAGCCAGGTAATAGGCTGGCGTTTATAAGCGGTAACGTTTCTACCATTTTGGATAGCTGGCTTCCATTTACCAGACTTCTTAATAGCTCTTACAGATTCTTGCTCCATACCATATCCATGACCTGTTTCAGCTACCACATCGCTCACAGAGCCATCTTTAGCCACCACAAATCTTACAATTACGGTATAGGTACCTGCAGCTGCGCCATTTGATCCAGGCACTTCACTATCTAGATTATTAGTAAGGTATCTTCTCCAAGAAGACTCTCCTCCAGGATAAGCCGCATCAACTTCTACCTTGGTAAATATTTTATTTTCATCATCGCCTACATCTACTTTGGGCGCATCTTCGATGGGTGCCTGAACGATATCTGACTTTACAGTCTCCGTACTAATTTTTTGATCCTCTTTGATTTCCTCGATTTTTTCATCAGGCTTAACCTCTTCATCTTTAACGATTTTAGGAGGCGTAAACTTAACTTGATTTACTTGAGGCGGCGGCGGAGGGGTTGGTGGCGGTGGCGGTGGTGGTGGCTCATCCTTTTTGATTTCTGCCATTTGCGTATCCACAACATCTATATCCGTTTTGGTTTTATACTTGTCTAACACATTGGCAAGTACTGTACCAAGGAAAATCAACAAAAGCAAAGCGCCTGTGAAAATTAATGCTTTAGTCAACCTGTTATTGTATGATTTTCTTAATTCATAAGCCCCATAAGTCTTATTCTTACCATCAAAAATGATATCAAGAATATCGGAACTTAAAATTTTATTTACATCCATGTTAATGTCATTTATTAATTAGATTCTTAATAAGGGCAAATTCCACAATATGCCTAATTATTGAACTCCATTTGCTTCTTCTGTTTTACGAATAAGCAATTGCTCAGTTGCTGTCATGTCTACTTCTGCATAGTGACCTGGTGGCACATCGCATATACTCATTTCATCGAGTATATCTATCGCATTTTTAAAAGTAGATTCCTTATCAGATTTAATGATGTACATCAAATCATCAATATTGGTTTTTTTCTTTTTCTCCACAATCAGATTTCTAATTTCTTTGAAATTAGTGCTCTTAAATTGTTCGCTTAATTTATCTGCTTCCAACTGACCATAATAATAATATACCTGGTTTGCTTTACCTAGCAAAATGGTCATTGCTCCTGAGTTTTTTACTTTCAGTTGCTGAGTTGAGTCATCCTTAGGTTCATTCATATTCATAGCCGTAGATTGACTCATAGTGGTTGTGAATACAAAGAACGTAATGAGCAGAAAGCCTAAATCTACCATCGGTGTTAGATCCACTCTAGTTGATAGCTTTTTACTTTTTTTAACACCGGGTCCTTTCTTATGGCCACCACCCGACGAAGTATCCATTTCTGCCATATCAGTAGTTTTTTATATTAATGTGATTAATTGGCCTGTCCTTTATTATACAATTCAGAACCCACTGGAACTTGTTCCCCGCTGGTTACAATCCTGAATTTATAAATTTCGTTTTTCTTGAAGGCCTGTTTAATATTTTTGAATGTTGGATACAAGGTTTCATTGTCTCCTTTCACTAACAACATTTCCTGCAGCTTTCTTTGATCTATTCCTACATAAGCTTTTAAAACGCCTTGAATCCAATCAACCATTTCATTGTTAGTACTATCGGTAGGAATACCTGGTAGTTTATTTGCAGGTATTTCTTCTGGTGAAGCCAATGATGCTTTGATTTGATTAAAAGGCAACCCTACGAAAGGAGCTTTGGTCCATTTTGCCAATTCCGCTTGACTCAAATTGAGTCCTTTTGCGATGTTGATATTATTTAAAATATCAGCCTTTTTGGTGTCGTCACCTAGCATAATGAAAGCCTTGCCATCTTTGGTAAGGGTAATTAAAATAGATTTATCAGGAGCTGCTTTTGCAGAAATGGATGCCGGAGGTGTAACGGTAAGTACTTCCGGTGGTTTTTGCTTTGTTGCCAGGATAAAAAAAGACAATAACAGAAAAGCAACGTCACACATCGCTGTCATGTCGATGGTAGTGCTTTTGCGTGGTATTTTAACTTTTGGCATACTGAATTGATTTTATGAATTTACTTTAGATGCAATAATTATTTACTTCCATACATTATTTGTATTGAGAAGCAAAAGATTGAGTTAAAGTAAATCCTGACTCATCAATACCATAAGTAATGCCATCAATTTTAGTTGTAAAGATGTTATAGAATATGATAGCAAAAGCGGAGGTTCCAATACCTAAAGCCGTATTATACAATGCCTCAGAAATACCTACAGACAATTTACTTGCAGCCGCACCGCCACCACTATCTTCTCCAAGTGCAGAGAATGAACGAATCATACCTAATACCGTACCTAACAATCCCAATAATGTAGCAATAGAGGCGATGGTTGATAAAAACACAAGGTTCTTTTCAAGCATAGGCAATTCAAGTGAGGTAGCTTCTTCTACTTCTTTTTGTATTGCCATCACTTTTTGTTCTGTGCTCAATTGAGTATTGCTAGTCATTTCTTTATAACGATGCAAACCTGCTTTCATTACATTTCCTACAGACCCTTTTTGTTTGTCGCATTCTGCAAGAGCTGCATCTACATTTTTATTAGCAAGATGATATTGTACTTTACGAACAAAATCTGCGTTGTTACCTGTTCCGTTTGCTTTAGCAATGGTCAAGAATCTTTCAACAACAAAGGTGATCATTGTTAAAAACGTACCAATAAGGATAGGAACAATGATACCTCCCAAATACATTTTACTTAATGCTGTTTTAGGAGCTTCTCTTTCAGGCCAAAAACCGCCATTATCACTACCTACTGAGAAATTAGAGCCCGCGCCCAAAATAAATCTCCAAATAATGTAGCCTGCCAACAAGCACACTACAGGTGCCAATAAAGAAATAAGATTAGAAGATTTGTTTACCTGTACTGATGAAGCTGATTTTGCAGTTTTACTTAGATCTGCCATAACAATCTGATTTTAGTTGGTTAAAATTTAATTTCTATTTAATGATCATGTTCCCATTACAATAAAAAACAATGGATATAAAACAGTGTTTTTTGAACGTGAGACACAAGTTAATAAATTAATTGAAAACGCCAACTCCAAAAAGTTATTTTTTCATTCTTTTTATGTACAAAAAATGTTGAAAAATAGAGGTTTATGTTAGTTGTTATTCGTAGCGGAGCGCTACAATCGGGTCCAACTTAGCTGCTTTATAAGCAGGATAAAGCCCTGCTGCCAACCCAACTATAAAGCATACTAAAACGCCTAAAATAACCCATCCCCAAGGGATAACAAAGCCTGTATGAAGCAACACCGCCACTACATTACCTAGTAGAATTCCTGATATAATTCCTGCAACCGCCCCCATCAAGCTGATAAGAACTGATTCAAATAAAAACTGGGACCGAACATCCTTTCTGGTACATCCAAGGGCTTTGGCAAGCCCTATTTCTTTCGTACGTTCATTGACTGCAACAAGCATAATATTCATTAGCCCAATTGCGGCCCCAATAAGTGTGATGAAGGCTATCCCTATTGTGCCTTTTTCAAGAAAACCCAAATTCTTCAGTAGGCTTTCTGCAATACTATCGCTCTTGTCTATGTAAAAATTATCTGCTTCTTTTGTTTCGAGTTTTCGAATAGGCCTAAAGATTCCTGTTGCCTCTCCGGTTGCCACATCAATCATTTTTAAATCGGCCACTTGTACCGCAATAACAAAACTATTACCTGTAGAAGCAAATACTCTTCGAACATTGTTGACTGAGGTAACTATTATTTTACTGGTATTAAAAAAAGCACTTGACCCCTTGTCAGCTAATACACCCACAACCCTATAAGGGATATGATCTACATTCACTACTGCATCTATTGCTGTTGCTTTATTAACGGGAAACAACTTCTGTGCAACTGCACTTCCTACCATACAAACATTGATACCCGACTCTACTTCTGTCTTTGAAAAATTTCGCCCATAATCAATATCGTATCCATTCAACTCAAGATAATTTTCATCACCACCAAAAACATTTACCTCGGGATTGGTTTTAGTAGTTCCTGTATTCACAACGATTGCTGCTGGCCCGCGCAATGCAATGCTGACCTTAGCATCAGGAAATGAAAAACGCTCTTTAAATATTTTAGCTTCTTCATAACTAATGGGCAACCCGGTGTTCGCATTTTTTTCTTTCAACGCTTTTTTACTAGACTTAACGGTATTGTTTCTTCTTCCGCCCCCCCCTCTTCCAAAGTTGAAACTCCGTTCTTTATAGCGGATACTAAAAGCATTCGACCCCATGGTAGAAAAACTATTCACCAAGCTATTGCTAGCTGCCTGGATAGCAGTAATGATAAGTATAAGTGCAAAAATACCTAAAGCAATAATTATAACAGTAATGCTTGTACGTAACTTGTTTCCCTTTATATTTTTCCAAGAAAGCGCGAGCGAATCTTTATAAGTCATTATATCTATATTAATACAAAGATAAACAACAGATTGTCTTATTTAAGAAGCGTTTTATAAGCGGCAAATCATCAACGATACATCCATCCAATTAACACCTCAGGATAGACCCCTATGACTATAATCAGGATTAGCGTGAGTATTAGTATTGATTTAAAAAAACGAGAGGGTTTGTTAGATTGAAAAATGACATTGGTTGCTTCTTTAAAATACATCGCCTGGATAATTCTAAAATAATAATAGGCGCTGATGGCGGCAAATAAAACTGCTACTATAACAATCCAAAATTGCTTTCCATTCTCCACTGCTGCCATGAGCATGAAGAATTTGCTTTGAAACCCTGCGGTTAAAGGAACTCCTGTAAGTGAAAGTAAAAAAACAGTCGCGGCAAAGGCTACCATTGGCTGCTCTTTTGCAAGACCATTGAATCCGTCGATTGTGTAATCTTCTATTTTTATTAAAATGGCGAAAAAGCCAATAGTGGCTAAGCTATAAGCAGCAGCATACAATAGTATCCCTTCTTTGGCCTTGTCGTTAAGTGCAAACAATGCTAACAACATGAATCCTGCCTGAGCAATACTAGAATACGCCAACATACGTTTCACGCTTTGCTGAAAAACAGCCGTGATATTTCCAATCAATAACGTTGCAATGGTAATGAATACTATTAAAAGCTGCCATTGATCTTGAATAAGACCAAACGCATTTTGAAACAATCGTATAAATGCAAAAAACCCTCCAACTTTTACAATTGTACTCATAAACGAAGTGAAAACAGTAGGTGCTCCGTCATACACATCTGGAGTCCAAAAATGAAAAGGTGCCGCAGAAACTTTGAACGAAAGAGATATGAGTAAAAAAACCAATCCAATAGCAATCATCACTGGCATTTTACCCGTACCCAACTGAAAATTGTCAATGAAAAAACTTGCATTGGGAGTGCCGCCATAAATAAACGCAATTCCCATCAGCATAATACCTGTTGAAAAAGCGCCCATTAAAAAATATTTCAAAGCCGCTTCGTTGCTTTTTAAATTTCGCTTATCGCTGCCTGTTAATATATACAAGGGTATAGAAATGATTTCAATGCCAATAAACAAGAGTAGTAAAGTATTAAAAGTAGCCGCCAATGAAATCCCACACAAAACGAAAAATATCAAAGCGAAATATTCAGATACATGGGGGCCTACTTTCTCAATGTCTGATGCGCTAAGTAAAAAGTAAATCAACGTGCAAGCCAATACGATTGCAATGAAAGTCAAATTGAAGTTATCTATACGAATCATGTTGTGCACATTGATAGAAAAAAGAGATTTCTTAGAAATCAATTCATTCAAATGCGCCACAAAAATGACTACCAATCCAATAACAGCAAGATATTTTGGAACAAGTTTATTCTTTATAAACACTCCACCCAACATCATTACTACCCCCCAAATTGCAGATAAAATAATTGCATTCATAATGTAATTCTAAAATATTAAATAAAATAACAGCCTATTTGAAACTTGTTAAAAGATAGGTTGCTGATGCTTTTGTTAAATCAATAATCGGCTGAGGATACACGCCAATAAAAAATATAAAACAAACAATCATTATCAACGCCAATCTTTCATTCCAGGAAATTTCTTTTACAGTGGAAGTAACTGTATTCGTATTTCCATAAAATATTTTTTGAATCATATTGAGCGTATACACTGCAGAAAGTATTACTCCTACACTGGCCGCAACAGCATACCAGATTTTAGCTTTGTATAATCCGCTTAGCATCATAAATTCCCCGGGGAAAGCATTGGTAAGTGGCAAAGCGATGTTAGCCAACGCAACAATTACTAATAAAATAGTTAACGCAGGTGCTTTTTGAGCAAGGCCTCCCATTTCTGAAATATTTTTAATTCCTGTTTGTCGTTCTATTAATTCAATAACAATCCATAATCCAATAATATTTATGCCATGGTTAAACATCTGAAGCATGACACCCTGAACACTGATTTGATTCATTGCGAAAATAGCCGCGCACATCAAGCCTATATGAGCAATAGACGAATAGGCTACCAATCGCTTTACATTGTCCTGCAACATTGCAATACAACTAGCATAAATAATTCCAATAATTGACAATATAATTACAATGCTTTTATAGTGCTGAACAGCCAAAGGGAGCACGGGTATCAACCATCGAATGATTCCAAATAGTCCCATTTTAACCATAATACCACTCATGACCATTGTAACTGGTGTGGGAGATTGATCATATACATCGGGCTGCCAGGTATGGAAAGGAAAGATGGGCATTTTAATTGCAAATGCAACGAAGAAGAGTACAAACAGCCATTGTTGCTCCCCTGCAGACAACATTACATGATAGAAAGAAGCCAAAGAAAATGAATGTGTTGCTACGGTGCCATCTTCAAAAACTCTTGCGTCTGTATGAAGATATACATAGATAATACCTACCAACATGAGCAAGGAACCAACAAAAGTATACACAAAGAATTTGAAGGTAGATTGAATCCTTCTTTCACCCCCCCAAATACTGCAAAGAAAATAAACAGGTATTAAGGCAAGTTCCCAGAAAAAATAAAAAGTAAGTGCATCAAAAGCACAAAAAACACCCATTAAACCAGCCTGGCTTAATAACATTAATCCGTAAAAAGTAGCGGCGTTTTTAAATTTATTTTTATAGGTCGCAATGAAAATCAAAGGAAAAGAAACAGCCGTTAACCCTGTTAGCATTCTACCCATTCCATCAAGGCCAACATAATAGCTTGCACCTAAATATTTAAGCCAGATATAATTAGCATTATTGTAGGTAAGATATTTTGTGTTATCAGCATAAAACAAACTAACAATAGAAATACCTAGTACCATCAAAGAAGAAATAAGCGCAATTGCCTTCGGATTTTTTTCACTCCTTACAAAAAAAGTAACAACGCCTGCAAATAGAGGTAATAAAATTAATAATTCTGGAAATGTAATATAACTGCCCAATGTGTATTGTTTTATAAAAATAATTGTATAATAAATAAGAGTAACATACCGATTACCATCAATAGAACATAAGCCCCTACCTGTCCACTTTGAATCCATCGCAACTGTCGGCTGCCATAATTCACTGCTTTGCCCACTCCGTTGACCATGCCATCAATTCCCTTTTTTTCAATGATATTATTAAAAAAGAAAGCGATTTTTTTCAAAGGATTTGTAACAATAGCTTCATACAACTCATCAACATACCATTTGTTTTCAAGAATCCTTGCTAGTCCCTTCGACTCTCCTGCAGATTGATAATTTTTAAAAGTTACCCATGCGAAAAATATAGAAATCAATACCAACAAGGTAGACAGTCCCATCAACAATAATTCAGTGCTATGAGAAAGAGTAAGCTCTTTTGAACGCACCACGGGCGAGAGAAAGGAGGCCAATTCATGATGTCCGCCCAATACTTCGGGAATACCTATGTAGCCACCAATGATACTCAATATTGCCAACACAATCAAAGGCAAGGTCATTGCAGAAGGACTTTCATGTAAATGATGCTCCTGATCATGACTACCACGAAACTTTCCTGTAAACGTGATAATATACAATCGAAACATATAAAAAGCAGTTAACAAGGCTGTAAATAAAGCAATGGAATAAAAAACAACTCCATGATTGAAGGCTCCAGCAAGTATTTCATCCTTTGAGAAAAATCCTGAAAAGCCTGGAATACCCGAAATGGCCAAACAACCAATAAAAAAAGTAATGCTGGTAATTTTCATGTGCTTATGTAGGCCTCCCATTTTTCTAATATCTTGTTCACCTCCCATAGCATGAATTACACTGCCACTTCCCAAAAACATTAATGCTTTGAAAAAGGCATGCGTCAATACATGAAAAACTGCAGCAACATAATTTCCTGTACCCAATGCCAAAAACATAAATCCAAGTTGGCTTACGGTCGAGTACGCTAATATTTTTTTAATGTCATTTTGTTTGAGAGCAATGGAAGCTGCCAATAAGGCTGTTGCCAATCCAACGATGGTAATAATGGCTTGTGTTTGATGAGCCAATGAGAACAAAGCATTGCTTCGAGCGATCATGTAAATACCCGCTGTTACCATGGTTGCAGCATGTATCAAAGCACTTACAGGAGTGGGGCCCGCCATTGCATCTGGCAACCAAGTATACAAAGGAATTTGAGCACTCTTACCTGTGGCACCTACAAACATTAATAAAGTAATGCCCGTAATATCAAAAGAAGATAATTTACTTAAACTTACTACACTAAACACTTCATTATATTGAACATTGCCAATTTTGGCAATAAGCCAAAACAAAGCAAGCAAAAACCCCACATCACCAATTCTATTCATGATAAAGGCTTTCTTTGCTGCATCTGTAAAAGCGCTGTTTTTGTACCAATATCCGATTAATAAATAGGAGCAGAGACCAACGCCTTCCCATCCAATAAACATAATCAAATAATTTCCTCCCATTACCAACAACAACATCGAGAATATAAACAAATTGAGGTATGCGAAATATTTAGCAAAATCTTTCCCCTCTTCATCATGCATATATGCGGTTGAATACACGTGAATTAAAAATCCCACTCCAGTTATAATTAAAAGAAACAAAGAAGACAATTGGTCAATTTTGAAATCAACTCCTATGGTGAGCAAGTCTTGCAGATAGATGAAATTAAAATAATGCAGATCCGCTACAATGCCCCCTTTTACTTGCACAAAAACAAGCAAACTCAATACAAAGGACCCCAACACCATACTGCTTCCTATAAAACCAGTTACCGTTTTTGATAAAAAATTCCTTCCAAGCCCATTGATTACAAATCCAATGAGGGGGAGAATTGGTATTAACCAAACTATCTGAAAAATATTATTCATAAGCAAGAAAAAGCAAAACAAGTTTTCTGTTTCACTTTATATTTTAGTTTTTTAACCTATTTAAAAAATTGACATCTACCGAGTGAATGTTTCTATACATCATTACAATGATGGCTAGCCCAACACTTACTTCAGCTGCTGCCACTACCATAATAAAGAAAACGAATATCTGCGCATCACTGGCATAAGTGGGGAGTGCTTTTACTGCCGAACTGGCTGCATGCATTTTAGAAAAAGCTACCAATAATAAATTCACTGCATTCAACATTAATTCTACGCACATGAAAATAATAATAGCATTTCTACGCACCAACACCCCTACAATTCCGATAGTGAATAACGTTAGTGACAAAGCAATGTATACTTGTATATCCATAATAATTTATTTCTCCATTAATCCTTCTTGCCAATAATAACAGCGCCAATCATAGCACTTAAAAACAATACGCTACTTATTTCAAAGGGTAATACGTAATTTTTAAACAAGGTCATACCCAATACTTTAATAAGGCCGGCATCTCCTATTTTCATTTGAACAACCTGCTCAACATCAATTCTCATCATGGCAGTAATCAACACCAATAATAAAGTGCCCCCTGCAAGCACGCCAATCAATTGAAGCCGATAATTTTTAATGGGCTCCGTCTCTGCGTTTAAATTCATCAACATCACCACAAATAAAAACAATACCATAATGGCCCCGGCGTAAACAATGATATTAACCACGGCAAGGAATTGAGCATTCAATAAAATATAATGTCCGGAAATCGAAAAGAAAACTACTATTAGCCACAATACACTATGTACGGGGCTTTTGCTAGTAATCATCATGATAGCACTGCCAACAGCGATGAAGGACAATAAAAAAAATGCAAGTGTGGTAAGGTTCATTCTATAAAATTATCTAATTAACCGATTCTTTTTTAGGTCTATTTCCCAATGCTTGTGAATACGCTTCAGGATTTTCTTTTGGATGCGGAATCAGCAAATCATTTTTGTCGTATATAAATTGTTTTCTTTGATAATCTGCGGGTGTAAAGGTTTCGCTCAAATAAATAGCATCCTTTGGACAAGCCTCTTCACACAAGCCACAAAAAATACAGCGCAACATATTGATTTCATATTTAGCTGCATACTTTTCTTCTCTATATAAATGCTCTTCTCCTGCTTGTCTTTCAGCCGCCTCCATAGTAATAGCTTCAGCCGGACAAGCAACAGCACACAATCCGCAAGCGGTGCAATTCTCACGCCCCTCCTGATCTCTATTCAAAATTTGCAATCCCCTAAAAACCGGACTGAAAGGACGTTTTTGTTCAGGATAATTGATCGTAGGCTTCTTCTTAAAGATGTGACTGAATGTAATCATCATCCCTTTTATTATACCAGGTAAATACATGCGCTCCATCAAACTCATTGGTTTGCGATCGACTTCTTTTACTCTGTTTGTTAATGCTTGCATAATTATATAACGATTTGCAAAAATAATGTTTTAAAGCCCCTTATCATTTATGAAAATACAAAATGACGCCTCCCGTTGCTAGCATATTAAATAATGCCAATGGAATTAAAATCCTCCATCCAAGATGCATCAATTGATCATACCTAAATCTTGGAATCGTCCACCTGACCCACATAAAAAAGAATAAAAACATCACGACTTTTCCCATCAATGCAGCAATGCCAATAAGGGCTGCAATATTCGGCGAGAATGAAGCTTCGTTAACAAACGGCATATCATATCCACCAAAAAATAAAGTAGCCATGATTACACTGCTGATAAACATGTTTATATATTCTGAAAATAAATAAAATCCCAATTTCATTGATGAATACTCTGTATGATATCCTCCAATTAATTCATTCTCTGCCTCAGGAAGATCAAAAGGCGTTCTGTTGCATTCTGCAAATGCACAAATCAGAAAAATAAGAAACCCTAATGGCTGATAAACGACGTTCCAATGGCCAGCTTGTTGTTGCAACACCATTTCTTTTAGGCTAAGCGACCCTGTTATCATTAATAATGCAATCAGCGAAATGCCCATTGCCAATTCATAGCTGATGATTTGCGAAGCGGCTCTAAGACCTCCTAATAAAGAAAATTTATTATTGCTTGCCCAAGCACCTATCATGATTCCATACACTCCTAAACTTACTACCCCAAAAACATACAAAATCCCAATATTAATATCAGCAATTTGAAGATTGATGTCTCTTCCAAAAAGCTGCACTTTGTCTCCCCAAGGTATCACTGCGCTTGTCATCACGGCGGTAAGCATTGCCAAGGCCGGACCTAAAATAAACAACGCCTTCGAGGAGAAATTTGGTATAATTTCTTCTTTGAAAAACAATTTAATTCCATCAGCTAAGGGTTGCAATAATCCAAATGGGCCCGCCCTATTGGGACCTCTTCTATCTTGTAAAATAGCTGCCACTTTTCTTTCCGCAAAAGTAGTATACATGGCTATCACTAATGAGGCAGATACCACTACTACAATTAGAATTAATTTTTCTATAATGAAGGCAAGGTCGATTGTTAGAAACATTTTTATTTTTTTTACGCTGCTTGCAACGTCTTTTAAAACTTATTTATTAAAATCTTTCCCGTTAGCTGGTCGGTCAATTTCGCTCAAATGAATCGTTGGATTATTGACTCCGCTCACACTATGAATATCCATTAGTAATTTAGGCTCTACACCATGCATCACTTTTTTAATGGTTTCATTCGGAGTCTCCAATGTTTTATATTTATTGGCTCCAATCACAGAATGCCTGCTAATGGTTGTTAAACCTTCGATTGTCCACTTGACTGTTTCCTTTGTTTCAAAACGGCAGGTATTACAGATCCATCCTGGCTTCCCATCAAAATTTTGTACTTCCCCCCATTGATCCTTGCGGGCCGTAACGCGAAATACTTCATCTCCTCTTAACCAAAGGGTTGCTTTTCCACAGCATCCAGGCGTTTCACAATTTCTATGTGCATCTACTGGCTTGGTAAACCAAACCCTATTTTTAAAACGGAATGTTTTGTCTGTTAATGCACCCACCGGACAAACGTCAATCATATTTCCACTGAAATCATTTTCGATTGCTTTTGATATATAGGTTGATATCGCAGCATGATCTCCTCTATCCACAATTCCATGTACACGCTTGTTTGTTATTTGATCTGCCACATAGGTACAACGGTAGCAAAGAATACAACGAGTCATGTGCAATTGTATATAAGGACCAATGTCTTCTTTCTTAAACGTGCGACGTGCAAATTGATAACGGGTTCCTTCTTTCCCATGATCATACCCAAGATCTTGTAAATGACATTCGCCCGCTTGATCGCAAATAGGACAATCTAGCGGATGATTTAACAATAAAAACTCTACCACTCCATTTCTTGCATCGGTTACTTTTTCACTGGTGATATTTTTTACAACCATCCCATCCATCACATTGGTGCGACAGCTGGCTACCAATTTTGGCATAGGCCTTGGATCAGCGGCTGATCCAGCGGCTACTTCTACTAAGCAGGTACGACACTTTCCTCCACTACCTTCTAACTTGCTATAGTAGCACATCGCAGGAGGAGTCACATCTCCGCCAATTTCTCTTGCAGCATGCAATATGGTTGTACCTGGGGCAACATCAATAGTGATGTTGTCGATGGTAACTTTAATTGTTTTTATTTCGTCTGCCATAAATTATAAATCAACCTTAAACATTAAACTTTAAACCTTTCTGCTATTAAACAGGTACGTGAATTGGATCCGCATAATGTCTGAGCCCAAAATTTTCAGTCATACATTTTTCTGGATTGTTTACATGCCATTCAAATTCATCACGGAAATGCCTAATTGCTGCTGCTACAGGCCATGCTGCAGCGTCACCCAACGGACAAATAGTATTCCCTTCAATTTTCCTTTGAATGTCCCACAGTAAATCAATATCACTCATCTGACCTTTTCCCTTTTCTATATTCAGTAATATTTTTTCCATCCAACCCGTTCCTTCTCTACAAGGACTACATTGTCCGCAACTCTCATGACGATAAAATCTTGCTAGCGTATAGGTGTGTCTTACGATACACTGATCTTCATCTAAAACAATGAAACCTCCAGACCCCATCATACTTCCAGAAGCAAATCCTCCGTCACTTAAACTTTCGTAATTCATTAATCTTTTCTCTCCCTTTGCAGTTGTTAGTAAAAGATTTGCAGGAAGAATGGGAACAGACGATCCTCCCGGAATACATGCTTTTAATTTTTTCCCATTGGGTATTCCCCCACAATATTCATCGCTATAAATAAATTCCTCTACCGAAATCGTCATGTCTATTT
>CANJJU010000031.1 GCA_947474815.1 Chitinophagaceae bacterium | reverse complement strand
TATTTCAATTCTCATCAAATTCCTATTTACAATGAAAAGGCTATTCTTTTTTTGTATAGTGTTTTTTTTATCTTCTTTGATAGTTAACGCACAGTTTACTTTAACTGAGGGATTTGAATCTGTACCTCCTTCTAATTGGATCATCACTAATAATAGCAATCCCGCAGGAACATCTAGCTGGTTTCAGGGGAATATTCCACGTCCATTTGGCCCTAAAGTGGGGGTTGGTTACATTGCAGCCGATCTTCATAATACTTCTGATGCAGTGGTGGGAACTATTAGTGATTGGTTGATTAGTCCAGTTCTCAAGATTGTAAATGGAGCAACTCTTTCGTTTTATACTCGCACGCTTACCAATCAAACTTATCCCGACCGGTTGGAGATAAGAATGAGTACCAATGGATCTAGTTCTAATGTAGGTGCTACACAGACTAGTGTGGGTGATTTTACCACTACATTATGCGAGATCAATCCCACTTATGTTACAACAGGAGGCTCTACTTGTGGGGGAGGATATCCTTCAACTTGGACACTATACACTATTACGATAACCGGGGTGCCTTCTTGTACTGATGGACGAATAGCATTTAGATATTTTGTTGAGACAGCTGGTGTGTTAGGTGCTAATTCTGAATATATAGGCATTGATGAATTTAGTTATTCTAGTACTTGTGCGCTTCCTGTTTCTTTAATCAATTTTACCGGAACGAACGAAGGGGAGCATATTAAACTTAATTGGGCAACCTCTTCAGAATCTAACAGTCAGCAGTTTGATGTACTAAAAAGTATCAATGGCACTCAATTTGAAAAAATTGGCTCTGTAAATGCAATGGGATTTTCTAATACTATAACCAACTATGATTTAATAGATGATCATCCATTTGCAGGCGAAAATTATTATCAATTAAAACAAATTGATCAATCCGGAGTCTATAAGCTTTCTAATATAATCATGATTAGAAATGGAAGTGCTAATAGAGATTTTTCTGCATATATTTTAGAGAATCCAATCGGGATTGATTGCTTAGTTAATTATAATAATCTTAATTCTACCAAATTAGAGGGACGAATTTTAGACATCTATGGTAGAACCATTAAAAGAATAGTATTAAGCAATTTGAATATAGGTTCGGGTGCGTTAAAGATTCCTGTCAGTAATTTGGTTCCTGGAAATTATATTATCAAATTAACCACTTCAACAAACACAAATGCTATTCTACGGTTTATAAAAAAATAGACAATTTTTTATATCACCATTAGTCCGCAGCCTCTGATATCAGCATTTTCGAGCCGGCCTAAAATTTCAAAACTTCCATCTGGGTAAAGTTTCCCCATGTCATCTGTTGCAATAAATGAGCAGCTGTAAACATTTGCCAAATCAATTACATTTACCGCTCCAATGAGGGGATTATTATTATGGCCAAGTATTTCAAGCGGGTTGTCTTCTGCACGCAATAATATTTTCATCCAGGGGGGACAATTAAAAACTCCATTTTTAATTGAATAGGCTTGAGATAATAATTCAGTCATGCCGTATTCTGAATGAATATTCGATGCGCCTAAATTATTGATTAGTATTTCATGCAGGGCTTGTTTGCTAATCTCTTTACTTCGCCCCTTCATTCCTCCGGTTTCCATTACAATGGTGCTTTTCAATTGCATTGGGTATTGTTCTGAAAAATCAAGTAATGCATACGACACTCCAATCAGCAGGGTTGGTTGCCCATTTTTTTCATTTTCCATTAGCGTAGCATGAAGTTTTTCATAGTTATATAAATAGAATCCACTGCTTGGATGATTACTTTCTTTTATTAAATAATCAACCATGTAAACCAGGGAGGAGTTTTTTCTTTCTAAATATGAGGGGAGCAATCCTATGATACATATCTCATTTGGATTTCCATAGAACTTTTTAAAAGTACTCATAAAACATTCTTCATATATAGAAAGATCCTTTATCAGATGCTTGCTATTGATTGATCCAGTAGTGCCGCTGCTTTCAAAAATTGTTTCAGGAATAAAAGAGCTGCTTATGACTTCTTTGCTTTTGAAAAATTGGATGGGTAAAAATGGGATATGCTCAACTGAATGAATGGAATCTATATTTGTATGAAGCGCATCACAATAAGCTTTGTAAATTAAGTTGTGGGCATATTGAAATCTGAAAATGTCTAATGTCAATGACTCAAAGTTGCTAGGTGAAACATTGAAAATTTCATTTTTTAACGTCATTCCATTATAAAAATCAGTCTTTTGCATGTATTATATTGTCTAATTTAATGTTATTATATCAAAATGGTTTTGTAAATTTGGATACAACTTATAACGATGAAATGTAGTATTTTTTTTATCCTTTCTATTTTCTTTCTTGTTTCTTGCAACAAGGATAAATATACTTCAGCTCCTCAGATTACTTTCAAATCTATTAATCCAAATGTTTGGATCAGTGATAATACCAGTCAAACGGATGGCCCCATTTTATCTCTTCATTTAACTGATGCTGAAGGAGATTTCGGATTTCAAGTAGGCGAAGATACATCATACGTATATTTAAAAACGTATTTAAACAATGAGCCTATTTCTAATTATGATGCCGATGATTCTTTAGAGTTTCCCGACTTAACTGGAATAGACCGAAAAAATCTTAGTGTGGATGTGAATGTTTTATTGAATCAGGCTTTTGTTTTTTCTAGTAGACCTCGGCCTTTCGTAGATACTCTAACATTTGATGTGTATGTGAAGGATTTTGGTAAAAACAAAAGCAATGTTATCAGAACTTCAACTCCTGTATATTATTTTTCTCCATAATGCAGTGGTTTAAATTTTTTCTTTCTCATTCAATTTTCGTTTCATTTTGTGCGGTAGGGTTATCCTATCAGTCTTTTATCTTGCTTCGGCTTCCTATTGATGAGGATATTTTAATCCTTATTTTTTCGTCAACGTTGGCTAGCTATAATTTCTATTGGCTAATTGCAAAATATCGTTTTTGTGATTCCGGTCAAATCAATCTTTTCTTTTTTAAAAATTTTTCAAATATTTTATTTTTTTTTATTGCTTCCCTTTCTGTGTTGATTGAGTTGTACAAAGCCTCGGACTTAATTCCATTTGTATTTGTTGCTACTTTACTAACGTTCTTATACAGTATTCCATTGTTGCCCATCAAGCGGTTGCACTTTTTATGTGAAGCAGGTTTTTTAAAAACATTCATATTGGCTTTCACTTGGTCATTTGTGACAGTTCTGTTGCCAGCCCACAATATTGTCTTTGAAAGCCCTGGTTTAATTTTTCTGATATTTATCATTCGCTTTAGCTTTATGCAGATGCTTGTAATTATTTTTGATACCAGAGATATTAAGATTGATCAGTTGTATTCATTGCATTCGCTAGCCACTGACTTCCCTTCTTGGGTGATTAAAATCATCATGATAAGTTTATTTGTGTTATATAACGTATTGTTATTGATTTTTATGCTTCATGCGGGTAATCTTAGTCATACTATAGCTTTGGCTTCTGTAGGGATAGCTACGATTGTGTTGTATGTTGCTTCATTAAAAAATCGAGGATACTATTTTTACTATTTTATAATTGATGGTCTGATGCTATTTTCAGCATTGGCTACTTTTTTGGCAACTATTTAGTTAATTTTGTTTAATAACTTATTAAGATATGGCAAAGTCAAGCAAAAAGAAAACAGTATTAAATGAAACCTCCTATGGTTTTTTAAAGAATTATATCAACAATCCTTCTCCCACTGGCTTTGAAAGTAGCGGACAGAAATTATGGATGGAATACTTGCGACCCAATGTAGATGAAATGTTTACAGATGCCTATGGTACAGCGGTTGGAGTAATTAATCCATCTGCTGCATTTAAAGTGGTCATAGAAGCGCATGCGGATGAAATTAGTTGGTTTGTGAATTATGTTTCTCCTGAAGGGTTAATTTACCTCAAAAGAAATGGGGGGGTAGATCATCAGATTGCGCCATCAATGAGAGTGCTCATTCACGGTAAAAAGGGAATCGTAAAAGCCGTTTTCGGTTGGCCTGCTATTCATACGCGTATGGGCAATGCAGAGAAGGAACCTCAACCAAAAGTTGACAATCTTTTTTTGGATTGTGGAGCTCGTAGTAAAAAAGAGGTGGAAGCACTCGGTATTCATATTGGAGCAGTTGCTACTTATGAAGAAGGATACGATGAATTGGCTCATGGGTTTTTAATTGGAAGAGCATTTGATAATAGAATAGGAGGCTTCATGATTGCAGAAGTTGCCCGATTATTAAAAGAAAGTAAGAAAAAACTTCCCTTTGCATTGTATGTGGTAAATGCAGTACAAGAAGAGATAGGATTGAGAGGTGCCGAAATGATTGCACGTAGAATTAAACCCAATGTGGCTATTATTACAGATGTTACGCACGATAGCACTACGCCTATGATTAATAAAATTGTTGAGGGAGATTGTAGTTGTGGAAAAGGGCCTTCTCTATGTTATGGTCCTGCGGTGCATAATAAGTTGCTTGACTTTGTTCAGGACATTGCCCAAAAAAGTAAAATACCTGTTCAGTTGAGGGCTGTGAGTAGAAGTACGGGAACGGATACAGATTCATTTGCTTATGCTAATGAAGGGTGTCCTTCAGTATTGATTTCTATCCCACTAAGATATATGCATACTACTGTAGAAATGATACATAAAGACGACATTGAAAACACCATCAAGCTTATGTTTGAATCAATATTGGCACTTTCTCCTAAAACAAATCTTAGTTATTTTAAATAGCAGAAAGATTTTTAAAGAAATGGGGCGGAGTACAAACAATTAATTACAATGATGGAAAATACTTTTAGTAAATACCTGCGATTATTTTGGAATATTTTTTTTACGTTCGTCGGATTTATTATTGCAATGGCAATAATATTGTTTTCTCTTAGAGTTATGTTTGGGTTGCTCGATAAGCTTTCTTGGTTTACTTATTTGTATATGCTGCTGATGTTATTTATTCCAGGAGCCTTATTTATAAGTGTATTATTGATTTATTTTGTCCGAACTAAAACCCATCCTTCGAAAATTGCTAGGATTGTTTCGAATGTTATTTTCTCAATGCTATTGCTTACTTGGGTAGTTTTTCTTGTAATTGATTTAATTGCTTTTTTTAAAGAGGGATCTTCGGATATCAATAGGTATCAAAGTTATAACCTCCTGTTTTTGGTTATCAATGTAGGATTGATATTCTTTATAGGCGTTTTTCAAGCACTCTCTACTCAAAAAGAAAAGGATTGGATGGAAAAGCATCTTCAATAAAAGATTGTTACACTAATGCCAACTCCAATACTTGTTGCATTGTTTTTATATAATGGAATTTAATTCCAGTTATAAATCGCTGATTGATTTCTTCTACATCTTTTTCATTTTGTGCACACATAATAATCTCCTTGATTCCCAATCTCTTTGCAGCCAGCACTTTTTCTTTTATGCCACCCACTGGTAATACTTGTCCTCGCAAAGTTATTTCTCCTGTCATGGCTAAGTAAGGCTTTATTTTTCTTCCAGTAAAAGTACTCGCAAGTGCTGTCATCATTGTAATACCCGCGCTTGGACCATCTTTAGGAACGGCGCCTTCTGGCACATGTATATGGATATTTTTAGAAGTAAAAAGACTTGCATCTATTCCTACTTTCTTTGCATTGGCTTGTATCCAAGTGTATGCGGTAGAAGCACTTTCTTTCATTACATTTCCTAAATTCCCGGTAAGTTTTAATTCTCCTTTTCCATCACTCAGTTGAGCTTCAATAAATAAGATATCACCGCCAACATATGTCCAAGCTAATCCCACGGCTACTCCAGGCATATTTGACATTTTATACAACTCGTTGCTGTATCGAGATCTGCCAAGTATTTTCTCTACATCATTTGATGTGATGGTAGATTTTAATTTGCCTTTCATTACAAGTTCTTTTGCCTCATAGCGCATAACGCTCGCTAACAATCTGTCTAATTCTCTTACACCACTTTCTCTTGTATAATCTGAAATTATTTTTTCTAAAACAGCATCATTCATTTTAAAGCTAGCATCTTTCAAACCATGCATTTCTTTTTGCTTTGGAATAAGATGTTGTTTGGCTATTTCTATTTTTTCTTCAATGGCATATCCACTCAAGTCGATTATTTCGAGTCGGTCTCTCAATGCAGGCTGTATATTATTAATATTATTGGCTGTGGCGATAAACAACACCTTGCTTAAATCGTATTCTAATTCAAGGTAGTTATCGTAAAAGGTATTGTTTTGTTCAGGATCTAATACTTCAAGTAGTGCCGAAGAAGGATCGCCCCGATGATCGCTTCCTACTTTGTCTATCTCATCAAGAATCATTACAGGATTGCTTGTTTTTGTTTTCCTAATAGATTGAATGATTCTTCCTGGCATAGCGCCAATGTATGTTTTGCGGTGTCCACGAATTTCACTTTCATCGTGAAGGCCGCCAAGACTTACCCTAATGTATTTTCTGCTTATCGCTGCAGCGATGCTTTTACCAAGACTAGTTTTTCCAATCCCTGGAGGACCTATGAAGCATAAGATCGGGCTTTTCATATCGCCTTTTAATTTCAATACGGCTAGATATTCCAGGATTCGACCTTTTATTTTGTCCATCCCGTAATGGTCTTTATCGAGAATTTTCTTTGCTTTTTTCAAATCATAGGAATCTTCTGTGCATTCGTCCCATGGAAGATCAAGCAATAAATCCAAGTGGTTATATACAACAGAATAATCAGGAGTAGAAGGATGCATTCTTTCTAATTTTTCTATTCCTTTGGTAAACATTTCCTGTGCAGCAACAGGCCATTTTTTTGTTTCGGCCTTTTTAATCATGTCTTTTAATTCCGCTGCATTTTCACCTCCAAGCTCATCTTTGATGGCTTTCATTTGTTGTTGTAAAAAATAATCTCTTTGTTGCTTATCGAGTTCTGCTCTTGTTTTATTAGTGACTTTGTTTTTTAATTCAGCATACTGCAATTCAGTATGCATCAAATTCATTAGCAATTCACCTCGTTCTTTAATATTATTTATTTCAAGTAATTGTTGTTTTTGTTTTAAGTCGCAGTTTAAATTGCTGCTTACAAAATGAATTAAGAAAGAAGGGTTTTCGATATTCTTCAATATAATAGCAGCTTCACTAGGAAGGTTAGGGGAGAGGCTTACTATTTGTGCAGCAAGATCTTTGATGCTGCTGATCATCGCATTGAAATCAGCATCATTTGAAGGTTTTTCTTCTTCAAATAATTTTACCCTTGCTTTAAAATAAGGATCATCAGTCGTAATTTCTTCTATGGTAAAACGCTTGCGTCCTTGAATAATAACGGTAGTTCCTCCATCTGGCATTTTTATGAGTTTCACAATTTTTGCGATGGTTCCAATTTGTTCTAAGTCTGTAGCAATGGGTTCTTCAATACTACTGTCTTTTTGCGCCACTACTCCTACCAATTTGTCAGATTTATACGAATCTGTCACTGCTTTTATGCTTTTGTCTCTCCCCACCGTTATAGGAATCACTACGCCAGGGAATAAAACTGTATTTCTCAATGGTAGAATGGGTAATTCAGCCGGCATCTGCTCTAGGTCAGCATTCGACTGGTCTTCTTCATTAAGGGGAATAATGGGCATAAACTCCATTTCATCTTCATTTCCCTGCATAAAAATATTTTTATTCATAGTTTCTTGTTATAAAGTCAATTTGGCAAAAATAAACAGTAAATCGGGTATTTTTTATGGAACTTATAATAGGCAACTATAATGCCGAAATAGACAATCTGTTACCTTATCTAAGCTTATTTAGTGTTTATCAATTATTTTTGCTTCAAATGGAAATATCCTGTACAGGTTTTGAAACTGACATCTTTAAAAAGATTTCAATAGCAGCTCAATCAATTGATGTTGACTGTTATGTTATTGGTGGTTTTGTAAGAGATAAAATACTTCATAGAGAGACCAAGGATATCGACATTGTTTGTGTAGGTGATGGAATTGAACTAGCACACGCAGTAGCAAATTTATTTAGTCCCATTCCGCAGGTTAACTTTTTTAAGAATTTTGGCACAGCACAAATAAAAATATTAGATCCAGATGGATGTGTAGTTGAAATTGAGTTTGTGGGTGCCCGAAAAGAAAGCTACCATTATGATAGCAGAAATCCTACAGTCACCCCTGGTACGTTAGTCGATGATCAAAATAGAAGAGACTTTACCATCAATGCGCTAGCTATTAGTTTGAATAAAAATGATTTTGGAAAAATGATAGATCCTTTTGGAGGATTGAATGATATAGAAAACAAAATAATTAAAACACCCCTGACTCCTGCTGAAACTTTTAATGATGATCCACTTAGAATGATGAGGGCCATTCGTTTTGCATCTCAACTTGGGTTTACTATTGAATCACAAACATTGCTTTCTATTAATGCGATTGCAAATAGAATTAAGATCATCAGTAAAGAGCGGATTGTTGATGAGTTGAATAAGATATTGCTGTCCAAGAAGCCTTCTATAGGATTTGATTTATTGTATAAGGCAAGTCTATTAGAATTAATTTTCCCTCAAATGACCGACTTGGCTGGGGCGGAGTATATTGATGGCATGGGGCATAAAGATAATTTTTATCATACGCTTCAGGTGGTAGACAATATTGCTGAAAACACGCAGGATCTTTGGTTAAGATGGGCGGCGGTATTGCATGATATTGCCAAGCCGGCTACGAAAAAATTTGAAGAGGGGCATGGCTGGACTTTTCATGGTCATGAAGTGGTGGGTGGCAGAATGGTGCCTAAGATTTTCACTCAATTAAAACTTCCTCAAAATGAGAAGATGAAGTTTGTTCGAAAAATGGTTGAAATGCACCTAAGGCCAATTGGTTTAACTAAAGAAAATATAACGGATGCAGCTATACGAAGATTGATTTTTGATGCAGGAGATGATCTTGAGGCGCTCTTTATACTTTGCAAAGCAGATATAACTTCTAAGAATAAACAAAAAGTTAAACGGTATTTAGAAAATTTTGAAATGGTGATGCAGCGATGTGAAGAAGTTGAAGCTAAAGACAATATCAGAAACTGGCAGCCTCCCGTTACAGGAGAAATGATCATGGAGCACTTTAAATTGCCACAAGGCCGCATTGTTGGCACTATAAAAAATGCTATCAGGGAAGCTATCCTTGATGGGAATATCCCCAATGAGTTTGAAGCAGCCCATCTTTTCATGATTGAACAAGGGCGCGCACTAGGGTTGCAATCATAGTGTAGAAATGCAATCTATGTGTTGTTAATTAACGAGTATATAATCTCTTTTCATTATTTAATATTAATACTCCATTCTACTCTTGGGGTAAATTGATAAATTACTTACATTTGAGAATGGCAATTTTGAAATTTAGAATTTATTGGGAAGAAGACGAAAGTATTTACCGTGATATTGTAATTAAGCACATGCAAACATTCTTTGATTTGCATATTGCGATTTTAAAAAGTTACGAATTTGATAGTAAGCATGCTGCGACTTTTTATAAGAGTAATGATGCATGGCTTCGTGGAAGAGAGATTTCAATTGAAAAATACCCAAAGGAGTATAAGGTAGAGCCCCTAATCATGAACGAGGTGAATATAGGTAGTCAAATTGCAGACCCTAATCAAAAATTTATTTATCAGTATGACTTTAATAAGAACTGGCAATTCATGGTAGAGCTTATTAATGTAGACAAAGAAGAAAATAAAAAAACAGAATATCCTGCTTGTGTTAGAGTGGAAGGGATTGGCCCTTCTCAATATGGGACTCAAGGAATAATAGATAGCAGACTGGCAGAAATGGAAGAAAAATATGATTTGCAACCCGATGCAATGAAAGAGGGGTTTGGAGAAGAGGGCGATGCTGATGGGGATGAATCAGTGGATGAATCTGATGAAACAGATGAATCTATAACTGATGAGTTGAATGAGTTTTAATGTAGAATTAATAATTTGCTATTCTTGCTTTCTCTTTTGTAAATAATGAATTCTCTGAACGCTTCAACTTTTAGGGTAAAACCTCCTTTACCTTTTAATAAATTAAAAAATCATAACCGTACAAAAGAACTTTTGAAAAAGACTGTAATTATAATTGCTGGTCCTACTGCTGTTGGTAAAACCAATCTGGCTATTGACGTAGCAAAGTTTTTCTCTACCTCTATTATTTCGGCCGACAGCAGGCAGTGTTATAAAGAACTAAATATTGCCGTAGCAAAACCAACGGCAGATCAGTTGGCAACTACTCCTCATTATTTTATAAATACACATTCAATTCAGGATCATATTACAGCAGTGGGGTATGAAAAATATGCTCTTCAATCTGTAAACGAGGTGTTTGAAAAGAATGATCTTGCTGTGATGGTTGGTGGCACAGGGTTGTACATAAAAGCATTTTGTGATGGATTGGATGAAATCCCTTTGGTGCCTTTGGAGACTAGAAATCGGATTAAAGAACTATACAATGAAAATGGAATTGACTGGCTCATAAAAGAACTTGAAAGAGAGGATCCTCTTTATGCCAGTGGAGGAGAAATGCAAAATCCTCAACGCATGATGAGGGCTCTAGAAGTTAAGATAGTTTCAGGGAATTCTATTATGCATTTTCAAACAAATCAAAAAGCAATCCGTGATTTCAATATTATTAAAATTGCATTAGAAATCCCTAGAGAGGAATTGAATAACAACATAAACATTAGGGTTGATGCAATGGTAGCAGCGGGCTTGGTAAAAGAAGCCGAAGCGCTGATTCCTTTTAAATCATTGAACTCCTTGCAGACGGTAGGCTATCAGGAATTGTTTGATTTTTTCGATAAAAAAAATTCATTGCCAGACTCCATTAGTCAAATCAAACAACATACACGAAATTATGCCAAGCGTCAAATGACTTGGTTTAAAAAAGACAATCTTTTCCATTGGTTTACACCCCATTCAAACCAAATAATACCCTTTATTGAAAAGCAATTAGTAAAGTAGGGTAAATTGTAAGATTTAACCGCCAATGATTAAAAGGATTGTAAATTGAAGTTGTTACTTTTGTGCTTCTTTTAATAGAATATTATTGATACTGAATAATCGTTTTGATAAACAAACAATATGAGCAAAGAACTTACAACAAGAGCCGCAGATTACTCACAGTGGTACAATGATTTGGTAATAAAAGGCGAATTGGCTGATTATTCAGCAGTTCGTGGATGCATGGTTATCAAACCTTATGGATATGCCTTGTGGGAAAATATGAGAGATCAATTGGATCGTATGTTTAAGGAGACAGGTCATGTGAATGCGTATTTCCCGTTGTTTGTTCCTAAAAGTTTATTTGAAGCAGAAGAAAAAAATGCAGAAGGTTTTGCAAAAGAGTGCGCGATTGTAACGCATTATCGATTGAAAAATGATCCTGATAACAAAGGGAAATTAATAGTAGATCCAGAAGCTAAATTAGAAGAAGAATTAATCATCAGGCCAACCAGTGAAGCAATCATATGGAATACTTATAAGGGTTGGATACAGTCTTATCGTGATCTACCTATTTTAATAAACCAATGGGCCAATGTAGTTCGCTGGGAAATGCGCACCCGACTTTTTTTACGTACAGCAGAATTTTTATGGCAAGAAGGTCATACTGCACATGCCACAAAAGACGAAGCGGTAGAAGAAACTAAAAAGATGCTTGAGGTGTATGCCGAATTTGTAGAAAACTATATGGCTGTTCCCGTGATTAAAGGTGTGAAAACAGCCAATGAAAGATTCGCTGGTGCAGAAGAAACTTATTGTATAGAAGCATTGATGCAGGATGGAAAAGCTTTGCAAGCGGGCACGTCTCACTTCCTTGGCCAAAATTTTGCCAAAGCTTTTGATGTGCAATTTCTAAATAAAGAAAATAAAAAAGAATACGTGTGGGCAACCAGCTGGGGTGTTTCTACTCGATTGATTGGTGCGCTTATCATGGCTCATAGCGATGACCAAGGATTGATAATGCCACCAAAAATCGCTCCATTGCAAGTGGTGATTGTACCAATTTATAAAGGGGAAGAAAGTAAAAATGTAATTGATGATAAGGTGGCAGACATTATAAAAGAACTCAAGGCATTGGGGATTTCTGTAAAGTATGATAACAGCGACAATGCCCGTCCGGGATGGAAATTTGCAGAGTATGAACTAAAAGGCGTTCCTGTTAGAATAGCGCTTGGGTTAAGAGACATTGAAAACAATGTAGTAGAATTAGCAAGAAGAGATACCAAGGAAAAGAAATCTGTTGCAATAGAAGGATTGGGGTCCTATGTAAAAGTCCTGCTAGAAGATATTCAGCAAAATATTTTTAACAGAGCCCTGGCATTTAGAAATGAAAACATCAGGGAAGCCAATACTTGGGATGAGTTTGTTACACTTTTAGATACAAAAGCGGGGTTTGTTTCTGCTCATTGGGATGGAACCAGTGAGGCGGAAGAGAAAATTAAAGAGCAAACAAAAGCTACTATTCGTTGCATTCCACTCAATAACAAACAAGAGGCAGGGAAATGTATTCTTACGGGGAATCCAAGTACTCAAAGAGTTCTATTTGCAAGAGCTTACTAATTGATTTTCAATTTATTATCACTTTTATTTTAATAAACACTTTGAATAAAAAAGGATCATATCGACAGAAGCATATGGCCAAAAATGGAGAGGATATTGAAGCTCGAGAAGAAAAGAAACCATTTGTAAAACTGCCCGATGAAATAAAGTCCCCCTTTGAATTAGGAAAAGTATTGTTAATTGACAAGCCTTTGCATTGGACTTCTTTTGATGCGGTTAGGAAGATTCGAAGCGCTATTCAAATTAAGAAAGTAGGACATGCAGGCACATTAGATCCGCTCGCCACTGGATTGCTGATAATCTGTACAGGAAAATTTACCAAGAATATCAATGAATATATGGCTCAGGAAAAGGAGTATATAGGCTCATTTACATTAGGGGCTGTTACTCCCACTTTTGATTTAGAAAGTACCCCAGAACAAATAAAAGACATTTCAGCTATATCCTCGGACCTCATTCATCTTGCTACTAAAAAATTCATAGGAGAGATTCAGCAATTGCCCCCCATTTATTCCGCTATTAAAAAGAAAGGCACTCCATTGTACGAACTTGCAAGAAGAGGTGAAGAGGTTGAACTTCAACCCAGAACTATATTTATAAAATCTTTTGAAATTACTTCCATAGAACTTCCAGTAGTCTTTTTTAAAATCACCTGTTCAACTGGTACCTATATTCGAAGCATTGCAAATGACATGGGCATAGAATTGGGTTGTGGAGCTTATTTGAGTTCATTGAGAAGAACAAGGATTGGTTCTTTTAAAGTAGAAGAGGCTATCGGGATAGAGGAATTCATGGCTACCCTTTAAAAAAGTATTCCTGCCAATTAGATTGCCCCTAAAACGAATAGCCTATTCCTATGGTGAAATTGAAATTCTCGTATCTCCACTTTCTATATTGATCGTCCGTTCCTTTAGTAAATATTTTCTTAAACATGTCATCAAAGCCAATTGAAGGAGCTTTCCATCCATCATTAATATAAAACAATTCAGGCCTTTTGAATCTAAATCCAAAATCGAGTCGTACAATAAAATAGCTAAAGTCTAGTCGCAACCCTGTTCCTGCAGCAAGGCCTAACTGTCTGTAAATATTTTTGATGTTAAACTGTGAGCTGTCGGCAGTTCCATCTATATTGGTGTTTTTTAAATTCCAAATATTTCCGATGTCTGCAAACAACGCGCCTCTTAATGTTAGGGTATTTGGGATGATTCGAGCGATATCATAACGGTATTCAATATTCCCTTCAAATTGCATATCACCTGTTCTGTCATTGAATATGGTTTGAGTAGAAGAAAATGGAATCAGTGGGCGTCCCCCAGGCCCTATGCCTCTTACTGGCCAAGCTCTCATGCTATTGCTTCCCCCTCCAAAGTATTGCTTAAAAAAGGGGAGGGTCCTGTTGGTATCACTTCCTAAAAGGGGAATCCCCACTCCTAAAAATCCTCGAAAAGCGAGAGATGTTTTAGGGTATTTGATGGTATGCTTTATTTCTGCATCTACTTTAATATATCTTCTTTTATATTTATTTAAAACAGGCAACAATCCCCAGGTTAATCCTGATTCCTCTAAATTAAATCTTGTTGAAAATTCTTTAGATAAACTATTCGGATGGGGTAGATTTGATAAAGTTTTTGAAAATCCAATATTCATTCCTGCAACAAAAGCGGTATTGTACGAGAATTTTAAAAAGGGATTTTCATTTACAATGGTTCTAAAACTATCACTCTGATTCAATAGATTGCTAAACTCTGCATTCAAGGGAGACCATGTCCACTTCCAGTTTTTTTTATTGATACCAGTCCACCCAAAAGTTGTTTTAACAGATTGTAATTCAAATAAATTTAATCGGGTATTTTTTGCAAGCCCAACGTTAATAAATGTTTCGCCATTTTTATCCTCTTTACTTCTGTTGAATAATTTAGGTATCTGAGGGAAAAGCAATCTTGGAAATGAAGTAATGTTATTATAGCCTAATTCATTTGAATTGATGAATTTTCCATTAGAGCCACTGCTACCATTGTTGAATTCAATACCGGCTCTTATATTGTGAGTCATTTTAATTGCTTCTTTTGCGAGATTCCTATTCACTAATGAAACATTGCCTGATAGTCCAAATAAGTTTCCGGCTAATACATTGCTAGTATTGCTTGAGGCAGAATAGCTAAGCTCCAATGCGGCTTCAAAACCATACTTTTTTGCTGGGGTCATTTCAATGACAATGTCAACCTGATTGTTGGTGTAGGGAACTTCAATTAGTTGAATGTTTACGGTTTGCCAAACTCCTGCCTTGGATAAGTTAAAGAGGGTGTTGTAATATTCTTGCTGCTTAAAGACCTCGCCTGCTTTTAATGTAATGGTTCTTTCGAATAATTTATTTTTAAATAGTTCATTGTGAAACCTAGCAATAAAATCTTTTGTGAATACTTGGTGTATGCTGGTAGTGTCGTTTAGGTTGTCACCTAGTTTAAAATCGGGCGAAATATAAATATTGTTTATGAAATATTTATTCAAACGGCTTGAGTCAGTAGGTGGATTTAATACAATCGCTAATCTGATTTGAGGAGAATCCTTTTTCTGTTGTGCTTCCGCAATCAATCGAAGCTGCTCAAATGGATCGTCGTTTATTGATGTAAGCGCTTCAATAGATGTGTCGCCCCTAACTTTTAATTCTGCAGCAGTAAATTTATAATATCCATTGTTTCGAAAACTATCTACTAGCCTGTTTAATTCAGTAAGAACAAGTGTCTTAGTGATTGGTTGGTCTTTTTTAAGATAGGAGTCTGCTTGAAATTTTAAAACATATTCCTGCAGGTCCTTTTTTCTTAATTGGTAATTTATTTTAGTAATCAATGTAGGTTTTCCTGCATCAACCGTATAATTAACTGTTATTTTTTTATGTGAACTATCTGTCTGGTAACTAACGTTTGCATTATAATATCCCATGTGAAATAGCGAAGCTTGCATATTATTTGCAGAAGCAATGGTATAGTTGCTGTCATATACTATTGGATTGTTAATGATATTTAATAAAACCAACTTTCTACTCGTTTTTACTTTAGCGCTGTCATCTAATTGGCCATATAATCTTTGAATTAATAAAGTTTGGGCTGCTTTTGTAAAATTTCCTCCCTTAACTTCGATGTTGTTTTTATATAGATAGTATTTGTCTTTCGGTGCCTTTTTTACAAAAGGTTTTCCACAAGAGGCTGCTATTGCAAACAATAGAATAAACCCCAGTCGGGAGAAGTATTTTGAACTATTTAAAAAATAAGCAGACATAAATAAACGGGCATGTTAAGTAAAACTTCCATCAAATATATTCAAAGTTTACAGCACAAAAAATTTAGAGATGAATACCATGCTTTCGTTGCTGAAGGCCCCAAGCTGGTAAATGAGTTACTTAGCACCCAATCATTCATATGCCGGAATGTTTTTGCTGTGGAAGAATGGGTTAATCAGCTTGATGCTAAAACAAAGCTTTCTTTAGGTGATAAGCTTGAAGTTGTAATGGATTTCGAATTGGCTAAAATAGCCTCATTTGCAACTCCTAATAACGTTGTGGCAATATTTGAAAAGAAAAAGATGGATGATTCTTATCAGCCTACTGGTCGTTTGACCTTGGTGCTCGATGATATTCAGGATCCTGGGAATTTTGGAACAATTATTAGAACAGCTGATTGGTTTGGCGTTAGTCATATTGTTTGCTCAAACAATACTGTAGATATGTACAATAGCAAAGTGGTGCAAAGTACCATGGCTAGTTTGGCTAGGGTAACAATTATTTATACTGATTTGGTTTCTTGGCTAGGGGAAAAGAAGGGAGTTAAAAAATATGCTACCACTATTAATGGGAATGCCCTGGGTAATACAAAAGGAATAAAAGAAGCCATAATCATTATTGGAAATGAAGCCAATGGTATTTCTGCTGCTGTACTACAACTGGCCGATGAAAATATAACAATTCCTAAAATTGGCCATGCAGAATCATTGAATGCGGCGGTCGCTACAGGGATTGTGCTTCATTCATTTAGGCAATAACGTTACCTGAATTGAATTGCCTTCACTGGCGAGATTTTTCTTATAAGAATAGTCGGAATAATAAGTGTTGCAAAGCAAATTAGTAATGTAACAATATCTACTATTAATACTTGCCACCAAATGATTAATGCGCTTGCTTCAGACATAAAATAAGCTTCTTCATTAAGCTTAATAAATCCTGTCTTCTGTTGTAGCCAACAAATTCCAATGCCTATGATGGTCCCAATAATGATGCCCATCACTGCAATGAAGGAAGTGTTATAGAGAAAAATTTGTTGTATTCTCCAACTGCTTGCTCCCATAGCTTTTAATACGCCAGTCATTTTTGTTCTCTCAAGTACCAATATAATTAAGCAAGTAATTAAATTGACTGAAGCAATGATCATCATGATAAACAATAAAATATTTTTTAGCTGGCCTTGAAGATTTAACCAATCAAAAATATTGGGGTAGATTTCTTTGATGCTCCTGCTATACCATGATTGAGGCAATCCATTGTAAACGATATTTGATATGCTGTCTGTTTTTTTATAATTATTTAGGAATATTTCATATCCTCCAATCTGATTAATTTCCCAGTTGTTGAGTCTTCGAATAAGATTGATATCACACAATGCAAAATTCTTATCATATTCTTCTATACCTGATTTATATGTTCCTACAACGGCTAATCTTCTGGCAGATTTACTTCCATCTTTTCTAAAAAAGAAAACAAGCAGGCTGTCGCCCATCTTAATATTTAATTGTCTTGCGGTAACAGTGCTGATATTAATTTCTTTACTATATCCGCTATCAGCAAAAGATACCCACCGGCCTTTTTGTAAAAAAGGATTCAATCGGCTGAAGTTGAAACTGCTGTCTATGCCTTTTAATAAAATGCTTTCAATATTGGTTTCGAATTTTAATATGGCAGATTTCGTGGCAAATCTTTCTACTGAGACTACTTCAGGAAGTGCGCGTAAATAATTTTCAACTGTGTCATTTTGATTGATAGGGTATTGCTCGGCAATATTCACTTTGTCATCTAGGTTTTGTTCCACTCTAATATGTCCCCAAAAGCTAAAAACTTTGTTGCTGATTACTTGCTGAAATCCATTCACGAAACTCAATGCTACAATCATCACGGCTACACTTAATGCAGTGGCACCAATGGCAAGTCGAATGATAAATCGAGAAAATTTTTGGCTATTTTCTGAGGCAATCCGTTTAGCTATGAAGAATGAAACATTCAATCTCTTTATATTTGGTATCTTTCAAAAGTAAAATAATAAAGCTATTTAATGAATTTCATTTATAGATATTGCTGTTTTTTGTCTTTTTTCTTCTTCTGTACGCCCTTTATAATGGCCGCCCAGAACATTGAACGAGTCTATAAGCCCTATATAAGAACTGCTCAGTTATTTGAATATGGCAATCAACAGGGTTTGCCTGTGTATAGTTTGAATAGTAACAATAGATTAGAATTAGAATTTGATGATATGGAGGGCAATGTAAAGAGTTACTATTATTGCTATGTGTTATGTGATTACAACTGGCAGCCCGTTGAGTATAGTCCATTTGAATATATAAAAGGCTTTACGCAGACTCGAATTACAACCTATCGTTATTCGTCTATCGCCTTCACACGATACACTCATTATCAAGCTTTTTTGCCCGAACAAAATGCGGTTCCAACAAAATCCGGGAATTATCTTTTAAAGGTTTTTCTTGATGGGGATACTTCTAAACTTGCATTTACCAAGCAAATGTATGTGCTTGATTCAAAAGCTGTGATCAGTGCCAATGTAGTTCAGCCATTCACTCCTCAACTTTTTAATACGCACCAGCGATTGCGATTTTCTGCCAATATCAAAGGAATTAATAGTTTTAGTGCTGTACAACAAGTGAAAGTTGTTATCCTTCAAAACAATAGATTAGACAACACTCAAAAAGATATTGTACCTACTTATGTTAGAGGAAATACACTTGAATACAATACTGAAAATGCAGCTGTTTTTCCTGGAGGAAAGGAATGGAGATGGCTTGATTTAAGGAGTTTTAGATTACAAAGTGATCGGATTGATAGTGGAGTGTATACTAAAAATACGAGTGACTTCTTTTTAAAAACAGATATGGATAGGAGTGCGCAACGATATGTATATTTTTCTGATTACAATGGCATGTACAATATTGTGACTTACGAAAGTGTTAACCCATTTTGGCAGGGTGATTATGCAACAGTTCATTTTTATTTTGCTCAACCCGATGGATCCTCATTGGAAGGGAAAGATATTTATCTAGCGGGTGCATTTACTGGATATCAATTAAATGACCAATGGAAAATGAAATACAATGCCTCTACAGGAAAATACGAGTGCAATGCATTGCTCAAACAAGGATACTATAACTATACTTATATTACCGTGAATAAAAATGACCTTTCTGATAAAAAAGAGTTAGAAGGGAATTACTGGGAAACTGAAAATGAGTATACTATTTTAATGTATTACAAGTCATTTACCGATCGAAATGACCAATTAATTGGGGTGAGTAAAATCAATTCAAGATCCGACAAGCCAGGTTTTAGTTTTTAGCATTAATTTCTAACAGTCTTACTCAAAAATCCTTAACTTTGCATTAGGCAAGTCTTATACGACCAGCTCCTGTTGAACTCCCCCAGGACCGGAAGGTAGCAAGGGTAAATGGTTGAGCGGTGCGATGTAAGTAACTTGCCTTTTTCTATTTAACAACCTCTCCATTCCTCCTAATTCTCTTTCCTATTGGAATAACTTGTCTATAAATTATTTCTCCCTTCAAGAATAAGTTGGGATTCTCCCATTATCTTAGCGCTTGAAAATTTATTCAACCATTTACAATCTTATTATACAATGAAATTTTTTATAGACACCGCTAATCTTGCACAAATAAAAGAAGCAAATGATTTAGGAATATTAGATGGGGTAACTACCAATCCTTCATTAATGGCTAAAGAAGGAATCAAAGGACAAGAGGCCGTGATGCAACATTACAAAACCATCTGTGAAATGGTAGATGGAGATATCAGTGCAGAAGTAATTTCAACTGATTTTGATGGCATTATCGCAGAAGGGAAAAAACTTGTTGCCATACATAAAAATATCGTGGTAAAAGTTCCCATGATCAAAGACGGTATAAAAGCAATCAAATGGTTTACTGATAATGGCATTCGTACTAATTGCACGTTGGTATTTTCTGCAGGTCAGGCTATTCTTGCAGCTAAAGCAGGAGCTACTTATGTATCGCCATTTATTGGAAGAATAGATGATAGCGGTTGGGACGGGATGGAATTGATTCATCAAATGCGACAAATATTTAGCTTGCAGGGATACACCACAGAAATATTAGCAGCGTCTATTCGCAATCCAAATCATATTATTAAATGTGCAGAAGCAGGAGCAGATGTTTGTACTTGTCCCCTTGATTCAATACTTGGATTATTGAAACATCCTTTAACTGACATAGGCTTAGCGAAGTTCTTAGAAGATGCCAAGAAGTTTGCATAAGATTAAAATATTAGACTAACCCCTCTATAAGAGTGCCGAGTAATTTTTGGCACTCTTTATTTTTTAATCTTTTTTTATCATTCTTTAAAAACGATTTGGTTTCAATGATTAAATGTTTCATTTTTAATTAGAATAAAAAACTGACATTGAAGAAAATATTGGTATTTGATAATTACGATTCATTTACTTACAACTTGGTTCACCTGGTAGAAAAAATATTGCACATTAAAGTAGAGGTATGCCTTAATGACCAAATAACATTAGAGCAGGTGAAGCAATATGATAAAATAATTCTTTCTCCAGGACCCGGAATTCCTACTGAAGCAGGATTGCTTATGCCACTCATTCAAGAATTTGCTTCTACGAAATCTATATTAGGAATTTGTTTGGGGCACCAAGCAATAGGAGAGGTTTTTGGCGCCACACTTCAAAATCTAGAAACTGTTTATCATGGAGTAGCAACTCCCATCAATATTGTTGACGAATCCAATCCATTATTTAATGGCATTGCTGATCAGTCGTTGGTTGGAAGGTATCATAGCTGGATTCTTTCAGATGTCGATTTTCCTTCTTCGCTCGCTATTACAGCCCTAGATGACAATAATTATATTATGGGAATCCGCCACAAATCTTATGATGTTCAGGGTGTTCAATTCCATCCCGAAAGTATACTTACGCCCTGCGGAGAAAGGCTGATTAGAAATTGGCTGAGTGAATAACAAAACTTGTTAAATATAAATCAAACTGTTAGGTAAAAACGCATAAACACCTTAATTTGCAATCAGACTGAATTAATCATCACAAATTATTTTATGAAGAAGCTCCTATTGTTACTTTGTTTTGCACCCGCATTTGTTGTAGCGCAGAAAAAAAACCAATCAGATTTAAAGAACGCTAAAATTATTCTTAAAAACGGAGTAGATAGTTTTAGTTATTCATTAGGATTGATAATTGCTTCTCAAGTAGCTGATCAGGGTATCGTAGAATTAAATTATAGCGCATTGAATCACGCTTTTGAAGATGTTTTTCGTAATGGTTCAAAAATGCTCACACTTGAACAAGCCAATGCTACTATTCAGCAAAAAATGAAAGAGCAACAAAAAAGCAAAGAGCCACAAGTTGCAACAATCGGAACAGTCATTCCCGATTTTGAACAAGCTGATGTTGAGGGGAAAATGATAAGCATTCAATCATTCAGAGGTAAATATGTGTTGGTTGATTTTTGGGCAAGCTGGTGTGGCCCATGCAGACAAGAAAATCCTAATGTGGTAAGAGCATTTAATAAATTTAAAGATAAAGGGTTTACAGTGTTGGGGATTTCGCTAGACAAAACAAAAGAGGCATGGGTAGAGGCGATTAATCGTGACAATTTAACCTGGACGCATGTAAGTGATTTGAAATTTTGGTCCAATGCTGTGGCGCAAAAATTCGGAATTCAAAGTATTCCGCAGAATATATTAGTAGATCCTAATGGCATTATAGTAGCAAAGGATTTGCGTGGCTCAGATTTAGAATCTAAGTTAGAGAGCATTTTTAAATAGTACGCTTACTTTAGTTGCCTTTTATACAGTTGTACAGCATTTTCTAATCCAAGGTAGATTGCATCGCATATGAGCGCATGTCCAATGGATACTTCCAATAAATGTGGAATATTTTTTGAGAAGTATTCAAGATTTTGAAGATCTAAGTCATGCCCGGCATTGATGCCCAATCCCAACTCATTTGCCTTGTTTGCTGCACGAATAAAAGGCGCCATTCCAGTTTCCTTATTACCTAGCATATATTCTTTGGCATAAGACTCAGTATACAAT
>CANJJU010000030.1 GCA_947474815.1 Chitinophagaceae bacterium | reverse complement strand
TCCCATTGTAACAATCGCCAGAAACACATTGAGCTTTTGAAAAATTTGAAAAAAATAGACAAAATAATAAGGTTATACTTTTAATCATAAAACTTGACATTAAATAGAATTTAAATAACGAATATACAATTAAAGACCTTTTTAACTTATTAATTATTGAACAGAGAAGCCGATCAAATAAATCAATCAACTTCAATCTCATCTATAAAAATATGCGAATCGCTTCCTGCTCCTGGGTGCCAATCGGGAAGCTTTCCATACTGTGTAGCAACAACACGAACAAACCTTGCAGCCTGCTTGGAGAAATCTGCATGAACAGATTTTAATTGAGTTGTTAGATCTTTGATAGAAAGAAAATTATTCCCTTCGTACACATTCTTAAATTTTTTTCCATCGGTTGATATTTTAATTATAACGGAAGCAGGCATCACAATCCATGAACGTGTATCCTGAAGAAAGCCAACATTAACAGAAGAAATATCTTTCACTTTTTTTAAATCAATCACTACATCAACATTTTCTTTTTGATATCCTTGCCAATTGCCACTTCTCCAATTGACTGTTCCATGAATACCATCTATCAATCCATCGGATCCTCCCCCATCATATTCACTCTCGAAAGCCGTATTTAGTTTCACGGTCCAATCATGCGGCATTTTTTTATACTGCGCGGTAGTCACAAAACTTTTATTCCCCCATTGATCTACTGCAATTGCTTTCAAAGTGATAGACTGATCCACCACTATTGGATGACGATACAACAAAGTTGTTTCATTGGGCGAAGTACCATCAGCAGTATAATATATTTTATCATTTTTATGTGAGGATGAAATGGTCACCATTTTCTTTTCCCTTAATGAAATACCTCCTCCATGAATAATAGGATTTGACACAAACGAACCCTTATCTACTTCAGCCAACGTACTGTCTTGATTGGCCTTAACGAAACAATTGGCTGGTTTGTCTCCCATCACAAAACTCACCAATCCTCCCTCTGCAATATCCTCATGTCGAAGAAAGGAATATTCCAATGCAATCGGCCTTAAAGATTTGGCAGTACTAATTGTAGCATATTGAACGAAGGGATTTTTATTGCTTGCCCCCGGCGCATTGATTACAAATGATTTGCCATTTTCTACATGTATTTCCGACAAACTAAATTGTGGACTTCCAATCATATATTCATTATTACCTGGCGTAACGGGATACAATCCCAATGAACTCATCACATACCAGGCACTCATTTGTCCACAATCTTCATTGCCAATCAATCCATCTGGAGTATTCTTATACATTTCATTCATGATCTTATTTGCCAATGCCTGTGTTTTGTATGGATGCTTCGTGTAATTATACAAATAAGCGATATGATGACTGGGTTCATTCCCATGAGCATATTGTCCAATTAAGCCAGTGATGTCACTTTGATCTCTTCCTGTCATTTCAGTATTTTCACTAAACAATGCATCTAGTTTTTTCTCTAGATTATCCATCCCTCCGATCATGCTGATATACCCATTGATATCTTGAGGAAAATAAAAAGAATATTGCCAACTATTCGCTTCTGTAAAATGATTGTTTACTTCTTTGGGATCAAAAGGGTTTAACCAATCTCCATTTTTTAAAGGCCGCATAAATCCTATCGTTCTATCAAACACATTTTTATAATATTGCGCCCGTTTGATATAAGTTGAATATGTTTTTACATCACCCATTTTTTTTGCATAGATAGCAATACAATAATCATCATAAGCATATTCCAAGTTTTTACTTACACTTTCAGATTCCTCATCTGAAGTAATGACCCCATTATTGGTATATCCATTTAATCCATAATGATTCCAGTTGGCACTTTTAATCATTGCTTCCAAGGCCAATGTCGTATCAAAAGAGTTTATCCCTTTCATATAGGCATCTACTATAACGGGTACACTATGATATCCAATCATGCAATCTGTTTCGCAAGAAGCCAGCTCCCAAACAGGTAGCCTCCCTCCTTGTTGGTATTGTGCCAAAAAGGTATTGATATAATCTGATGTTCGTTTTTGATCAATGATAGTATACAAGGGATGTGCTGCACGATAAGTATCCCATAAAGAAAACACAGAATAATATGTAAATCCAATTGCCTGATGAATTTGATTGTCTCTGCCACGATAACTCCCCTCTACATCCATATTAATATTGGGAACAATCGCCGTATGGTATAAAGCTGTATAGAAAATGGTCAACTTATTTGTATCAGCAGTCGTAACATCTATTGTAGAAAGCTCCTTGTTCCATTTGTTTTCTGCGATTAGTTTTACTTGTTCGAAGGATTTATTTTCTGCTTCAGCCAATAAGTTTTTTTTAGCACCTTCAATACTAACAGAAGAAATGGCTACTTTAATAAACAAATCAGACGTAGCGCTATTATCAAATTTAAAAGCTGCTTTTATATTTTTTCCCTGGAAAATATTATTATATCTATTATTAGAAATATCAAGCTGCGAATCATCTTTCCAATACTCCCAATTTTTAATTGGCTGAGATAGTTTCATTACAAAATACACATACTGATTGTCGGCCCAGGCCTTGCTTCTCCGTAATCCTGAGATAGTGACGCTGTCCTCCACTGTAAAATAAGATTCAATCACTTCGTCTCTATGCTTTAAATCCAATAAGATGAATTTATCAACTTGATTATTGAAATGATAATGATGGTATCCTACACGTTCGGTAGCAGTAAGCTCTACATCAATATTATCATCAAGCAATTTTACAGCGTAGTAACCAGGAGAGGCTGATTCTTGTTGATGAGAAAAAAAAGAACCATATAATTTATTATTAGGATACGCCATTCCATTTCCTGGCATAATAAGTATATCGCCAAAATCACTTACACCCGTTCCGCTCAAATGTGTGTGAGTAAACCCATAAATAAAACTATCTGAATAATGGTAACCACCACAACCATCCCAGCCATCTAATCGAGTATCTGGGCTTAACTGCACCATTCCATGAGGCAAAGTAGCACCTGGGTATGTATGTCCATGACCACCCGTTCCTATAAATGGATTTACATATTGGGTATAATTGCCTTGAGAAAAAGAATGCGAAGCAACTAATAAAAAAATGTTTATAAAGACGATTTTATGCATCCGTGAATGTAGGATAAAATTTTATTTTTATACCCAACTAGGATTAAATCAGTGGACTAAAATAAAAAAGCTCCCCAAAATGAGGAGCTTACTAATATTAATTTGTAAGAAAATTAAAATGGCAAATCATCGTCAGCAGATGCAGCTTTTGCTACAGGAGAAGCACTAGATCCTGCATGGCTTACATTGCCTTGATTGGCACCACCTTCCGCGTTACCATTGTTTCCCAACAATTGTACATTTTGAACTCTCATACGTAAGGTGGCTGAAGCTTGACCTTCTTTATTCATATACGCATCTGCCTCTGGACTTCCTTCAGCATAAACTGTTCTGCCCTTTGTAAGATACTGTGCAACCGCTGTACGATCTGTCCAATAAGCGCATTCAACCCAAGTCGTTCTGTCTTTTTGATTTCCCTGACTGTCTTTGTAACGCTCCGTGTGTGCTACACTAAAGTTGATTACATTTTTTCCATTTACTTCCTTTACGATGCAATCTTTACCAAGATTGCCGATGATCTGTAATTTAATCATAACTGTTTTTTTTAATTGTTATCGATGTATCTGATTTAATGCTTGAAGTTATGAAGCAACCGGATTTATTTTAAAAAAGTGTTCTACTTATTGTACACATGTAATAAACAATATCCACCTTATTAAAAAACCTTTAGTTCATTTTCTTTTTTAAAGTGCTTACCTGGTCTTGTAAGTTGTTTACAAGATTGGCCAATGAATTAACATCCCATCTTTGTTGTGAAGCAACCTTACCAATAACGACCTGCGCTTGCCATAGCTCCACAATATCCTCTGCGTTTACTTGATAGGGTTGATAATTAGGATTGTCACTCACCAAAGACACTTTATTTTTTCCACGATTATTTTTTACGATTCGCTTATAAACAATTCCTTCATTTCTGCTCACTACTATATAAGCCAAGTTGCTTTTCACTTCTTCTAACGTGTCAACCTTTTCTCCTACTATAATACTCCCACTCGGTGTTGGAAGCATACTATCGCCAATAATTTCAAAAGCACGGTATTGACCTCCCGACAACATGGGCAAAGTAAATGTATTCAGTTCATCAATAAACTCGCTATCCGCATATCCAGTCATATAACCTGCCGCAGCCTTCATTGGCACAAAATGTATCAGATTTCTTTCCACTGTCATCATCTTTTGCATTCTTCTCTTTTGCAAATAGCTTCCAGAATTGTTGGAAGTGACAGTTAGGTCTTTCAACAATAGTTCATCAAGGGTAAGCTTAAATATATCCGCCACAATTTCTAATACTTCGAGTCTTGGATCGGCTCTTTCTTCTTCGTAAGCCCCAATCAATGAGCGTTTGATGTTTAATTTAATAGCAAATTCTTCTTGTGTCCAACCACGCAATTTGCGTAGATATTTCAGATTTAATCCGGCTCTAGACATAGTTAAACTAATTTGATTAGCACAAATATACTAATTTTTTTAGTTTTACAAAATTTTATTCACTTTTTTTCTTTTGGAAGGGACTTTTCTCTTCTAACTATTTGATGCTCTTTATGAAATCACTTGTGGGCTAGTTAGTTATAGCTTATTTTTGTTTTTAAATTATTAATCATGCAATCCACTCAACTTGTTTTACACAGTCTGCTTAGATGGGGAGTTTTAATTTTTGGCTTATGGGCAGTTATCAATGCTATTACAGGAATCCTTCATAAACGCTCCTACTCAGCCAACGACAATAGAAGCAGTTTGTTCTTTATGATTTTTTGTGACATCCAATTGATATTTGGATTGATTTTATTTTTCACTGGACCATGGCTTGAAAAAATAACCAATGGAATGGGTGAGGTAATGAAAAATGCTTACGACAGATTTTTTGTTGTAGAGCATGCCTTCATGATGATCTTGGCTTGGGTTCTAGTTCACCTTGGACGCCCGGCTGTTAAAAAAGCGACCGCTGAAACAAAACACAAAAAAATGCTGCTCTTTTTTGGCATTGCATTCATTCTAATAATCATTTCTATTCCATGGCCTATCAGAAGCGAAGTGGCAAGACCTATGATGCGCTGGTTTAATTAATTAAAAAACATATGGCAAACACAAAAAAAACAGAACCCATTATCTTAATTACTAATGATGATGATATAACTTCTCCGGGTATCCGAAACCTGGTAGAAGCAGTAAAAGGATTAGGAAGAGTGGTAGTAGTAGCCCCCGACAAGCCACAAAGTGGAATGGGACATGCTATTACCATTGGCTCTCCGCTTCGCATGAATAAAATGAACCTTTTTGGGGATATTGAAGCATGGCAAACGAGTGGCACTCCAGTGGATTGCGTAAAACTTGCTGTAGACAAAGTACTGCATCGCAAACCAGATATTTGCTTAAGCGGAATTAACCACGGTGCCAATCATTCAATCAATGTAATTTATAGCGGAACAATGTCTGCTGCCATGGAAGCCTCTATCGAAGGGATTCCAAGCATCGGCTTTTCTTTACTTGATTACAATTACGAAGCAGATTTTGAACCTTCCAGAAATATTGTACATACCATTGTATCAGAAATATTGAAGCAAAAAAATCTCGACAAACATTTATTGTTGAATGTGAACATCCCTTCCATCCCTATGAAAAAAATTAAGGGAATTAAAATATGCAAACAAGCTTACGCAAAATATGAGGAAGAGTTTGACGAACGTGTAGACCCACAAGGAAAGAAATACTTTTGGCTTACGGGCGTATTTAAAAATTTTGACAAAGGAAAAGACACCGATGTTTGGGCACTTAAGAACAATTATGTAAGTGTCGTTCCTGTTCAGTTTGACCTTACCAACTACACATTAAAAAAACAATTAGAAAAAAGAAAACTATTCAAATGATATTTAAAAGAGATGATTTAAAACTTGGAATGATATTAGGACTTTTCGCTCCTGTCATTGGATTTTTGATTTTCAAATGGTATAAATTTGGCATTTTCTCTATGAAAGAATTTTTACAATTCTTATACGTAGAGCCCGGATTTAGAACCTTGTCTGCGGCCCTTAGCCTTTCTTTACTAGCAAATGCCGTAGTGTTTACCCTCTATATCAACGCAGAAAAAGACAAGACAGCAAAAGGAGTTTTTATAACCACTGCTGTTTATGGTTTTGTAATTCTGTTGATAAAGACGTTTGCGTAGTTGGGTTTTTTAACAATGGGTTAATAAATATTAGCGATAAGTTAACAACGAATCAAATAAAAGCATCGTAGCTTCATAGCAAACAATAACACATATAAGAATTTCTCATAAGCAGTTAGTTTTGGTAACCGGAGCCCTTAATCTTAAGGGCTCCTTTTTTATTCGGGAAGGGGGAATAGGCCTTCTACAAAATCTTGCTTATCAAACACTAGTAAATCTTCCGCCTTTTCGCCCACTCCAATAAACTTAACAGGTATCTTAAATTGATCCGCAATGGCTAATACCACGCCTCCTTTAGCGGTACCATCTAATTTAGTTACCGCAAGCGCGGTTACTTCTGTAGTGGCCGTAAAATGCCTCGCTTGCTCCAATGCATTTTGGCCTGTACTTCCATCGAGTACCAAGAGTACTTCATGTGGCGCATCAGGTACGACCTTTTGAATAACTCTTTTGATCTTAGACAACTCGTCCATTAAATGGGCTTTGTTATGCAATCTGCCTGCAGTGTCTATTAAAATAACATCCACATTTTTTGCCACCCCACTTATTACCGTATCATAGGCAACGGATGCAGGATCACTGCCCATTTCTTTTTTTACAATGGGAACATTCACTCTTTCACTCCAAATAGTAAGTTGATCTACAGCAGCTGCCCTGAATGTATCAGCCGCACCCAGCAATACAGATTTACCCGCTTTTGAGAAATTGTATGCCAATTTTCCGATGGTCGTTGTTTTGCCCACACCATTCACCCCTACCACCAATACCACATGAGGTTTATGCCCAATCGGCAATTCGTAATTATTATAAGAAAGGTCCTCGGGAGCAGCTACGAGAATATTCTTTATTTCTTCTTGAATAATTCCAGCTAGTTCATTCGTACGTAGATATTTGTCTTTCGCTATTCTTTTTTCTAATTGATGAATGATTTTCACCGTAGTTTCTACTCCAACATCTGCACTCACCAACGCGTTCTCCACCTCATCCAATATCGCTTCATCAACAGTACTCTTTCCAACAATTGCTTTGGCTATTTTCCCCAAAAAGCCTTCGCGAGTTTTTTGCAACCCCTGCCCCAGTGTTTCCTGCTGTTCTTTTTTGCCGAAAAATTTATCGAATAACCCCATCGTACAAATTGAAAATGATGATTAAAAATAGCTTTACAAAATAACCGTGCTTTTTATAAACAAATAAAGCCATTCTGAAGAACAGAACAGCTTTATCATAGATATTTTACAAGAGCCAATTAGCTCAAATGTTCCTTAATCTTGTCTTTATGAACCATTGCCTCTTTAAAAGTATAGGCACCCGTTTTAGGGCTACGTAATGTACGTATTACTTTAGTCCAGTTTTTAGCTTCCGCTGCTGCTTTCTGGTCTTTGGTCTTTATCGCGGTTTTAGCTGCTTTTGCCATGGGTAATCTAGTTTATTAGTTGAATAAAATTCAACAGATTATTTAATTTCTTTGTGAACAGTTACTTTCTTTAACGTTGAGTTGTATTTTTTTAACTCCAAACGCTCAGGAGTATTTTTTTTATTCTTAGTAGAGATGTAGCGACTAGTACCAGCTAAACCGCTAGTCTTGTGCTCAGTGCACTCAAGAATAACTTGAACTCTATTTCCTTTCTTTGCCATTTTATGCTAATTTTTAAAAAGCTAATTAAATTTTTACTCCAGCTAAACGAAGTTCTTTTACTACAGGATACAAACCATTTTTATTGATGGTTCTAATAGCTTCCGAAGAAACCTTTAATGTAACCCACTTATCTTCCTCGGCTAAAAAATAACGCTTGGTTTGCAAATTAGGCAAAAACCTACGCTTTGTTTTAATGTTGGAATGCGACACTTTATTACCTGTGATCGGCTTCTTTCCTGTTACCTGACATACTCTGGCCATGTTCCTGAATTTTGGACGGCAAATGTATGGAGAAAAGTTTAAAGTTTAAAGATTAAGTTTAAAAAGTTTTTCAGAACCCCCGATTAATGCTCATTTTTGTCATAATAATGCATAAATTATGCTGATTTTCACTAATTTAAAGACCCAAAAATACGAAAATGACTACCAGCGAAGTTTCCATATCTCTTAATAATGGCTTGTCTTTTATGGCCAATATTGACCAATATAAAGTACCAATGGACACAACCAACGAGTTTAGCCAACAGGCAGGACCAAGCCCTAAAAAATTAATGCTGGCCGCTTTAGGGGGTTGTACCGGAATGGATATCGTTTCTATATTAAATAAAATGAAAGTATCCTACGAAGATTTTTCTATTGATATAAAAGCATCTCTAACAGAAGGACATCCAAAAATATTCAAAGACGTTCACGTTTTCTATAAAATAAAACTAGCAGAAGAAGATCAACAAAAAATGAAAAAAGCAGTCAACTTATCTCAGGAAAAATATTGCGGAATAAATGCAATGTTTAAGTCATTTGCTAAGGTATCATCCAATATTTTGTTTCTGTAATTTTCGCGATTTCAATAATACTCTAGTCATTTGCAAAATGATTGCAAGCATAATAAAAGTAAGCCCCAAATAAAATTGAGTATGCAATGCTTTTTTTTCATTGAAGAATATAAAAGCTAAAATTATTCCATACACAGGTTCTAAATTGTATGTAAGGTTTGCAGTAAACGCAGATATTTTTTGTAAAGATTTTAGCTGTAAATCAAAACTTATTATGGTGCAAAAAAATGCTAGCACAAACAACCATGCCCAATCCGAAGAAGAAGGCATATAATAGATTGGAGGGAATTGCTTAAAATAAAAAGGAAGTAAAAAAGTTAAGAGCAACAATCCTCCGCCCAATTCATACAACGTAAGTAATTTAGGAGAAAAAGTACGCACCAGCTTTCTATTAAAAATGGGGAAAATTGCACTTCCAAGTGAGCAAATGATTCCAAAGATGATGCCTACTTTATATTCAGGATGAAAATCAAATATGATATAAATACCAATTATAGCAAGGAATCCAAGTAATATTTCTGCTACTACTATTTCGGTTCGCATAATAATAGGCTCTAAAATAGCAGTAAAAAATCCACTGGCAGAAAGACAAACCAAGGCCACTGAAATATTTGCATATTTAACACTGCCATAAAAAGTTACCCAATGAATGGAAATGATCAATCCAACTCCTGCAATTTTTAATGCATCCTTCCACGCAATAGACTTAATTTGGTTTTTATAAAGCATCACTCCTCCCAGAATCATAACTGTTAGCAATAGTCTATACCAAACCAATAACCCTTCATTTAATAAAATTAACTTTCCGAGCACAGCAGTAAAACCAGCCAAAAAAACAGCAATATGAAGTTGAATAAATGCTTTTTTCATAAAGAACAAATATAGGGGGAATGCGGGATACTAGATACGCGTTGAAGAAGTTGAAGTCCTGCCTAGCGGCAGTAGTTGAAAAGGTTTAAGAGGTTGATCTTGGATACTAGATAACTGATACAACGTTAAACCCCTGCCTGCCGGCAGGCAGGTTAAACCTTAAACCTTAAACTGTAAAAAGATGTTAAGACCATAAAATAAAAGTAAACATAAGTATATTTGTCACCTAATAACATATACAGATATGAATTTTAAAAGGACCAATAATATTACGGGATGGGCTATTTGCCTTATCGCTTGTGGCGTATATCTAATGACGATGGAAGCTACAGGCAGCTTATGGGATTGTGGTGAGTTTGCTTCCAGTGCTTATAAATTGCAGATTCCTCATCCCCCTGGCGCTCCCCTATTTGTATTATTAGGAAGATTGTTTATGATTCCTTTCGACCCGCAACATGCGGCAACTGGGATTAATACAATGAGTGCCCTGGCTAGTGGATTCACTATCTTATTTTTATTTTGGTCTATTACACACTTTGCGCGTAAAATAGTGCAAAAGGATGGCGCTGAATTAAGCAACGACAAAATCATTGCTATCATGGCCGCAGGCGTTGTAGGTGCATTGGCTTATACTTTTTCTGATTCATTTTGGTATAGCGCTGTGGAAGGCGAAGTTTACGCTTTGTCATCTTTCTTTACCGCAATTGTATTCTGGGCAATGCTTAAATGGGAACAAAGTGTTACAGAAGAGCAAGAGCAAGGTATCAAAGGACATTTTACAAAAGCCGACAGATGGATTATTTTGATTTTTTATCTGATGGGACTTTCGATTGGAGTGCATCTACTCAACTTATTAACCATCCCCGCTATTGTAATTATTTATTATTTTAAAAGATATAAGTCAACAGCCTGGGGCACTTTCTTTGCTTTTATTATTGGATGTGTCATCACAGGATTGGTTCAAAAAGCAGTCATTCAATGGAGCATAAAAGGAGCCGCCAATATGGATGTGCTTTTTGTAAATGATTTTGGAATGCCCTTCTTTGTTGGATTCTCTTTTTTCTTTGTGTTGATCAGTTTGCTTATTTGGTTTGGATTAAAAATTGCACATAAAAATGATTGGAATTTTCTTAAACTAGGACTTTGGTCTTTTGCGTTTATGCTTTTAGGCTATTCAACCTATTTTACCACGATGGTAAGAAGCAACGCCAATCCAAGTGTAGATATGTTTAATGTAGACAACCCTGTAAGTTTGGTGGGGTATGTAAGTAGAGAACAGTATGGCGATTGGCCCATTTTATTTGGACAAGATTTCACTGCTCAAATACTAGAAGGAAAAACAACAGAAACCTATATCAAATCAAATGGGAAGTATGAAAAAAATGGCAGAAAAGTAGAATACGTATATGCTCCTGAGGAGAAACACTTTTTTCCTAGAATGTGGGACCAGAGCAATGATCAAGGACATGCTGATTATTATGCAAGCTGGGCTGGCATTACCAAAGACAGTGAAGGCAACTGGGATCGATCACCCACTATGTCAGAAAATATTGGATTCTTTTTAGACTATCAGATTAATTGGATGTACTGGCGATACTTTATGTGGAATTTTGCTGGAAAGCAAAATGATATTCAAGGCATAAATATGGGCAATACAAGAGATGGCAACTGGAAGACCGGCATTGGATTTTATGATAACATAAGATTGGGAAATCAAGATAGCTTACCCGATTCTTTGAAAAACAACAAAGCGAATAATAAATTATTCATGCTCCCGTTAATTCTTGGCTTAATTGGCTTTTACTATCAATATAAAAAAGATCGAAAAGACAGCTTAATAAGTTTTTTACTTTTCTTCTTTACTGGTTTTGCTATTTGCGTTTATTTAAATCAAGCGGGCAATCAACCACGTGAAAGGGACTATGCCTATGTAGGATCATTTTATGCTTTTGCAATTTGGATAGGTCTGGGCGTTCTTTATATCAAAGACTTTATTTATACTTACTTAAAAGATCTTCAAAAAGCAACGATTGCAGCGGGTGTAATCTGCTTGCTGGCTGTTCCTGTTTTAATGGCTAGTCAGGAATGGGACGACCATGACAGAAGCAACAAAACACTTGCCAGAGATTTGGCAACAAACTATTTAGAAAGCTGTGCTCCCAATGCAATCCTGATTACATTTGGCGACAACGATACATATCCTATCTGGTATGCGCAAGAAGTAGAAGGCATCAGAAAAGACGTTAGGGTAATTAACAGTAGCTTACTAGGTACAGATTGGTACATCAATGAATTGAGGTATAAAGTGAATGAAAGCGCTCCAATCGATCCCATATGGTCTGCCAATCAAATCGAAGGCTCTAGCAGAGATATTGTTCGCTTTAATCCAAATAGCGGAATTGGTCCAGATAATTATATGGACTTATACACTATGATGAAAGATTATGCTGGGTCTGATGACCCAAGTAAAGGAGCTATTTTGAACGAAGGAGAAATAATGAATACTTTCCCCTCACAAAAAGTTTCTGTTCCGGTAGACATCAATTTAGTTAAACAAAATGGCACCGTAAATGCAAATGATAATATTGTCAGCGAATTAAAATTTGAGGTATCAAAAAACTATTTGTACAAAAATGATGCAGCTATATTGAACATCATTGCAGCCAATAAATGGAAACGCCCTATTTATTTCACTTCCCCTTATGGAGAACTTGGATTTGAAAAATATCTTCGTCAAGATGGACTTACCTACAGATTGGTTCCTGTAGAAAATGGTGGCATCAATCAAAATTGGATGCTGGATAAAATGATGAACAAGTTTGTTTTTGGAAGTGCAGATAAGAAAGGAGTTTACTTTGACGAAGAAAATCGCAGACACTTAAATGGCATCCGACTTGCATATGCTCAAGCTGCTGGAAACCTTGCTGATTCAGGTAGATTTCAAGATGCGAAGAATTTACTTAACAGATGCGATAAGATGATGGATGGAAGTAATTTTCCTTATGGAATGCCTAGTCGCTTTCAACAACACAATCAAATTGCCTTGCAAATGCTTTATGCATGTTATAAATCAGGTAATAAAGCACTGGCTCAAAAAATAAATTCAGCGCTTAAGAAAGATATGGAACAACAATCCGCTTATTTCCAATCTTTGCCTGACAATAAAAGAGAAGCGCTCTCTAGCGAAGCAGATAGAAATGACAACTTCCTTAGAAGCTTATTGGGAATGGAACAACAGTTTGGAAAAGTTGCTCCTGCACTAGACTTTCCTACCAGTCAAAAAGGTGCTGTAACAGATACGGCAAAACCTTAAGCAATCATAAGTAATACACAGAATAAAGGCTGTCAATTGACAGCCTTTATTCTTTATTAAAGTTTATAATTAGACTAACAGATATTTACTTCCCTTTGAAGCAACACTCCAAACTTATTAAAAACAGAGGTAATGATTGCTTCACTTAATTGGTAGATTTCTTCGCCAGAAGCATTACCATAATTAACCAACACTAAGGCTTGCTTATCATGACAACCAGCGTCACCCTTTCTGAAGCCTTTCCAACCGCATTGTTCAATTAACCATCCTGCAGCCAACTTGTAGTCGCCATTTTCTAAAAGATGACCCACAATCGAAGGAAATTGTTCCTGTAGATGATCGAATGATGCTGCCGCAATGACTGGGTTTTTAAAAAAACTCCCCGCATTCCCTATTACCGCCGGATTGGGCAACTTACTATTTCTAATATTCATTACCGCTTTGGCAATGGACATACTAGACAACTCTGTTACTTTCAATTTTTCCAACTCTTGTTCAATGGCTCCGTAAGAAATATTGTACAAAGGTTTTTTGAGCAAGCGATACGTAACAGCAGTAATGACAAATTCATTTTTATAGCGATTCTTGAAAACACTTTCTCTATAACCAAAATCACATTCATTAATAGTAAATACTTTTTTCTGTTTGTCATACAAATGAATGGCTTCCAAAGAATGAAACACATCTTTTATTTCCACTCCATAAGCTCCAATGTTTTGCATGGGTGATGCGCCCACATTGCCCGGAATCAACGCAAGATTTTCAACACCTGCATATCCATTTTGTAAACAATACAATACAAATTCATGCCAAGTTTCTCCTGCTCCTGCTTTTATATAATAATAATTTTCGTCTTCTGAAATTTTTTCAATGCCAGTGATTTCATTTTTAAGCACCACTGCCTCTACATTTTTCGTAAACAAAATATTGCTTCCGCCCCCTAATACCATCGTAGCATTTTCAGACAATAATGGATGATGAAGCAACGCCTCTAATTGATCAATGGAATTAAATACAGCAAAATGCTTGGCTGATACATCTATATTAAATGTATTGAATTTTTTAAGCGATATGTTTGACTGAATGGGCAATATTGAATAATTAAACAGGATCTATATCTGCAATAATATGAATTGATTTGAATTTTTTCTCCGTTCTCAACAGATTTATATGATTTAGTATCACTTTTTTATAATGAACACTTGCCCCCTGTTCTTTAGGAAGCTTAAGCATGATTTCCATTAAGTATTGATTTCTCAACCTTCCAATCACAGGCACAGCAGGGCCTACAACAAAATCCTTGAAATCTTGCCTTAATGACATTGCCAGTTTATTAGCCCCTTCAAAAACCGTTTCTTTGTCTGAGTGTTTTAAAGTAAGCAAAATCATTCTGCTAAAGGGAGGGTAGAAAAATTCTTTTCTACTAGCAATTTCTAGTTCATAAAACTTCTTATAATCATGCTGTTGTACCAATTGAATAATGGGATGATGCACATTCAATGCCTGAATAATTACTTTGCCTTGTGCATTTTTTCTTCCTGCTCTGCCACTCACCTGCTCCATTAATTGAAACGCTCTTTCGTTTACTCTAAAGTCTGCAAAACTCAGTAGACCATCGGCATCCAAAATCCCCACCAAACTCACTTTATCAAAATCGAGTCCTTTTACAACCATTTGTGTTCCCACCAAAATATCCAGTCGATGCTGTTCGAATAACTGAATCAATGTATCATGAGCCGTTTTCCCTCTTACACTGTCCACGTCCATTCGAGCAATTTTGTATTTTGAAAAATCAACTTCCAGCTGCTCTTCAATTTTTTCTGTTCCAAAATTTTTCTCTTGCCAATGATTGTTTCCGCAAGCCGGACAAACTACCAGTGAAGGATACGTGCTTCCGCAATAATGACAATGTAATTTATTGCTGTATTTGTGTAAGGTTAATGACACATCGCAATGATTGCATTGTGGAATATACCCACAGGTTCCGCATATCAAATAAGGGTTGTATCCCCTCCTATTTTGAAAAAGAATCACTTGCTTGTCGTTGTCCATCGCTTGCTGTATGGCTTCTTTCAGCTGAGGACTAATCATCACCTTTCCCTTTTGTGCTACTTGACGGGTATTTACAATTTCAATAGCAGGCAATTCTATTCCTCCAAATCGTTCGTTTAGTTCTACCAAGCCATATTTATGTTGAGACACATTATAATAGCTTTCTAAAGAAGGAGTGGCACTACCTAATAAAACCTTAGCATTGAACAAAGAGGCATAATAGATAGCTGTATCTCTTGCATTGTATCTAGGGGCAGGGTCTTGTTGTTTGTAAGATGCATCATGTTCTTCATCTACAATAATAAAACCCAGGTTATTAAAGGGCAAAAACAAGGCACTTCTTGCACCCAATACAATACTTACTTCGCCAGATCTAATTTTATTCCACAACTCAATTCTTTCTTGATCATTGAACTTAGAATGATAAATAGCGATGTGTCCACCAAAATGCTTTTGTAGCCTTCTGATGATTTGAGTAGTTAAAGCAATCTCAGGAAGCAGGTACAATACTTGCTTGCCTTCGTTGATTGTTTTTTCAATCAGCTTAATGTATAATTGCGTTTTTCCGCTACCCGTTACGCCATGCAGCAAACAAACATTCTTTTTAGAGAATTGATCATGAAGCGCAGCTAAACATTCAGTTTGTTTGGGAGTAAGATCGAAGTCAATTAAAATATTTTTAGGATAAGACTTAATGCGGTCTATATTTCTTTTTTCGGTCGTTAGTATTTTTTTTTCACACAATCCTTTTAGTTGGGCTGCAGATGCATTGGCTTTTTTAAGCAATTCGCTTTGTGTTACTTCGCCTGTGGTTTTATGCAAATGAAGGAAAGCCAATAATAATTCCATTTGTTTGGGAGCGCCTTTCCAATCATTCAACAGGCTTTCTAAAGTAGCTTCATTTTCAAAGGAGGTATTTAAAAAAACATAGGTTTCTTTTTTTGATTTATATCTTTCATTTAATTTCTCCCAGGTAAAACATACTTTTTTTTCAATGAGTTTTTTAATGATTGGATACACATGGGAAGCTTCTAATAACTGTTGCACTTCTATCAATTGTAATTGTTTCTTTACGAGCAAAGCCTCTGCCACTATGTATTCCTCGTCATTCAAATCAGCAAAATCCTCATTGATGTCTTCATTATAAATAAGTAATGTTTCACTGCTCAGTTTAAAATTTGCGGGAAGCGCAGCAGTCATCACCTCTCCTTCGGTGCACATATAATAATTACTAACCCACTCCCATAACTTTAATTGTGCGGGATAAACCAAGGGGGTCTCATCCAATACATTGAGAAGAGATTTTGTTTTATAAGCAGGCTTTACTGTAGTAACTGTTTTTATTATTCCTGCATATTTTTTGTTTGTACCAAAAACCACTTCCGCTCTGCAACCTTTCTGAGCGCTATCAAGTAAGTGTGAAGGAATAGAATAAGTATACACGTTTGGCAATGCCAAAGGCAATAGGATTTCGGCCCAGTAACCGGATTCATTTTCAAGAAACGATATTTCATTGTCTGATGCCATCTGCCGATTTAGGAATTAATCCAAGTTACTTTATATCTAATTAACGCCTCTTCCATTATTGAATAAACTTGTTGTTTTAATACCGGAAGATCAGCCAACGTGTAATTTTCAACTGCAATTTCTTTTAAAAACACAGCTCTCGACTTTCCTGGAGTAAAAGAGAAAACACTATTGTAATGCAATCGATCATAAGCATCCAAAAATAAAACGGGCTTTATGGGCGTTTGGGTTTCGATGGCTATTTTAAATGCGCCATCATAAAATGCTGCCAGGGGCTTGTTGCTCATGTTAAAAGTACCTTCAGGAGCAATGACAATAGAAATATTCTGCTCAAGCGCTGCTTTTAAGGCTGCAATACTTTTTGCCCGATCCGCTGCGTCTGTTCTTTTAACCATAATCACCGCCCTCTTATATATAAAACCAAATAAGGGTATGGCAGAAATTTCTGCTTTTCCCAATACCCTAATAGGATGCTTTCTAAGTGCTTTTAATAAAATAGGGATATCTATATAAGAGATGTGATTAAAAACAAAAACATAAGGATTTTTGATATCATCCGGAGCTTCATAAATATTTTTATGCCAAATTCCCCAAAACAACATTGCTCCATCTGCCCATAGCGTTGCTAAAAAATAAATAATACTAGATTGAGTTCTTGCTGAAAAAAAAGAAGTGAGTACTACAAAAGGCAGCATAAGAAACATAAATACCAAAAAAACCAACATGGCATAAATACTATAAAATAGCTGTAATATTCGCAGAATCAGGCGCATAGATACTACGAATATAGCTAGAATTGATGATTGGGAAATAGATGAAAGTTTAAAAGCAAGGCCATCCCATCTCTTAAATATATTATTAAAAATTTTACTATGTACGCGTCTAAAAAAGCCCCTAATATTACAATTTGCAATAATTCTTAAAAAAGATTAAAAAACTGCTGTAAAACAAGCAATTTTTACCTACCTTTGCCGTCCTAAATTTGGGTATGTTATGTTAGCAGTAGTAAAAATCGCAGGTCAACAATTTAAAGTAAAAGCCGGAGATAGTTTATATGTTCCGCATCTTGAAGGCAAGACTGGAGATTCAGTAGAATTCTCTGATGTTTTGTTTACTCAAAATGGCGGCACCATCGCAATGGGTGAAAATGTAAAAGCTATTGTAAAAGCTGAAATTATTAATGATCTTGTTAAGGGTGATAAAGTAATTGCCTTTAAAATGAAAAGAAGAAAAGGTTTCCGTAAAAAACACGGACATCGTACGCAGTATACTCACATTAAAGTAACTGCAATTGCTTAATTAATTTTGAAATCAATTTTCAAAATTCAAAAATTAAAAAATGGCACATAAAAAAGGCGAAGGTTCCGTAAAGAACGGTCGCGATTCACAAAGCAAAAGATTGGGTGTAAAGATTTATGGTGGACAAGCTGCTATTGCAGGTAACATTATAATTCGTCAACGCGGAACAGTTTATCACCCAGGTAAAAATGTTGGTCTTGGAAAAGATTTTACCATTTTTGCACTAACTGATGGTGTAGTAGAATTCAAAAAATCGAAGGGCGATAAAACCCTCGTTTCTATTTCCCCAGCCATCGCTTAGAAAAAAAAACAAAAGATTTTTTTGGTAATTTGAAAATAGTATATATTTTTAAGTATTATTTACTAACCAATTAAATTAAAAACAATGGCTACAAAGAAAAAAGCTGCTAAGAAAGCTGCTCCAAAAAAAGCTGCTAAAAAAGCTGCTCCAAAAAAAGCTGCTAAAAAAGCTGCTCCTAAGAAAGCTGCTAAAAAAGCTGCTCCTAAGAAGAAAGCTGCTAAGAAAGCTGCTAAGAAGAAGTAAGCTTTGCTTAACAACTAAGCAAACGATAGTAGTCCCGGTTTATTCCGGGACTTTTTTTTATCCCTACGAAAGCCTTTACTATACTGCATTCCATTAACATGCATTTTTTCACTCGACTCTTCTCATTAAAAATCTTTCCCAATAAGTTACTCCATTTTTCCAACGCTAATTCCTACATTTGATTATGGACAATTATCAAATCTCAGAAACTTTTTCACTGCTTTCAAAGTTGATTGACATTCATGGAGAAAATAGTTTCAAAGCAAAATCTTATGCATCTGCAGCATTCGCTATTGATAAATTATCTGTAAAACTATCAGAAATTCCGATTAACCAAATTGCCTCATTAAATGGAATTGGGACCTCTTCGGCCCAAAAAATAGCAGAATTGCTCCAAAATGGAAAAATAAATTATCTGGAAGAAATGATTGAAAAAACACCTTCCGGAGTAATTGAAATGCTAAAAATTAAAGGAATAGGTCCTAAAAAAATAAATACCATCTGGAAAGAAATGGGTATTGAATCGGTGGGCGAACTTCTATATGCATGCAAAGAGAATAGATTAAAATTATACAAGGGCTTTGGCGAAAAAACACAAAAGAATGTAATTGATACAATAGAATTTTATTTTAAAAATAAAGGGAGCCATTTATACGCACAAGTAGACGTAATTGCAAATGAAGTAACCTCCTTTATCAAAAAGATTTTTTCCCAAGCAAGGATAATTCAAACAGGCACCTTCATTAGGCAGTTTGAAATAATAGATGAATTCGAATTTATTATAGAGGAATCATTACAGCATATAAAACTATTGATGACTGAAGTGGAAGGCTTTGTACTTAAAGAAGAAATAAATGATGGCCTACGATATAATACCCAAATAGGTATAGACATTGTACTTCATACTGCCAATGCTACTAATCTAATTGAAAAGTCGTTGAAGCTAACCTCGTCGGAGGAATTTTGGAGCGCTTTAACGAATCTTCCTGGCCATCATACCGGCGGACTTTTAACTGAAGAGTCCTATTTTGAAAAAATGAGCATCCCCTATATTGAACCTTTTTTAAGAGAAAACCCTTCGATCCTCCTCCAAAAAAACAAAGAAAAGGGTGAAATTTTACAATTGACTGATTTTAAAGGAATTATTCATTGTCATAGCAATTGGAGCGATGGAAGCAATACGATTGAAGAATTGGCGCTGGCAGCTATCGAAAAAGGATTGGAATATCTTGTCATAAGCGATCATAGCAAATCCGCTTTCTACGCTCAAGGGCTATCTGAAGAAAAAATAAGAGAACAACATAGATACATTGATGAACTCAATGCCAAACTCTCCCCTTTTAGAATATTTAAAAGCATTGAGTCTGATATATTGAACGATGGAAGCCTTGATTATTCTGATGGGATACTGAAAACTTTCGATTTAGTCATCGCTTCTGTACATAGTAATCTTAAAATGACAGAAGAAAAAGCAATGATGAGATTATTAAAGGCTATCGAAAATCCGTATACAACCATTCTAGGGCATATGACCGGTCGACTACTGCTCAGCAGACCAGGCTATCCAGTTAATCATACAACAATCATAGACGCCTGCGCAGCACACCAAGTTGTAATAGAACTAAATGCCAACCCTAGTAGATTAGATATGGATTGGCGTCACATCGAATATGCCCTTGAAAAAAACGTGTTGATTTCCATTAATCCAGATGCTCACCAGATTAGCGGATTTGATGATATTAAATACGGAATGAAAGTGGCACAAAAAGCCAATGTTACTAAAAATCAAAACCTGAGTAGTTTTAGTCTAACAGAATTTGAGTCATTTATACTCAATAGAAATAAGTAAGCCCTACCGATTAAGCTTTTTTCTGTTTAGTTTAATTTGATTCCATAGCGCATCCATTTCTGCTAAAGTCATATCCTGGAGAAACTTATTTTGTGCATTGGCTTCTTTTTCCATTTCGGTAAAACGGTCTATGAATTTTTTATTGGTTTTTTCTAATGCATACTCAGCATCAATTTGTAGAAACCTTGCATAGTTGACCAATGAAAAGAATACATCGCCAAGTTCATCTTCCATATGGGCCTTAACACCCATCTCTACCGCTTCTTTCAACTCTGCTAACTCTTCTTCTACCTTGTTCCAAACCTGATCGGTGGTGTCCCACTCAAAGCCCACTTGCTTTGACTTCTCTTGCAAACGCATTGCTTTAACCATGGAGGGCAATGATTTGGGCACACCTCCTAAGACTGAGGTCTTACCTTCTTTCAATTTAATTTTTTCCCAATTTTGTTTCACCTCCTCTTCAGTTGATACTTTCACATCTCCATAAATATGCGGATGGCGTACAATTAATTTTTCACACACCCCGTTGATTACCTCCTGTAAGGTGAATTCATTTTTTTCAGTTCCGATTTTTGCATAAAAGACAATATGAAGCAATAAATCACCTAGTTCTTCTTTAATGCCTTTCCAGTCATTGGAGGAAATAGCATCCGTTAATTCGTAGGTTTCTTCAATAGTGAGATGCCGCAATGATTCAATGGTTTGCTTTTTATCCCAAGGACATTTTTCCCTTAGCTCATCCATTATTGTAACCAATCGATTGAATTCATTACTCATATTTTGCATAATAAAGTATTAATTATTTTATTTACAACTTGTACAACCCTTCTAAAAATGCTTTGTGCAAGCAATGGGGGAATATTTTTGTTAAAAATAATAAAGTTTACTCGCATGTTTGAAAAGACATGCCGAACAAGCTACATTTGCATAAGAAAACTATAAAACGCACACATGAAGAAACTGATGATAGCTATTTTATCGATTTTGACGATTAATACAACCACCCTAGCACAGTATTACTATAAAGACATCGTAAGCCCCCTGATTGCCAAAAATGATCAATCAGATTATAAAGCCGCCAGTGTTCGTACCATTAACATTAAAAGCTTTGAAGCCAATGGGGAACCCACCGAAGACTTTATCTGTGAAAAGAAGATCTCTAAAGACTATAAAACAGCTTCTCTTTTTACCAGAACAGGACAAAGCGGACCTTCTTTAATGAAATCTTTTTTTGATGACAAGGGATATCTAACCGGAACAGTAGATAGCTCTAAAATATCAGCAAGCAATATTCAATACTATTACGACAATTCCAATAGACTTATAAAAATCATATCGTCATCTAAATCAAATGATGAAGATTTTGAAAACAACATTACTGAAGAGCATCTTTATGAATACAATCAAGCTAACTCGCCCGTAAAAATGACCAAAATTAAAAACGGACATGACAGCACGGTATACCTTTTTTCTACTGATGAAAGCCATAATGTAACAATTGAAAAAGATACCAAAACAGGAGCTAAATATTATTACTACTACGACAACCAGCACAGACTAACTGACATTGTTCATGCCAATGAATACAGTCAAAAGCTAATTGCAGATTATTTATTCGAATACAATTCAAATGGAAAAATGTCTCAAATGACTGCTACCGAAGCAGGTGATAGCAATTATACTATTTGGAAATATACTTATGAGAACAATCTTCGGATAATGGAACGCTTTTTTACTAAAGAGAAGAAATTATTAGGAAGAATAGAATACGAATATAAATAATGCTAATTATTTGCGTTTCCCTTTTCTTTGTTTATGACTGATTACTTCTATTCTTACTTTCACAAGACCACTATTAATAAAATTGAGTTTTTGGGCGGAAATGCGGCTTAAATCTACCAACCTGTTTACTTTAGGATGCAGCCTATCATTTGTTTTTACTATCACTGATTTCCCATTCCTCAAATTGGTAACTTTTATCCAAGTTCCAAGGGGTAATACATTGCATGCAGCAGTGTATTTATCCTGACTAAAAATCTCTCCGTTGGCTGTCTTTCTGCCCACAAACTTATTGGCGTAAAAACTAGCAAGTCCATAAAATTCTTTTGTAGGCTTTTGCAGGTTTCCAATCGTAGAATCTTTGGTTGAATCTACTTGAGCAGATAAAACACTAATTGAAAGAAAAAATAAAAAGAATATAGAATAAACAATTTTATATAAAAAAGCCATAATCTTCCATGTGTTGGTGAAAAAATACTTTGAATGAAGCCATTCCATTTTTACATCTCCCTATAAATATCGTCTTTAATTTTTATACTGTAAAATCATCTTTAAGCCTTAATTTGCAATCAATATAACACAATGAGATACTACATCATAGCTGGCGAAGCAAGTG
>CANJJU010000029.1 GCA_947474815.1 Chitinophagaceae bacterium | reverse complement strand
CATGTGACGCATAGCTGATTCGTCACGTAAAAGTTGAATTTTCAACTTTTCATTGAAGCTGGTTGGCGCACTATATTCCATTACCCAATAAAGACCAGTAGTCTTTTTGGCTATAGGATACGCCAGTGATTTTAGTCCCCATGGTTTAGAGTGCAATACTGTTCCGCCGTTTTCATTTACAAGCGCTTCGTATTTTTTCTGAGCAGATTTGTATTCTTCCTCAGAAAGCACAGGAGTAAAAATCACCATCAATTCGTAGTTGCTCATTTTCCTGTTTTTTTGTGATTAATAAATTAAATAATTCCCACATTTTTATACGGGGTTGCAAAGGTAGCCATTTTTGTATGAAAAACGCTGTGTGTATAGGTATTTTTTGTGAAAACAATCACTCAATTCTATAGACCGGGTACATCATATGTGATTTTTCGTAATATGAAGAGTTTCTATAAATAAAATCTAATATTTTTTGAGCATCTCTCGCAAAAATTGGGTCGGTTGCTTTCTTATGGTCCAGCTTTTCTCTTAAGATTGAATCGCTTTTCAATGCCTCGGCAGCTAATTCTTCCCAACGATAATCACTATAGCCCTCTTTCTGCTGTAAAATGCCATCAAAGAAATTCCAAGCAAAAAAACCATCGTCGCCCGTGGGCTCCAACATTTCAATGAGATACCTATCACTAACCTGATCCAAGTAAACAAGATAATCCCCCTTTAAAAAAGGGTGCTGTTCAGAGGAAGCCGAAACTTTCACACCGTAATTTTTGTGATGCTTCTCATATGCCTTCGATAAACTTTTATAATCATCTATGTGATAGGCGGTCACTAAAATACTAGTGTCGCATTTCAGCTGATGCAGTTTAACCTGATTCATTTTTAATCTTGCTATCACCTCTTCCCAGCCCGCCGGAATAATATAAGCCCTCGGCTTTTTAATTATGTCTTGAGCTCTGAATCGATTAAAATATTTAATTTCTTTTATAAATGGCCTTGAATGATCAAAGTACATCTTAGTTAACCCTGTGGCCTCACTGAGAGCAGAATCCTTTTCATATCCTTGAAAAAAAATAGTGCTAACACTGCTGTCTATTGGTTCCCACTTTAAGGGGAATTGTTGTTGTGTAATGCTTGCCATGTCAGCTTCTTTTCTTTTCTGAATTAATGTGGCAGCGTTTTTACTTGCTTCTTCTATAATGCCACTCATTAAGTCATAAGTAGATTTTACTCTTTGAGCATAAGGCTTTAGCATATGCGTTTCCGGAACGAATGAAATCGTGTTGAATAAAGAAGTGTACCCCGATGAATATCTTGGTGGGTCATAGAACATGGTCATTCCTTTATCAAAATCAGCAAACTCAAAATCAACATAAGGAATCATATCCCATCCCTTTTTTTTCATGTTGGCATAAATCACCGGCTCAAAAAAATCTCTTACCCATGGCCCTATCACCGGTCCTAATTTGTCATATTGAGTTGTAATGAGTGTCATGGTATGCTGATAATCTGCCCCATCACTTACATGGTTATCAATGAATATTGTCGGTTGCAATAAATGAAAAATTGCAGCAAAACTTTTTGCTTCTCTGCTATCGCACTTTGTGAAATCTCTATTCAAATCTAAGTTCTGAGAATTCCCCCTGAAGCCAAAGGATGAAGGTCCATTTTGATTTACTCTCGAAGTGCTATTTCGATTCAAACAGCCGCCAATATTGTAAACGGGAATGATCGCTAACGTTACATTTTTTGGCAACACCACTTTTCCTATTGCGATATCTCTCAATAATAACATGCTCGCATCAATGCCATCTGGCTCTCCGGGATGAATGCCATTATTAATTAGGACAATTACTTTGTTTTGTTCGTGCCAGTTTGTAAGATTGAATTTCCCGTCATCGCTGACCAATACTAACTGCAAGGGATATCCTGCATCTGTGCTACCTAATTCGATTACCTTTATTGAAGTTGATTTCTTATCTAGTAGTTTATACCACTGTACAATTTCACTATATGTGGCAGTCTCTTTCCCATTGCTTTTTTCAAAAGAAGAAACTTGAGCAATGCTCCAAAAGAACATTGACTGAATTATCAGAAGAAAAGACACTCTTTTTTTCATATAAATAATGAATTGTGCAATTAAAAAGTAATAAAAAAACCTGCTAAAAATAGCAGGTTTCTATAATAAGGTCTAAAAAATACTATTTTTTCAATGCATTCACTTTCAAAGCTAGTTTTCTCTTTAGATTGGAAGCTTTGTTTTTATGGATTGTTCCACGCTTAGCTAACTTATCAATCATCGAAGCAACTTCAGGAAGTTTTTCTGATGCAGATTTCTTTTCTTCTATAGCCTTGATATCACGAATCGCATTACGGGTTGTTTTTCCATTATAACGATTGCGTTCGTTGCGTTTTGCGCTTTGACGGACATCTTTTTTGGTAGCTGAGTGATTTGCCATTAATTCTTTTTTTGGGTCGCAAAGATAGGGAATATCATTTATAAATTAGTCTTTTTGAGTATTTTTTTAAAAAATACCTAAATAGGCTTCTAACTGTTAAAAAGGACTCTTTTTTTGAAGATTTCAAGCTTGAATCTTAAGTTTTAAGCCGATATTTGCAAGCAATTTATTGCCTTTTACTATTCACGCCAATTTTTAAGGAAAAATGAAGGACTTTCAGTATATCACTAATGCACATCCGGGTTATATAGAGAACCTTTACAATGAATTCGTAAAAAATCCTGCAAGTATTGATACTGAGATGCGCAAGTTTTTTGAGGGGTTTGATTTTGCTATGTCTACCATGCAGCCTTCAGCTTCAGCTACTTCAGTTGTGACTCAACCAACCTCTTCTTCTGTTACAGGAACCTCACTTGACAAAGAGTTCGCCGTATATCAACTTATTCAGGCGTATCGCAAGAATGGGCATTTAGTAGCTAAAACAAATCCGATCAGAGAAAGAAGAGATCGTCAAGCGAATCTCGAATTAACACACTTTGGCCTTTCAGAGGCGGATTTAACTACTAGATTTGAAGCAGGTAGGTTCCTTCAACTTGGAAAAGAAACGCTTCAAAACATTCTTACACACCTTAACAAATGCTATACCAATCATATAGGGCTAGAATTTACTTATATCAATGATGCTAAGAAAATTGACTGGCTAGTGAATGAAACAGAAAAGCATTTATTGGAATCTATTCCAATGCCCCAGAAAAAAAGGATACTTCAGAAATTGAACGAAGGGGTCATGTTTGAGAAGTTTTTGCACACGAAATATATTGGTCAGAAAAGATTTAGCCTAGAAGGAGGCGAAACAACCATTGCGGCACTAGACGCCATGGTAAATACATCAGCCGAAAACAATGTGCAAGAAGTCGTTATTGGAATGGCACATCGTGGAAGATTGAATGTGTTAGCCAATATTCTTGGAAAAACTTACGAAGAGATTTTTAATGAGTTTGAAGGAAATGTACTGCCGGATACTACAATGGGTTCGGGGGATGTAAAATACCATATCGGATTTAGCAGTGAAGTGATAACAAGTACCGGTAAAAAAATTAATTTAAAATTATGCCCCAATCCTTCTCATTTAGAAGCCGTAGACCCTTTAGTGGTTGGTTTCGCGAGAAGCAAGGCGGATGTGTTGTATGCAAGTGAGTACGATAAAATATTACCTATACTTATTCATGGGGATGCCTCTGTAGCCGGACAAGGGATTGTATACGAGGTTTTGCAAATGAGTAATTTAAAAGGATACTACACAGGGGGCACTATTCATTTTGTTATTAATAATCAAATTGGATTCACTACAGATTTTGATGATGCTCGAAGCGCAAATTATAGCACTTCTATTGCGGCATTGGTTCAAGCACCTGTTTTTCATGTGAATGGAGATGACCCCGAGGCAGTAGTGAAAGTAGCAGAAATTGCTACGAAATACAGACAAACTTTCAATTCGGATATTTTTATTGATATGGTTTGCTATCGCAGACATGGGCACAATGAAGGGGATGAGCCAAAGTTTACACAGCCTCAATTGTATGCCTTAATTGACAAGCACCTAAATCCAAGAGAAGTATACACGCAATATTTAATTGAAAATGGAGAGCCCGATGCCAAGCAGTTGGCAAAGGAAATGGAGCAGCGTTTTTTGAAAGACTTACAAGATCGGTTAGACGAAGTAAAGCAGCATCCGCTTCCCTATAAATATCAACAGCCTGAATTGTGGTGGCAAAGCCTAAGGAAAGCAATGCCGGAAGATTTTCTTTCTTCGCCGAATACAGCAATAAAAAGTAGCGAGCTAAAGGAGTTGTTTGAACAATTGATGAAATGGCCAGAAGATTTTAAGCCATTAAAAAAAGTAGACAAATTAATACAGGATAAAAATAAATTATTCGCAGATCAACAAAAGATTGATTGGGCCACAGCAGAATTATTGGCTTATGCGAGCATTGTTAAAGAAGGAAAGGATGTGCGTATGAGTGGGCAGGACGTTAAACGTGGTACATTCAGTCATCGTCATGCAGTACTTTTTGATGAAAAAAACAATGCAGAATACAATCGTCTTCAAGCATTTTCTACCAATCAATCCCGTTTCAGAATATTCAATTCTTTGTTAAGTGAATATGCTGTATTAGGTTTCGAGTATGGCTATGCGATGGCTAATCCCAACGCGCTGGTATTATGGGAAGCACAGTTTGGCGATTTTTCAAACGGAGCGCAAATCATCATCGATCAATTTATTGCTGCCGCCGAAACAAAATGGCAAAGAATGAACGGATTGGTAATGCTGCTGCCTCATGGGTATGAAGGTCAAGGTCCCGAACATAGCAGTGCAAGAATGGAGCGATTCCTCCAACAATGTGCTGAACTGAACATGGTTGTTACCAATATAACTACTGCTGCAAACTTTTTTCATGCACTGCGCAGACAACTAGCTTGGCCATTCAGAAAGCCATTAATTGAATTTACACCGAAGGCCAACTTACGCCACCCAGGTAGTTATAGTGAAATAGCAGAATTTACCAATGGTGGATTTAAGGAAGTATATGACGATGCATCAATTGACAATCCTGCCAATGTGAAAAAAGTGGTGATGTGCAGCGGCAAAATATATTTTGACTTAGAAGAAAAAAGACAAAAAGACCATAGAAAGGATATTGCTATTGTAAGAATTGAACAATTGTATCCACTGCCGCAAAATCAGCTCGATGTGCTATATAAAAAGTACTCAAAAGCAATCTGGTATTGGGTTCAAGAAGAACCGCTCAATATGGGAGCCGCAACGTTTATGCGCATGAATCTGAAGAATATTAATTTTTATATCATTAGCAGACAAGCAACGGCATCAACCGCTACAGGATACGCTAAAATTCATGCTAAAGAGCAAGCCGAAATTATTCAAGCTGCTTTAAGTGTTTAAAATGATTAAATTTTTATTTTAATAGCCTGTAGAAAACAATCATCATTATGTTTCAAAATCTCAGCGAACGCCTAGAAGGCGCATTTAAAAATATCAAAGGTCAGGCTAGAATTACGGATCTTAATGTTGCCAATACGGTAAAGGATATACGCCGCGCGTTGGTAGATGCCGATGTTAATTATAAGATAGCTAAAGAATTTACCGATAAAATTAAAGAAAAGGCTATTGGGTCAAAGGTCCTCCTTGCGGTAAATCCCGGACAACAAATGGTGAAGATTGTTCAAGATGAACTCACCGAATTGATGGGAGGAAAAGAAAGTGAATTTAATACTACCGGAAACCCTGCCATTATTTTGATAGCAGGTTTGCAAGGAAGTGGTAAAACTACTTTCAGTGGAAAGCTTGCCAATTATCTAAAAACCAAAAAAGGGAAGTCGCCATTGTTAGTAGCGGGCGACGTTTATCGCCCTGCTGCCATTGATCAATTGGAAGTATTGGGAAGTCAAATAGGAGTGGAGGTGTATAGTGAGCGAGAAAACAACAACGTGATTGCGATTATTCAAAATGCACTCAAGGAAGCCAAAGCAAAAAATAAAAATGTAGTCATAATTGATACGGCAGGAAGATTGGCTGTAGATGAACTGATGATGACTGAAGTGGCAGAAATTAAAAAAGCATTTAATCCTCAAGAAATATTATTTGTTGTAGATAGCATGACCGGACAAGATGCGGTGAATACTGCTGCAGCATTTAATGAAAGGCTCGACTTTAGTGGAGTAGTGCTCACTAAACTCGATGGAGATACAAGAGGGGGAGCTGCCTTGTCAATCAAATACACCGTCAACAAGCCCATTAAGTTTAGCAGCAGCGGAGAAAAAATGGAAACGCTTGATGTGTTTTATCCAGAAAGGATGGCACAGAGAATTTTAGGAATGGGAGATATTGTTAGTTTGGTTGAAAAAGCACAAGAACAATTTGATGAAGTAGAAGCAGCCAAACTAGAAAAGAAAATAAGAAAAAACCAATTCGATTTTGAAGACTTTAAAACCCAAATTCAACAAATACAGAAAATGGGAAATCTAAAAGATTTGATGGGGATGATTCCCGGAGTAGGAAAACAAGTGAAAGATCTAGATGTTAAAGATGACGCCTTCAAAGGCATTGAAGCCATGATCAATTCTATGACGATGGAAGAGCGCCGCAATCCGGATATTATCAATCCAAGCAGAAAACAGCGGATTGCCAAGGGAAGCGGCAAAGATCTTACGGAGTTGAATCAGTTTATCAAGCAATTTGAGCAAATGAAAGGAATGATGAAGATGATGAACAAAATGCCCATGGGAAAAATGCCTGGGATGGGCATGATGGGTAAGAAATAGCCTTATTTGAGGGGGGATTTATTGATTTTCTATTAAAATTGAAATTCCGCTACATTTTTTTAAATATTTCTATAATTAGCGTTATCTTTGCTCTCCCTTTTTCAAAAGGGATAAACCCTATTGTTCACAACCAAGAAAATTTCTATTTTTTATGGCTGTTAAAATGAGATTACAAAGACATGGTTCTAAGAAAAGACCATTCTACTTTATCGTGATTGCGGATGCCCGTAGTCCACGCGATGGAAAATTCATCCAAAAATTAGGTTCTTACAATCCGTTGACTGTTCCTGCTACAATTCAGGTAGATCGTCAAAAGGCATTAGACTGGCTTCAAAAAGGTGCTCAACCCACTGATACTGTTCGCCGTATTTTGTCTTTCAAAGGAGTGTTATACCTTAAGCATTTGTTACGTGGTGTAAGTTTAGGCTTATTTGACGAAGCTGCTGCTATGGAAAAATTCACTAAGTGGATGACTGAGCACGATGCACAAGTTGCTGTTCGTCAAGGCGCTCATAAAAAAGCACGCATCGATCGTCGCAATGTACCCGTGGTTAAAAAAGTAGAAGCTGCTGCACCTAAGGTGGAAGAAGCTCCCACTCCTTCAGAGGTTGCAGAAGATGCTGCAGCTGAAGAAACCAAATCAGCAGAATAAAATATCTGTTCCGATAATTGATTCAGTCCCGCTATTTGCGGGACTTTTTTATTTATTATTCTTAAGGGGTTAAAAAATATTATCTTGCAATAGCATGTCACAATACTTTAAAATAGGAAAATTAGCCGCCAGTTATGGGCTGCTGGGAGAGCTGGTACTTCAACACAGTCTGGGAAAAAAAACCTCATTAAAAGGACTTGAAGTAATTTACCTAGAAGAACAAAAGGACAACTTTATGCCTTTTTTCATTGAAAAAACAGCTATTAAAAGCGACACTGAAACTTATTTAAAATTAGAAGGAATCGACACCAAAGAAGTAGCCCGAAAATTAACTCCTAAAGAAGTTTGGCTCGAAGAGTCCGATTTTAAAAAGCATACCCTGCAGTCTGCTCCCATTGCCTTGCTTGGCTTTTCGATGATAGAGGCAGAGAATAATCTGGGAGAAATTATCGAAGTAAATGAACAGCCCCATCAAATCCTTTGTACCATCGTGTATAAAGGAAAAGAAGCGCTCATCCCACTTCATGAAGCTAGCTTGATTAAAATAGATAAAAAAAATAAGAAGGTTTTTGTGGAATTGCCCGAAGGGCTATTGGCTATTTATGAAAATGAGTAAACAATTTGTATTAATTGTTTTTCTTCAATTGAGTCATCAGCGCTCTAAACTCTTTTGGCATTTCTGCAGTTAAATCAAATTCCTTTCCTTGCTCATCTTCAAATACTAGTCTGTAAGAATGTAGCGCAAGTCTATTAATCATGGGCCTTTCTTCCTCATCGTGCTTACTCAATTTGAACTTCTTTTTTATGGAAGAAAGTAGTACGGGTTTTCCATCTCCATATAATGGATCGCAAGCGAGTGGATGGCCCATGTTTTTAGAATGAACACGAATTTGATGCGTTCTGCCTGTATGCAATTGAAAGGAAAGCAGCGAAAAGCTTTTGTTTGAATCAATTACCTCGTAACTAGTGGAAGCTTGCTTCCCATTTCTATTGACAGTCATTAGCCCTTTGTGAAGCGCATGCTCAGCAATGGGCGCATCAATGATGCCTGTTTGATTAGTAGGGCAGCCTATTACAATCCCGAGATAGTATTTTTCAATTTTTCTTTCTTCAAAAAGTTGGGAGAAATACTTATGCGTAGTTTCATTTTTTGCAAAAAGAATTAATCCGCTGGTATCTTTATCAAGTCGATGTATCGTAAAGATGGTGCCATACTTCTCTTGTAGTATTTCTTTCAGAGATTTTTCAGACTGCTCCCGATTAGGAATAGATAATAAACCTGCAGGCTTATTGATAGCAAGAAATGCATCATTTTCAAAAACGATATTTAAAATGTTTTTGGTCAATTGTAAATAAATTTTGAAGATTATTTTTTCTTTGAAGAATTCAAATATTTAAGCACCCTGATTTCTTTATCACTTAGATAGCGCCATTTGCTTCTTTCTACATTTTTCTTTGTTAAACCTGCATACATAACTCTGTCGAGTCCTTTTACATCGTATCCTAAACTTTCAAAGATGCGGCGAACAATTCTGTTTCTTCCGCTATGAATTTCAATCCCAACAATTGATTTGTCTTTAGCATCTGAATAAGCAAGGCTGTCAACAATCACCGGACCATCTTCAAGTGTAATGCCATTGATTATTTTTTCGAAATGAGCTTTCTGAAGAATTTTATCAAGCTTTACTTCATATATTTTTTTGATTTCATAACTGGGGTGAGATAGCTTTTGAGTAAGATCTCCATCGTTGGTGAGCAACAATACACCAGAAGTGTTTCTGTCTAAACGCCCGATAGGGTATACTCTTTCGCTTGTAGCTTTTTCAATCAATTGCAAAACAGTCTTTCTTCCCTGTGGGTCATCGGTGGTGGTGATGTAGTCTTTTGGTTTATTTAAAAGTACGTATACAAGATTTTTAGTGACAAACAACTTTTTGGTATTGTAGATCACTTCATCTGTGGGTTGAACTTTGTATCCTGGCTCTATGGCTGGTTTTCCATTGACTTTTACTTTTCCTTCAGTTATCAAGCTTACCGCATCTCTGCGGGAGCAAATTCCGCAATGTGCCAAGAACTTATTCAAAGGCATGGCCTCATCTACTGTTTTTCTATCCGCAGCTGGTTTTTTTGAATCAACAGAAATGGGAGTGTTTTTATCTGTACCAATATTATTTTTTTTGGGAGATAGGGCCGCTTTTTTCGCTGCCATTCTTGCCTGATATTTCTCTTCTTTTATTTTGTCGAAATAAGCAGCTCTTTCTTTTTTTACTTTCTTTTTTTCCTGGCGATGTTCTTCTTTGACAACGCTGTTTTTCTTTTTGGGAACAAATTTCTGAAATGAATCCTGGCTCATGTAGTGAAGGTTTATGCTGTTTTTCAACAGTAATGAACCACAAATATACAGCTATTTCATTAGATTATGACTTGGGTTGTGGTGGATTTAACATAAAACAGCGCATAATAGATACATTATGCGCTGTCAAAATAGCTTGATATTTTTAATGTTAATTTTTTCGAATTCCTTTCTCTTTTTTCTTTCTGTCTTCTATTTTGCTCAACTGTTCTGCAGTAAGGATTTTTTTTCGTTCTTCTTCAGTTTCATTTTTCAAAGAAGTCATTTTTATTTTTTTCTCCTGATCATTTAAAGATGCATCCTCTTTAATCGCCTTCTTCTTTAATTGATTTTTTTCATGCAATGCAATTATTTTTTTTCTTTGCACATCGGACAGCTTGAGTGTTGTATCCATCTTGTTTATTCTTTTCTCAAATTGTCCTTTCTTTTTATTTTCTTTTTCTGTTTTGGCAGCTGCTATTTTATTTTTTTGATCTGTTGTTAATATGGCCTCTCTAGAAGATTTCATTTCTTTAGAAATAGCTGTTTTTCTATCGTTGTATTCTTTTACACTAATGTTTTGTTCTTTCTCAAGGGCCTCCATATTTTTTTTATGTTCTTCCCTTATTTTTTTCATCTTGTCTTTTTGCTCATCAGAAAGGTTCAGGGACTTTATCATTTCTTTTTGTGCTGCCTTTCTTTGCATTGCAGCAGGGTTGTTATCTTGACGGCCTTTGTGTATTCCTTTGTCTTGAGCAGAAGCAGATAAAAAGACTATAGCTAACAAAAGGATGGTTAAAGTTGATTTTTTCATTGTAGTATATTTTATAGTGATGTCTATTTGGACCACATCCTATAAAATAAGTTTAATCGGCCTAGGAATTAATTTTGTCTTTATTCGCTAGCTGGCCACAGGCAGCATCAATGTCTTTCCCGCGACTGCGCCTTACTCTTACATTTACGTTGTTTTTAGCTAAATGGTTAGTAAAAAGCTGCGTGGCATCTTCAGCTGGCTTTATGAACTCCGCTCCTGCAATCGGGTTGTATTCAATCACATTAATGAGATGAGTAGGGATTTGTCTGTAAATTTTTATCAATTCATTGGCATCTTCAATGCTGTCATTTTTATCTTTAAAGAGGATGTATTCGAGTGTAATATCATTCTTAGTGTGGTCGTAAAAATAATTAAGCGCTTCAATCAACGAATCAATGGTATTGCTTTCATTGATTGGCATAATTTCGTTTCTTTTTTTATCAGTAGGAGCGTGCAAGGACAATGCTAAATTAAATCGGACTTTGTCATCACCTAGTTGTTTAATCATCTTTACTACTCCCGCTGTAGAAACTGTAATGCGCTTTGGACTCATCGCCATACTATCGGATGCAGTAATTTTGTCTATAGATTTTAATACATTTTTATAGTTAAGCAATGGTTCGCCCATACCCATGTATACGATATTGCTCAATTTTTTTCCGTAAATCTTTTCGCTTTGTTCATTGAGTAATGCTACTTGATCATAGATTTCTTCGAAATCCAAATTACGCTTACGCTCCATTTTTCCGGTTGCGCAGAATTTGCAGGTGAGACTGCAACCGATCTGTGATGATACACAAGCAGTATTTCTCTTTTCTGTTGGAATCAGTACTCCCTCAATGAGATGATTGTCAAAGGTCTTAAACCTCGATTTTACAGTTCCGTCATTGCTATACTGAGTTGCTTCTACTGTAATCGCGTTAAAATCAAAATCTTCCGCAAGCTTTTTCCTAAGGTCAAGGGATAAATTGCTCATTTCGTCAAAATGTCGCACATTTTTCTTCCAAAGCCATTCGTAGGCTTGTATTGCACGGAATTTTTTGTCGCCAATGGATTCAAAATATTCTTTTAATTCGGGGAGACTTAATGATCGTATATTTCTGCTAATAGGCATGACGCAAAGATAATCAACCTAACTTTGATTGTGCATCCGCTTCTGGCAAAGTTTTTAAAAAGCAGTTATCTTTGCCATCAGTTTTATACAGGAGTATTTTTTAACAACATTGTTATATAAATTCTGAAATATGGAATCAGTATACGTAATTGACGCAGTAAGGTCACCTATTGGAAAATATGGCGGGTCACTTTCTGGTATTAGGCCAGATGATTTATTGGCGCTAGTGATTAAAGGGTTGATTAGTCGTAATAGTAATATTGATTTAAATGCAATTGAGGATGTTATTGCAGGTGCAGCCAATCAAAGTGGGGAAGACAATCGAAATGTAGCAAGGATGGCTTCATTGTTAGCTGGATTACCTCCAACAGTGCCTGGGGCTACTATTAACAGACTTTGTGCAAGTGGATTACAAGCAATCATGGATGCAGCTAGAACAATCGCTTGCGGAGATGCGCAATTAATGATTGCTTGTGGTGTAGAGAGTATGAGTAGAGCCCCTTTCGTAATGCCTAAGGCAACTTCTCCATTTGATAGAAATGCACAAGTTTTTGATACAACCATGGGTTGGCGTTTCATTAATCAAGCCTTATCATCTCTTTATTTCCCTTATACAATGGGAGAAACTGCTGAAAATGTTGCCAAACAATGGAATATCAGCAGACACGCACAAGACGAATTTGCAATGTCGAGTCAGCAGAAATATAGCAATGCACACAAAGAGAATAAATTTAAAAATGAAATCATTCCAATTCAAGTACAAATAGGGAAAGATGCTTTTGATTTTGAACAAGACGAACATCCAAGACTATCAACTTTTGATAAACTTTCTCAGCTAAAGGCTGCCTTTATAAAAGAGGGAACTGTAACTGCAGGGAATAGTAGTGGCATCAACGATGGAGCGGCTGCAATGTTATTAGCGAGTGAAAGTGCTGTAAAAAAGTATGCTTTGCAGCCCATTGCAAAAATAATCAGCATGGCTGTTGCAGGCGTAGAGCCTTCTGTGATGGGAATTGGTCCTATTCCCGCAACTAACAAAGCGCTAAAAAGAGCAGGACTTGCCATTGCTGATTTAGATTTGATTGAATTAAATGAAGCCTTTGCTTCTCAAAGCATTGCCTGTATTCACGATTTAGGGCTAGATCTCGAAAAAGTAAATGTTAATGGAGGGGCCATTGCATTAGGTCATCCATTAGGCTGTAGTGGAGTGAGGATTTCTACCACTTTGTTACATGAGATGAAGAAAAGAAAAAGTAAGTATGGCCTAGCAACGATGTGTGTGGGTGTAGGTCAGGGCGCTGCCATTATTTATGAAGGGTTGTAATTTATTGTAGAAAATTACTGAGCTGAGACAATGATATATTTTCTTGCTTCCCTGTAAGTAGGTGCTTGATTACACATTCTTTTTTCTCTATTTCTGCACTGCCAATAATCACTACGTAAGGGATGTTTTTCTTTTCAGCATATTTGAATTGCTTATCAAGCTTGGTTGTTTCATGAAACATCTCACAAGCAATTCCTTGAGCCCTTACTTGTTGTAAAACATCAAATGCAAACAAACTTTCATTTTCTCCCATATTAAAAAACAAGGCTTTTGTACTGGTTTGAATGCCAGATGGGAACAACTGTAATTCTTCTAATACATCATAAATTCTGTCAACACCAAAACTGATGCCAATTCCTGGAATATTGGGTACGCCAAATAAGCCGGTAAGGTTATCATATCTGCCACCGCCACCAATACTGCCCATTTGAACCGAAGAGGGAGCTTTTGCTTCAAAGATCACTCCGGTATAATAATTGAGTCCTCTTGCGAGTGTAAAGTCAATTGCTAAATGAGTATTACTTGCATGATGTACAATGAAAGACAACTCTTCGATGCCTTTTGAAGTGTGTATATTTTTACCCAATAAATCCTCAATAGCAGCAAGTTTCTCTACATTATTTCCTGCAATGGATAAATATTTTTCAATCGTAACAATTTGATTTTCGTTTAAGCCTCGCTGTTGTAATTCTATTTTTACTTTCTCAAGCCCAATTTTATCAAGCTTATCTATGGCAACAGTAATGTCAATTAACTTATCAGCGCCCCCGCAAGCTTCTGCCAATGCCAAAAGTATATTTCTACTGTTGATTTTTAATTCATATTGCTCTAATCCAAGTTGTGTAAAAACTTGGTGGTAGATATTAATAAGTTCAACTTCATTGATCAGTGAGGTGCTACCTACAACGTCTGCGTCGCATTGAGTAAACTCTCTGTATCGGCCCTTTTGGGGCCTATCGGCACGCCATACAGGCTGTATTTGATAGCGTTTGAATGGAAAAGTAAGCTGCCCGTGATTCATGGCTACGTATCTTGCAAAAGGAATCGTTAGATCGTATTTTAAGGCGCGTTCGGTAAGAGAGGCGTTGCTTTTCCCCTCTAATAATTTTTCAAATCCTTCTTTAGCCTTATCGATATTTTTTGGATCATTTAATCCATTATTCAGAATCTTAAAAATTAGTTTGTCTCCTTCTTCACCATATTTACCCATGAGCGTTTCCAGATTCTCCATGGCAGGAGTTTCCAATGGTTCAAATCCATACAGCTCAAACACGTTTCTTATTGTAGAAAGAATGTGATTCCTTTTCCTGATTGTTTCAGCAGAAAAGTCCCTTGTTCCCTGTGGTATCGACGGCTTTGCCATTATATCTTTGGGGTATAATTGGTGGTTTGTAAATAGTTGTTGATTAGCGCATCACAAGTTCGGTCAATTAATTGAAAAACTTCAATAAATCCATCCTCATTTCCATACCACGGATCAGGCACACTGTTGTTTTTTCCTTGGTGCAATTCATTCAAAAATAAGCTGCATTTTCTTTCATTGAATTGCTCGCCACCTATTCTTTTCATGTCTTCTAGTACATCAACAGACATGGCGTATAATCGATCATATATCAAGAAGTCTTCCTGAGTAATGCGCCTAGAAATTTGTTCGCTGATATCAATTCCATTAGCAACTGCCACTTTCTGACTCAGTTTGTGTGGCGACTCTCCATCATGAAAACCATTCGTTCCTGCACTGTCTACATTCCAGCCAAGTTTGGCAGCGTCTACTTTGTTTTGCAAAATCCCTTCCGCTAATGGACTTCTGCAAATATTACCCAAACAAACCATTAAAATTTTCATCGATTATATAAAAAAGGATAATTATTTTTTGAAGTCAAAGATAATCGATCAAACTTAGTTTTTCTTGGAGCGTCTTATATAATTTACGACGTTAATTTTATGGAATTTAATGGCTGTTGTCCTCAAATAGATACCTTTATCTGCTATGCTGCCCGTTTATTCTTATTAAATTGCAGCTTTAAATTAATTATCAACTACAATGAAACAAGAAGATTTTGAAGATCATTCATTATCGCAGAGAGATAAAGGCTATATTAGAATGAGAAGCATCATGGATTATGGAATGGGCATATTATGGGCCGCTATGGGTGTTTTTCTGATTTTTATCAAGCAGTTCAATACAGGGTTGGAAGCTCGTTTTGATGATCCTTCTATGAAAGTATTTGGAGGCATCTGTATCATATATGGCTTGTTTAGAATTTATCGGGGGTATAAAAAAAATTATATGAGAGAGAGATGAGTGCTAACATTAAAACATATTGCCTTATAGTGGTCAGTTGGTGGATGATTTCAAGTTGTGCATCTGAGAAAAAATCAATCGTGCCTCATGACTCCCCTCAAAAGGGGACTATTTACATTAGTGTAGATGAATCTTTCAAGCCAGTAATGGAGCAGCAAATCAAAATGTACGAATCTTCTTATCCAGGAGCTCATATTATTGCTGCATATAAATCTGAAGCAGATTGTTTTAGAGATTTCTTTAAGGACAGCAGCAACCGATTGATTATAGTAGGGAGAGGATTAAATGCAAAGGAAGAGCGTTACATGATTGACTCGCTTCAGTATAATCCCGGATGGAATGCAGTAGCATCAGATGCCGTAGCTATAGTAGTAAACAAAAGCAGTCGGGACAGTTTATTTTCTTTACAATCTTTGCAACAAAATCTTTCAGGAAAATCAGGCAGGAATAAAACCATTGTATTTGATGGCTTACACGCTACAAGTACAGTGAGATTTATTAGGGATTCGATTTTAAAAGGGGAGCCATTTGACACAGCTGTAGTAAAAGCGGTTAAAAATAGCCAAGCGGTTATCGATTATGTTGCCAGTCATGAAGATGCTTTAGGATTTGTTGGCATCAGCTGGATTGGCAATCCAGAAGATAGTATTCAAGTAGCCTCATTACAAAGCATAAAAATCGGGTATGTACAATGTGGTCTTTGTGAGGGTAGCCCATATGTTAAGCCAACTCAACAAAGCATGCTAAATAGGCGATACCCTTTGGTACGGCCGCTGTGTTATATTATTAAAGAAAACTATGAGGGCTTAGGCACTGGCTTCATTTCATTTTTGAAGTTTGAAAGAGGCCAACTTATATTTAGACGTGCTTATTTAGGACCTGTTATGGATTTTGACATTAGAAATGTAAAAATAAATGAGGCGTTGCCTAAAAATTAAGCAAAGCTTTAACGGTTTCTTATATAATTTTATACCATTGATTAAGTCTTAAAAGAAAAGTAACATGAAGAAGGTAACTATTGGAATGCTAGCGTTTGTTTCTATTTTTTTTGTAAATAGTTTATTTGCTCAGTCAATTGACCAGGGAAAAAAATGCATTTATTATGAAAGGTATAAAAGTGCTAAAGATATCTTTCAGAAAATACTCACTGCAAATCCTGCGAATGAAGAAGCTACTTACTGGCTTGGTCAATCAATTATATTATCTGATGATCGAACAAAACAGGACCTTTTAGATGCAAAAAAAATATATCAATCTGCATTATCATCAATGCCTAGCAGCACGCTTCTAATGGCGGGTATTGGACACATTGAATTAATTGAAGGGAAAATTCAAGATGCCAGAAATCATTTTGAAGCGGCTATTTCACTGAGCCAGGGTAAAAGTATAGCTGTATTAAATGCAATTGGTTTTGCAAATGGCAACCCCGAATCTAAAAATGGTGATCCAATTTATGCCATAGAAAAGCTAAAGCAAGCTACCCAGCTCAAAAAATTCAATAGTCCAGATGTATTAGTCAATCTGGGCGATGCCTATAGAAAAAATGGAGATGGAGGCAACGCTATTTTATCTTATCAAGCAGCATTGACAATGGATCCGCAATATGCAAGGGCTAGTTTTAGAATAGGTCGATTGTATCAATCTCAAGGCAAAGGACAGGAGTTTATTTTTATGGAACAATACAATAACACAATAGCAAGTGATCCTAAATTTGCTCCTGTGTATAGCAATCTTTTCAATTATTATTATGAAACAGATGTGCCCAAAGCAGCAGAGTATTTCGAAAAATGGCTCGCTAATGCCGATGATGATCCAAGGGCATGTTATTACAGAGCGTCTCTTAAATATGCTCAAGGGCTTTTTTTAGAAACAATTACTAAAGTGAACGAATGTGTTCAGTCAGAAGGATCAACTCCATATCCTAGTTTATTTAGATTAATGGGATTGACTTATAATAGACTCAAAGATTCAGTTAAGGCGAAAGAAAATTTCGAAGAGTATTTTAAACGCCAGCTTTCAGAAAAAGTTACTCCAGGCGATTATAATTTGTATGCTGATGTTTTGTTGAAATTCCCCGGCAACGAAGTGCAAGCAGGGCTATTGATAGATAAAGCTGTTGCATTGGATTCTGTGGAACAAAACAAGGTTTTGTATATCAAAACAATGACATCTATGTACGAAGGTCAGAAAAAGTATACAAGTGCTGCAGATTGGTATAAGAAGATTATTGAGAGTAAGAAAAATCCGGGTAAAACTGACTTTTATAATGCGGGGTACAATTACTTTAGAGGAGGTGCCAACGATTCTTCTATAACCATTTTTAATCAGTATACTCAAAAATATCCAGAAGATATGTTTGGTTATTATATGATAGGAAAGGCTACTGCAGCGATTGATTCAGCAGGTATTTTAGGGCTGGCGGCTCCATTTTACCAAAAAGCAATTGAGCTGGGTGAAAAATCGTCGGATAGGGAAAAAGTAAAAAACCAATTAATAGGGGCATATAAATATTTTATAGAGTATTATTATAATGTCAAAAAAGACCAAGAAATGGCATTGGCATATCTTGATAAAGCCATCGCACTAGATCCTTCTGATGCTCAATTGGTGTCTAATCGAGAATTTATTAGTAAAAACAATCCCAAATCTGCTCCTAAAAAGCCTGTTGCCACAAAGCCAAAGTCAGGAAGTTCTCCCAAAAAAAAATAATTCATTCATAAGTAGATTTTTTGAGCCCGTTATTTAAACATAACGGGCTTTTTATTTGTTATTTTATGATATTGAGTATTGTATATTAGCGTAGCTACCTTATTTTTGCTAACCAATAATTTAAGCATTTTCATATGCCCTTTTTCTTTCTTCAATTAACCACCAATAGCGCAGAAAATTATCTGCCAATTGTCCTTCAGCTCATTTTTGCCCTGGGTTTAGTTTTCGCCATTATTATTGGATCTAATGCGTTAGGTCCTAAAAGAAAAACGTCGGATAAGCTTCAGAATTTTGAGAGTGGGGTAGAGATAAAAGGAAATGCTCGTCAGCCGATGGCTATCAAGTATTTTTTGGTTGCAATATTGTTTGTTTTGTTTGATGTAGAAGTGATTTTCTTTTATCCATATGCAATCAACTTCCGAGCGCTCGGCTGGGAGGGGTTTTTAGCGGTCGTATTATTTGTGGGATTATTTATAACAGGGTTTATTTATATATTTAAAAAGGGTGCAATGAAATGGGAGGATTAGAATAGGGCTAAGGTCTTAAGTTTATTATTGTGCACTCCTGCATCTTAAACTTTCACCTTAAACCCTTAAACTTTAAACTTTAAAAAATGTCTCGTCCAGTACAATTTAACAATACAGTAAAATTCCAAGGAATACCAGAAGGGTATATGGGAGAGGGTTTCATGGCAACTAATTTCGAAAAGGTAGTTAGCCTTGCTCGTAAAAATTCTATTTGGCCTTTGCCTTTTGCAACGAGTTGTTGTGGGATTGAATTCATGGCTACCATGGCCAGTCATTATGACTTAGCAAGATTTGGTTCAGAGCGTGTGGGATTTTCGCCTCGTCAATGTGATTTGTTAATGGTAATGGGTACCATCTCAAAAAAAATGGGCCCGGTGCTAAAGCAAGTTTATTTGCAAATGGCCGAACCGCGCTGGGTGATAGCAGTAGGGGCTTGTGCAAGTAGCGGAGGGATATTTGATACCTATTCTGTATTACAAGGGATAGATCAAGTTATCCCTGTAGATGTATATGTTCCTGGATGTCCTCCGAGGCCAGAAGCAATCTTGGATGGGTTTATGAAAATTCAAGAACTTGTAAATGCTGAAGGATTAAGAAGAAGACACAGTGATCAGTATAAAGAATTATTGAATAGTTACGGAATACAATAAATAAAAGAGACAGATTTAAATGTTGACAAACACAATCATACAACAACGGCTAACCGAAAAATTTGGAGAACTACTAATCAATTGGGAAGAGCCTTATGGTATGCTCACTTTTACAGCGCCAAAAGAATTGAACCTAAAAGTCCTTCAGTTTTTATTTGATGATGCCGAATTGAAATTTACATTCTTAACAGATTTGCAGGCAGTACATTATCCTGATCAGAAAGGTGCCGAATTGGCTGTGGTGTATCATTTGCACAATTGGACAGACAATATTCGTATTCGATTTAAAGTATTTACGGATATTTTGCAACCTGATGTATTTAGTGCGACTGCATTGTTTCAATCAGCTAATTTCATGGAAAGAGAAACATACGATTTCTTTGGAGTTAATTTTGTTGGGCATCCAAATTTGATTAGAATTTTGAATGTAGATGAGATGGACTATTTTCCAATGAGAAAAGAATTTCCATTGGAAGACCAAACCAGAATCGACAAAGATGATGAAATGTTTGGGCGGTAATTATTTGAGACGATCTATAACAAATTGGCTAGTTATTAATTGACTATTAAACTATGAGCGAACACATACTTTTACCAGAAGGAAGCATTGAAAAGCAAACGACCACATTAAACCTCGGTCCAACGCATCCTGCAACTCATGGTGTATTTCAAAATATTTTGGAGCTTGATGGAGAACGTATTATGCAAGCCACTTCGACGGTAGGATATATTCATCGTGCGTTTGAAAAAATTGCAGAAAGAAGACCTTTATATCAAATAACCCCTTTAACGGATCGACTAAATTATTGCTCTTCGCCAATCAATAATATGGGTTGGCATTTAACATGCGAAAAATTATTGGGGGTTCAAACGCCTAAGCGTGTAGACTACCTAAGAATCATCATCATGGAATTGGCTCGAATCTCAGATCATTTGATTTGCAATTCAATTGTGGGCGTTGACAGTGGAGCCTATTCAGGGTTTTTGTATTTAATGCAATTCAGGGAGCTGATTTATGAGATTTATGAAGAGGTATGCGGATCACGCTTAACAACTAACATTGGTCGTATTGGAGGCTTTGAAAGGAATTTTACCAATGCTGCTTTTCAAAAACTTGAAAAGTTTCTAGATGAAAAAAGCGGTTACCCTGCACAGTTAAAGGAGTTTGAAAATTTATTTACACGCAATAGAATATTCATGGATCGTACCATCGGTTGTGGTGCGATTACTGCGGAAAGGGCTATGAATTATGGCTTTACTGGTCCCAATCTTAGGGCGGCTGGTGTGGATTACGATGTTCGCATTCATACTCCTTATAGCAGTTATGAAGATTTTAATTTTACTATTCCCGTAGGGAAAACAGGCGATTGCTACGATCGTTTTTTAGTACGCAATGAAGAGATGTGGCAAAGCTTAAGCATTATTAAACAAGCGTATCAAAAAGTTCAATCCTTTAAAGGAACAGAGGCAGAGATATTTCATGCCGATTCACCCGCATATTACTTGCCTGAAAAGAAAGATGTATACACAAAGATGGAAGCCCTTATTTATCATTTTAAAATAGTAATGGGGGAAACATCTATGCCAGCTGGAGAAGTGTATAGCTCAGTTGAAGGTGCCAACGGTGAGTTAGGGTTTTATTTAATCAGCGATGGCGGACGAACTCCTTATAGGCTTCATTTTCGTAGGCCATGTTTTATTTATTATCAGGCATATCCCGAATTGATAAAAGATGGGATGTTGAGCGATGCGGTGATAACGATGAGCAGCTTAAATTTGATAGCAGGGGAATTAGATGCATAAGAATTTGAATATTGATTTTTGAATTTATAATATAATGATACAGTTTAAAGAAACAAGTCTGGCTAGAGTGAATGAAATCATTGCTCGTTATCCTCAAGGAAAACAGAAGAGTGCTTTGCTTCCTGTATTACACATGGCGCAGGTGGAGTTTGGCGGATGGTTGGATGTGCCTGTGATGGACTATGTAGCATCATTGTTGCAAATAGAACCAATTGAAGTATATGAAGTAGCTAGCTTCTATAGTATGTATAATTTGAAGCCTGTTGGAAAATATGTTTTTGAAGTTTGCCAAACAGGTCCCTGCATGCTCAATGGGAGTGATGATATTATAGACTACATTAAAAGTAAATTAAACATAGGCGTGGGCGAAACTACTGCAGATGGAATGTTTACATTGAAGACAGTAGAATGTTTGGGTGCTTGTGGGTATGCTCCCATGATGCAGTTAGGTAAAAATTATCGCGAGCATCTTACAAAAGAAAAAGTGGATAGTATTGTTGAAGAGTGCAGGAGTAAAGCAAATTAAAAATATTTTATAAAAATTCGGTAACAGAAGGATTATTAAAATGGGAAGAAAATTATTATTAGAAAAAGCACAGGTAGAAGGCATTCGTCATTATGATGTATACCGTCGTGAAGGAGGTTATCGTAGCGTTGAAAAAGCTTTAAAATTACAGCCAGAGGAAGTGGTAGAAGAAGTAAAGAAAAGTGGCTTAAGAGGTCGTGGGGGTGCGGGCTTCCCTACTGGAATGAAGTGGAGTTTTTTGGCTAAACCAGTTGGCGTTCCTCGTTATCTTGTTTGCAATGCAGATGAAAGTGAACCAGGCACTTTTAAGGATAGATATTTAATGGAGTTTATTCCGCATCTGTTGATTGAAGGTATGATCGTGTCTTCATTCGCGTTAGGAAGTAATACAAGTTATATTTATATAAGAGGAGAATATGATTGGATTGCTGACATTCTCGAAGCGGCCATTGCAGAAGCAAAGCAAAATGGCTTTTTAGGTAAAAATATTTTAGGCAGTGGATTTGATTGTGAGATGTATGTACAAAGAGGGGCGGGTGCTTATATATGTGGCGAAGAAACAGCATTGTTAGAATCATTAGAAGGGAAGCGGGGCAATCCAAGAATCAAACCTCCTTTCCCAGCTGTTAAAGGGTTGTGGGGTTGTCCAACGGTAGTGAATAACGTAGAAACACTTGCTGCAGTGGTGCCAATTATTAATGAAGGAGGCGAGGAATATGCTAAAATAGGAATAGGAAAATCTACGGGAACCAAGTTGATTTCGGCTTGTGGCAATATCAATAAGCCGGGTATTTATGAAATAGACATGACGATTTCGGTAGAGGAATTTATTTATAGCGATGAATATTGTGGGGGAATACCCAATGGGAAAAAATTAAAAGCATGTATTCCGGGAGGATCGTCTGTCCCCATTCTTCCTGCAAATCTTTTGCTAACAACTGCAAAGGGAGAGAAAAGATTAATGAATTATGAAAGTTTAAGTGACGGAGGATTTGCTTCTGGAAGTATGATGGGGTCTGGAGGTTTCATTGTTTTAGATGAAGATCAGTGTATCGTAAGACACACCTATACGCTAGCAAGATTTTATCGTCATGAGAGT